>CAYVGE010000015.1:25406-30089 GCA_964450395.1 uncultured Actinomycetota bacterium
GACCCGGTTCAGTTGGGGGTTGATCACCGACATCCAGCCGCCGGACCTCGAGACACGGTTGGCCATCCTGCGCAAGAAGTCCCAGCAGGACCAGCTGCCGATCCCCGATGACGTCCTCGAGCTGATCGCCAGCCGCGTGTCGTCGAACATCCGCGAGCTGGAGGGCGCCCTGATCCGCGTCGCCGCCTTCGCCAGCCTCCAGCGCACCGAGGTGACGCTCGAACTGGCCCAGATGGTGCTCAAGGACCTGCTGCCCGAGCCGTCGGCGGCTGACATCACCGTCGGGCTGATCATGAGCGAGACCGCGACGTACTTCCAGCTGACGCTCGATGACCTGTGCTCGACCAGCCGCACCCGGCACCTGGTCAACGCCCGTCAGATCGCGATGTACCTGACCCGCGAGCTCACCGACCTGTCGCTGCCCAAGATCGGCCAGGCCTTCGGCGGCCGCGACCACACGACGGTCATCCACGCCACCAACAAGATCGGCGGCCTGATGCAGGAGCGGCACGTGATCTTCGACCAGGTGCAGGAGCTGACCGGGCGCATCAAGAGCGCCGCGAACGCCTAGGGACACCCGTTGCGCACCCTGTGGACCACCTGTGCACCACGTGTCGGACAACATGTGGAAAACTGCGGGTTGTCCACGGCCGCCATGAATGACACCGGTGTCATGGGGACAACCGCCGGGTTGTCCACGTCCCGTCAACATGTCGTCCACCGGCGATGCACAGGCTCCGCAGCGGCGCTGACCTGCACGGACGGAGGGTTGTCCCCAAGTGAGCGGTTTCCCTACGACGACGACAGATCTGAACTATCCAACTGGGTTTCAACCCGGGGACCGGCCGATGTGTGGAAGAGTCGTGTGACCACGCTCCACGAGCCACCGCACCTGACCGGCACCGCGGGCCACCGCAACCCCACCGCATCCACCCCTCTGGGAGGCAGTCATGAAGTTCCGGGCTGAGCGCACCGAGTTCGCCGAAGCGGCGGCCTGGGTGCTGCGCACCGTGGGTGCGCGCGCGACGCTGCCCGCGCTGTCCGGCGTCCGAATGGAGGTCGCCGGCGACCGGTTGCTGCTCGGGTCGACCGACCTCGAGATCTCCAGCTCCCTGTCGATCCCCGTACAGGCCGACCGCGAGGGCACGGCGCTGGTGCCCGGTCGCCTGCTCGGCGACGTGGTGCGCATGCTGCCTAACGCTGCCGTCAGCGCCGACGTGACCGACGACCGCCTGCACCTGGAGTGCGGCAACGCCCGGTTCGACCTGCGGCTGATGCCGCTCGACGACTTCCCGTCGTTGGCGGCCGCCACGGAGGACGGCTCCACGGCGGTCATGAAGGCGGACGAGTTCGCCGGCCGGGTCGCCCAGGTCGCCCGCGCCGCGAGCACGGACGACGCCCGTCCCGTGCTGACCGGCGTGTACCTCGAGGCCGCGGCCGACAGCCTCGTGCTCGCCGCCACCGACTCGTACCGCCTGGCGGTGCTCACGCTCGACTGGCAGCAGGACGTCGAGGGGACGGTGCTGCTGCCACGCCGCGCCCTCGATGAGGCGCGCCGGTCAGCCGAGCAGCTCGGCGCTGAGGTGCGCATGAGCCTGGAGGAGAGCCAGGTCGGGTTCGACTTCGGTGACCGTCAGCTGGTCACGCGGCTGATCGAAGGCTCGTTCCCCCCGTTCCGCCAGCTGATCCCCGCCGGCTGGGAGCGCCGGCTGGAGGTGGATCGTGCCGACCTGATCGAGGTGGTCCGCCGCGTGTCGGTCGTCGGGGACGCCAACACGACCGCGACCCCGGTCACGCTGCACCTGAGCGCCGACACCATCCGGGTCACCGCCGGCAGCGGCGAGATCGGTGAGGCCGAGGAGTCGCTGCCCGGCGCGCTCGAGGGTGACGACCTGCAGATCGCCTTCAATCCGCGGTACCTGACCGACGGGCTCGACGCCACCGGCACCCAGCAGGTCGCCCTGGAGTTCCGCGACGAGCTCAAGCCGGCGGTGATCCGGCCGGCGGGCGGCGCGGACGACGACGAGTCGGACGTGGACTTCCTGTACCTGCTGATGCCCGTCCGCCTCTAGGCCGGGCGTGCTGCTCGAGCAGCTCGAGCTGACCGACTTCCGGGCGTACCCCAGCGTCGATGTCACGTTCACGCCCGGGCCGAACGTGCTGGTCGGCCGCAATGCGCAGGGCAAGACCAACGTGCTGGAGGCGGTGTACTACCTGGCCGGCGGGTCCAGCCACCGCACCACCAGTGATGCGCCACTCGTCCGGTCCGGTGCCGAGGTCGCCATCATCCGGGCGCGGGCGCGGACCGACGCCGGCCGGGACCTGCGCATCGAGTACGAGCTCCGGCCGGGCGGCAAGTCCCGCGCGCGCGTCGGCGGCCAGCCGCAACCGCGGGTGCGTGATGCGATCGGCCTGCTCCGCGCGGTGCTGTTCGCGCCGGAGGACGTGCAACTGGTCCGCGGCGACCCCGCCGACCGCCGGCGCTTCCTCGACGACCTGCTGACCCAGCGTCGACCCGCGTACCACGCGGCCCGGCAGGAGTACGACCGCGTGCTGCGGCAGCGCAACGCGCTGCTGCGCGCCGCCCGCGGGCGGTCGGCGCCGCCCGCGGCGACGCTGGACACCTGGACCGACGCGCTGGTGGCCGCGGGCAGCGGGCTCCTGGCTGCGCGGGTGGCGGCGGTCCACGCCCTGGCGGGTCCCACCGCCACCGCCTACGCCGACCTGCTGCCCGACGACGCGGGTCCGGCCGCCGAGGTCGAGCTGGCCTACCAGTTGTCGACCGGGCGCCGGATCACCGGCGACCCGACTGAGGGCGTGCCGGAGCCCGCCGCGCTGGCCGCCGAGCTGCGCGCCGGCCTCGGTGAGCGCCGCGGGCAGGAGCTGGACCGCGGCATGACCCTGGCCGGCCCGCACCGCGACGACCTGGTCCTGTCGCTGTCGGACCTGCCGGCCAAGGGGTTCGCCAGCCACGGGGAGACGTGGTCGCTGGTGCTCGCGTTGCGCCTGGCCAGCCGCGAGGTGCTGTTCGAGGTCGGCGACGAGCCGGTGGTGCTGCTCGACGATGTGTTCGCCGAGCTCGACGAGGGCCGGCGCGACCGCCTCGCGGCGCACTGCCGCCGGTTCGGGCAGGTGCTGGTGACCGCAGCCGTCGCCGACGACGTACCGCTCGAAGGTCCGCGGTACGAGGTGCGCGACCGCACGATCCACGCTCCCGAGGAGGCCCTCGATGCCTGACAGACCCCGCCGCCGCTGGTACGACCCGCTGGGCGGGGACGTCGAGTTCCCGCCGCAACGTCGCGCCACGGCCATCCCGCCGGTCAGCGACGCCGTCCGGGCGCTGGCCGCCCGGCGCGGCTGGCGCTCCCACCTCGTCGCCGGCGACCTGCACGCCGACTGGGCCGCGGTCGTGGGTGACAAGCTGGCCGAGCACACGTCACCGCTGCGCCTGCAGGGCGGGGTGCTGGTGCTGGCGGCCAGTTCGCCGCTGTGGGCGAGCGAGGTGCGCCAGCTCGGCGCCGTGATCACCCGGCGGATCAACGAGCGGCTGGGTGCGGGCACGGTACGGACCATCACCGTGTCCGTTCGGCGCACAAAAACGCTCTGACCAGCGCAAATGCGCAGAAGTCGCAGCACAGGCCACGTCGGTCTCCGTGGTATACTGAACCGTACACAGACAGCCCTCGCTCCACAGCGCGGTCTCTATCGCGCGTGGGGCGCACCCCTTCGCAGGGCTTTGACTGCCGTCCTACCCGAATGGCCGTCACCGGTGTGCACACCGGGAGGGGCCGGCTGTGAGCATCGCCATGGCACCGCACGGAGGATCGACGCCCACGTGAGCACCAGCCCGCACGAGTACGGCGCGCAGGACATCACCGTCCTCGAGGGTCTCGAGGCGGTCCGCAAGCGTCCCGGCATGTACATCGGCTCGACGGGGCCACGCGGCCTGCACCACCTGGTCTACGAGATCGTCGACAACTCCGTCGACGAGGCGATGGCCGGGCGCTGTGACCACATCGACATCACCCTGGCGACCGACCACTCGGTCCGCGTCACCGATGACGGCCGGGGCATCCCCGTCGACGAGCACCCCACCCTGCACCGTTCGGCGCTCGAGGTCGTCCTGACCGTGCTGCACGCCGGCGGCAAGTTCGACAGCAAGTCCTACGCAGTCTCCGGCGGCCTGCACGGTGTCGGCGTGTCGGTCGTCAACGCGCTGTCCGAGCGCCTGGTCGCCGAGGTGCGCCGCGACGGCCGGCTGCACCGGCAGTCCTACCGCCGCGGGATCCCGGAGGGCCCGGTCGAGGACCTGGGACCCGCCGAGGGCACGGGCACGACCATCACGTTCTGGGCCGACGACGAGGTCTTCGAGACCCGCGACTACAACTGGGACACCCTCACCACGCGCTTCCGCGAGACCGCCTTCCTGACCGCGGGCCTGCGGATCACCGTGACCGACGAGCGCGACCTCGACGAGCACGGGGAGCCGCGGCGGGTCGAGTTCCACTTCGAGGGCGGGCTGCGGGACTTCGTGGCGCACCTGTCCAACGCCAAGGAGCCGCTGCACGACACGGTGCTGGCGTTCGACGCCAGCGAGGAGAGCAAGAACGGGCCCATGGAGCTCGAGGTCGCCCTGCAGTGGAACGCGGGCTTCCACGACTCGATCCACACATTCGCCAACAC
>CAYVGE010000016.1:0-29835 GCA_964450395.1 uncultured Actinomycetota bacterium
CGGGGGCATCGACCTGATCGTCATCTACAACTCGGGTCGCTACCGGATGGCCGGACGCGGCTCGCTGGCGGGGCTGCTGGCGTACGGCAACGCCAACGAGATCGTCATGGAGATGGCCGACGAGGTGCTTCCGGTGGTGGAGCGCACGCCCGTGCTCGCCGGCGTCAACGGCACCGACCCGTTCCTGAACCTCGACCACTTCCTGCGTCGTGTCCGCGACATCGGGTTCGCCGGCGTGCAGAACTTCCCCACGGTCGGGCTGATCGACGGGACGTTCCGCGCGAACCTCGAGGAGACCGGCATGGGCTACGGCCTCGAGGTCGACATGATCCGCGCCGCCCACGAGCTGGACCTGCTGACCACGCCGTACGTGTTCGACGGCGACAGCGCGGCCGCGATGGCCGACGCCGGCGCCGACATCGTCGTGTGCCACATGGGCCTGACCACCGGCGGGGCGATCGGCGCCGAGACAGGCGTCACCCTCGACGCGTCGGTCGGCCTGATCGACGAGTGGTCGCGTGCGGCGCAGGAGGTCAACCCGGACGTCATCGTGCTGTGCCACGGCGGACCGATCGCCATGCCCGACGACGCGCAGTACGTGCTGGCCAACGCCGAGCACGTGCACGGCTTCTACGGCGCGAGCTCGATGGAGCGGCTGCCGGTCGAGGAGGCACTCACCGAGCAGACGCGGCGCTTCAAGGACCTGCGCCCGCGGACGTCGTGAGGCCGGACCGGCGCTCCGGCGCCACGCGATGAGCGCTCGGGCGCCGCGTCGGCGCAGCAGCCCCAGCGTCGAGCTGCGCTCGGCGCTGATCGGCGGCGGCATCACCGCACTGATCGCCTTCTCGGGCCTGGTGCTCGTCGGACGGGTGTCGCCGTTCCGCGCGATCGCGCTGCTCGAGGCGATCGTGCCGTCCATCCGGTTCCTCAGCTCGGCGACGCTGACCGGCGGCATCACCATGCTGGCGCTGATGCTCGCGCTGCTGTCGTTCACGGCGACCCACGAGCACGACTTCACCGTGGCGCACTACGAGCGGATCCAGCAGATCTCCTCGTTCAACGCGCTGCTGATCATCAAGTCGATGGTGCTGCTGATGGTGCTGTCGGTGCCGCTCGACGAGGCGGAGACGTTCCGGCAGCTGTACAGCTGGATCTACATCGGCGTCGTGACCCTCATGGCCCTGCTCGGCGGCCTGCTCATCGCGGTGGTGGTGATGCTGCACGCGACCATCAGGGGGCTGGTGCACGCGCTGCACCCCGACGCTGACAGCCCGCTGATCTACAGCCGCGACCGGGGCGACGGGTGACGGCTCCGCCCCGCGTCCGGTGGACGCACGGGTCGACGCTGCCCGGTGCGGGAATCAGGGCCAGGATGCGCCCGACCACTGTCTCGGGCGGGGAAGCGGTCGACGTGGAGCGCAATGGATGCGCTGCGAGGGGGTCGCGCAGAGCAGGCCGCGGGCAGGTCACCCGCCGTCTGGCGCGACCACGACCGCCCGGAGGCTGCTGACACCGCCGGTGTGCTGCGCGCGCTGTCCGGCATCGTCGACCACCTGCTCGACGACGACGACCTCCCGCGGACCGCCGTGGCGATCGAGCGGTTCGTCACCTACGCGATGCCCGACGTCGCCAGCACGATGGTCGTACCCGCACCGGCCACGCTGCCCGCCAGCGCCTGGACGCTGCCGTTGACCGATCGCGACGGGGTCACGGTCGGCTACCTGATCGCACAGCCCGCGGCGGCGCGCGCGCCCACCGACGCCGAGCGCGCGTTGCTGGACCTGGTCGCGCAGCTGGCCCTGGTGCGGCTCGAGCGCGGTCGCGGCGAGCATGGGGTGCACGGCCACGCGGGGCGCGACCGCCTCACCGACCTGCCCAACCGCGCGATGCTGCTGGAGCAGGCGACGGGGCTGCGCCGCACGGGTGCGCCATCGACCGTGCTCCTCGGCGACATCGACCGGTTCCGGATGATCAACGCGAGCCTCGGCCACGACGTCGGCGACGAGGTGCTGCGGGCCGTCGCCGGTCGCCTGCGGACGGTGGTGTCGACGCACGACGTCCTCGCCAGGTCGGGCGGCGACGAGTTCGCGGTGCTGCTGGCCGACGCGACCGCCGGCGACGCGACCGCGCTGGCCGGCGACCTGGTGCATGCGGTGTCTGCGCCGCTGGCCGTCGACGGGCTGCGGCTGCACGTCACCATGAGCGTGGGCGTCGCATCGTCGACCACCGCCGATCCGGAGGACCTGCTCCGCCTCGGCGACATGGCGATGCACGAGGCCAAGCGGCTCGGGCAGGGCCAGATCGTCGTCCGCGAGTCGCAGCCCGACGCGCCCGACCCGCTGCAGCAGGTCGGGCTCGAGCAGGAGATCCGCGACGCCATCAGGTCCGGGCAGCTCCGCGCGCACTACCAGCCGATCATCCGCTGCAGCGACCAGCGGGTCGTCGGCTACGAGTCACTCGTCCGCTGGCAGCACCCGACGCGAGGGCTGCTGGCGCCCCACGCGTTCCTCGGCGTCGCCCGTGACACCGGGCTGGTCGATGAGATCGACTGCTGGGTCCTCGCCGAGGCCACGGCCGCCGTCGCGTCGTGGCCGGTGGCCGACGACCTGGCGCCGTCGGTCACCGTCAACCTCGACGCGATGGTGTCGGTCTCCGGTCACACCATCGGCAGGCTGCTGGACGTCGTCGCAACGTCCGGCCTGCCGCCGCACCGGCTGGTCATCGAGCTCACCGAGCAGGTCTTCTCCGCCGACCAGGCGGAGGTCGTGCGCGCGCTGGCCGATCTGCGCACCCACGGCGTCCGCATCGCCATCGACGACTTCGGCACCGGCTGGTCGTCGCTCCACCGGCTGGGGAGCGTGCCGCTGGACATGCTCAAGGTCGACCGGTCCTTCATCGCCGACCTCGGCGGACGGCCTGAGGCGGCCGCCCTGCTCGACGCGATCGTCACGATGGGCCACGCGCTCGGCCTGGAGATCATCGCCGAGGGGGTGGAGACGGCCGAGCAGCTCCATGAGGTGCGCAGGCTCGGGTGCGACATGGCGCAGGGCTACCTGCTGGGGCGGCCCGCGCCCGCGGCCGACGTCTGTGCGGCGCACCTGATGCAGCCCCTCCCCGAGGGGTGACGGCGCGCCCGCGACGTCACGGCCGCGCCTTGACGCGGTAGCGCGGACCCAGGTCGGGGCCGTCGCCCGCGTCCGCCGCGAGCTCCTGCACGAGGTCGGCGTCGCCGGTCAGCCGCGACAGCGCCGCACGGGCGGTGTCGAGGTCGGTGCCGGCGGCCTCGGCGATGTCGGCGGCGAACCCGGGCCCACCGTCGACCTCGACCGCCGAGACGGCCTGCAGCACGGTCCGGTCGGCCTCCGACAGCTCGATCGTGACCGGCTCCCCGGTCGGCGGGGCGTCGTCGGACGTCCCCGCGACGGCGCCACCGGAGCCTGGTGGGACGTCGTCGGTGACCGGGATGTCGGCGTCGGACGTCGGCGGCGTGCCGGTCGCGGCGATCACGGCGAAGCCGGCGCGGGCGACCTCCTCGTCGTCGACCTCGAGCACGAGCTGGTAGTCGTCGTCGGTGTACTCGAACCGCACGCCACGGATCTCGTCGTAGATGTCGCCGTGGCCGGCCAGCACCGTGCGCGGCGCGCCGCGGTAGATGACGTGGCCGTTGGTGTCCTCCAGGCGCCAGCGCTCCTCGATGCCGCCCTCGACGCCGTCCCATGCGCGGGCGACGACGAAGTCGTGGGCGGTCGCCGGCGCGTCGCCGGCCAGCCGCACGACGTTGTCGGTCGCCGGCGTCAGGCCACCGTGGTCCTGCACCTGGTCACGGTCGACCACCTTCGCGTAGCGCAACGTTGCGCCCATGGTTCTGCTCCTCGGGGGTTGGGGACGCGTCGCGGCGCCCTGCCGCGGACGTCACCGCGCCGAAGACCGCCGCGGGCGTCCGGCGGGCTCCGCCGGACACGGGACTGCTCCGTCTCTTCGTAACCCGAGGTGCCGGCGCTGATGCATGCCGGACCGACCGGTCACCCCGCGTCGGGGGCGCCGCCGCCGCGCAGCTCGTCGCGCAGCGCGTACAGCGCGGGCAGCTGCGCCAGGTCCTTCGGGCGGCCGGCTGCCTCCTTCGACGCGATGATGTCGTCGAGGGCCGCCACGTGGACCTCGGTGCCGGCCACGTCGATCAGCTCGGCTGCCTGGATCAGCCGGTCGTAGCCGCCGATCGCGCGCAGCTCGCGCAGCACGTCGATGTAGCCGACGGGGGAGGCGAACTGCTCCACGCGCGCGGACAGCTCATCGGGGTGGGGCGTGGCGACGTCTTCGTCGGGTTCGGTGTAGCGGACCGCACCCAGGTCGCTGAGCGCGTTGGTCAGCCGCTCGAGGTTGTCGCGTGACTGCTCGGGAGCGACGTCGATGTCGTAGGTCATCGACGGCGAGCCACGCAGGGTCGCGGCGATGCCCCCGACCAGCACGTACTGCACCTTGTGCTCGGCGAGCACCCGCAGGATGCGGTCCGGCTCGAAGAACCTGGCCGGCGTCAGATCGCCGGAGGACGCGTTCACGGACGGGCGGTGCCACCCACCATGCGACGCCGCTCGAGGCCGACCCGCATGACCGGCCAGTACGCGGACACGTTGTGCAGCCGCTCGGCCGGCGTGAGGGTCAGCATGTGCCGGACGAGCGCGCGGTCGTGCGGGTCACTCGCCGCACGACCGCTCGGCCGCGCTGGTACAGAGGCTGGGGTCATGGGTGCGTGCTTCCTGTCCGGCGGAGCCGGTCCGCCGCGTGGTTCGTGGAACCATGCTCCGCGGAAGTCTGGCACGGTCGAAGGACAATGGCCGGGAGGCTGGTACCGCCCGCACGTACAGGTCGCGTCCGGATGTCCGGACCGTCGGCCGGCGTGAGGTGCCCGGCCACACACGGTGCTCGTCGGCAGGGCCTGACGACGGGTAACAGGTCGGTCACCACGTGGCACTGGGGTGGTCCGGGACCGGTCCGGTGACCGCACACCATGCTCACACGTCCCCGGCGTCCCTGCAGCGGCGGCCCGCCCGCCACGCCGTCCCGGGCGGCTGCGGGCAGAATGGCGCCGACCGACGACCACGGCGGGATGCGATGGCTGACGGCACAGAGACGGGCGCCGCCGCGCTGCGGCTGTCGGACCCCGCCGGGCGCTGGGTGCTCGCCGCGACCGTGGCCGGCACGTCGAGCGCGTTTCTGCTGGCCACCGTGGTCAACGTCGCGCTGCCCGACATCGGCCGGGACCTCGGTGCGGGCATCGCCGGACGTCAGTGGATCGTGACCGGCTACCTGCTCACGCTGTCGGCGGCCATCCTGTTGGGTGGCAGCCTCGGCGACCGCCTCGGACGCCGGCGGGTCTACGTGGTGGGCATCGTCTGGTTCGCCGTCGCGTCGGTCCTCTGCGCGCTGGCCCCGACGCTGCCGCTGCTGATCGCCGCACGGGTCGCGCAGGGCGTCGGCGGCGCGTTGCTGACCCCCGGCAGCCTGGCGATCATCCAGTCGTCGTTCGCGGCGTCGGACCGGGCGCGCGCCATCGGCGCGTGGGCGGCGCTCGGCTCGATCGCGCAACTGCTCGGTCCGGTGCTCGGCGGGCTCATCGTCGATCTGTCGGGGTGGCGTGGCGTGTTCCTGCTGCCCCTGCCACTGTGCGCGTTCGTGGTGTGGGCGGCCCTGGCGCACGTGCCCGAGACGCGTGACGGCACCATCCGCGGCCGCCTCGACATCGCGGGGTCGGCCCTGTCGATCCTCGCGCTGGCCGGGGTCACCTATGCCGTGATCGAGGCGCCGGACCGCGGGCTGGCCGATCCGCGCGTGCTGACGGCGGTCGTCGCGGGGCTGGTGGCCGCCGTCGCGTTCCTCGTCGTCGAGCGCCGGGAGGCCAGCCCGATGCTGCCGACGTCGATCTTCGCGTCGCGGCAGTTCACCTGGGCCAACGTGCTGTGCTTCGTGGTCTACGCGGCGCTCGGCGGCGTCAGCTTCCTGCTCGTCCAGCACCTGCAGATCGTGCTCGGCTACTCGGCGACGCAGGCCGGCGCCGCGTTCGTGCCGGTGTCGATCGTCATGTTCGCACTCTCGGAACGCTCCGGGGCGCTGGCCCAGCGCATCGGCCCCCGCCGACCCCTCACCGTGGCGGCGCTGGTCCTGACGGCGGCGATGATCCTGCTGGGCAGGATCGATGCGGGCGACAGCTACGTGACGTCGGTGCTGCCCGCCGCGCTGGTCTTCGGCCTGGGCCTCGCCGGGTTGGTGGCACCGGTCACGGCCGCGACGCTGGCGGCCGCCGACGAGCGCCACTCCGGCGTCGCCAGTGGCGTCAACAACGCCGTCAGCCGCGTCGCCCAACTGTTGGCGACGGCAGCGCTGCCGGTGCTCGCGGGGCTGACCAGCGACGCCGCGGCCATCCCGCCCGACGTCTTCGCGGCGGGCTTCACGCGGGCCATGTACCTGACGGCGGCGCTGACGGCCGCCGGCGCCGTCATCGCCTGGACGCGCATCAGCGACGACGTGCTCGCGCAGCACCCCGGCCCCGAGGCCGAGCGGGGCACCGCCGACCGGCACCCCGTCGACCGCTGGTGCTGCGGCGTCGAGAGCGCGCCCGAGCGGGTGCCGGCGGACCACCCGCGGCACCGGGACGCGTCGGGCTAGCAGCGGCTGCCGCCCTCAGGGGCCGGGCGCCCCGCGCCTGCGCACGGCGGACCGGCGGTGGGGCGTCCGACACCCGACGCACCCGTACCGGCATGATCCCCGGGGGGTGGGGGAGGGTCGAGGGCCCCCGCTCGAGGAGGTGCCGCCGATGGACGACCTGCGGATCGGCATGCTCGCGCCGATCGCCTGGCGCGTGCCACCGCGTGCCTACGGGCCGTGGGAGCGCTTCGCGGGCCTGCTGACCGAGGGCCTGGTGCGCGCCGGGGTCGACGTCACGCTGTACGCGACCGCCGACTCGCGCACCACCGCACGCCTGGTCGGCACCGCACCGCACGGCTGGGACGAGCGTGGCCACCTCGACGCGAAGGTCGAGGAGTGCCTGCACATCGCGACCGCGATGGAGCACGCCCACGAGGTCAACCTGCTGCACAACAGCTTCGACTTCCTGCCGCTCACCTACGCCGGGCTGATCGACACCCCGGTGCTGACCACGATCCACGGGTTCTCGTCGTCGGACATCCTCCCCGTCTACGAGCGCTGGGACGACCGCACCTGGTACGTGGCGATCAGCGACGCCGACCGCCACCCGAGCCTGCACTACGCCGCGACGATCCCACACGGCATCGACGTCGACGCGTTCCCGGCCGGAGACCGACCCGGTGAGCACCTGCTGTTCTTCGGGCGCATCCACCCCGACAAGGGGACCGCGCACGCGATCGCGGTCGCCCGCGCCGCCGGCCGGCCGCTGCACATCGCCGGCATCGTGCAGGACCGGGCGTACTTCGAACGCGAGGTCGCCCCGCACGTCGACGGCCGCGACGTGGTCTGGCTGGGCACCGTCGACGCCGGGTACCGCGGCGAGGTGCTCGCCGGCGCGTGGGCGCTGCTGCACCTGATTGACTTCGACGAGCCGTTCGGGCTGTCGGTGGCCGAGGCGCTGACCTGCGGCACCCCGGTGATCGCGCACCCGCGCGGCTCGATGCCGTCGCTGATCGCCGATGGCATCACCGGCTTCCTCGTCGACGACGTCGCCGGTGCAGCGGCCGTCGTCGACGCGGCAGGACGCCTGGACCGTGCGGCGATCCGCCGCGCCGCGACGGCGCGGTTCTCCGTCGCGACGATGGTCGAGCGCTACCTCGCGGTGTACCGCGACGTGCTGTCGGGCGCGGTCGCCCCCCTCGACGACCGCCCGTGACGACCGGTGTCCCTCACGCCGCGTCGAGCCCCGACCGGCCCGCGTCGACCAGCCGGTCCAACACCTCGTCCAGTGGGAACGTCGCGACGGCGGCGCCCCGGTCCGAGAAGCCGTACGGGACGATCAGGTGGCCGGCGTGGACCAGGCCGCCGCACGAGTAGACGACGTTGGGCACGTAGCCGTCGCGCTCGTCCTCCTGCGGCGCCAGGAGCACCTCCGGCAGGTAGCCGAGCGGGCGGGTCGGGTCATCCCGGTCGAGCAGCAGCGCACCCAGCACGTACCGGCGCATGGGGCCGACGCCGTGGGTGAGCACCAGCCAGCCCGCCTCCGTCTCGACGGGTGCACCGTTGTTGCCCAGCTGGATGAGGTCCCACGTCGTGGTGCCGGGCCGCCACACGGTGACAGGGTCGTCGGACCAGTCCCGTCGGTGCTCAGAGAAGGCCACCGCGATGCTCTCGCGGTCCGGTCGGGTCAACGCCGCGAAGCGCCCGCCGATGCGCCGGGGGAACAGGGCCATGCCCTTGCCGGGGTCCGCGCGACCGCCGACCGTCGCGACCGCGAAGGTGCGGAAGTCGGTGGTGTCGATCAGCTGCGGGCGCACGGTGAAGCCGTCGTAGGCGGTGTAGGTGGCGTAGTAGCGGACGCCGCCGTCGTCGTCGACGAACCGGACGAACCGCGCGTCCTCCATGCCGCGGCTCTCGGTCGGCCCGACCGGGAACAGCACCCGCTCGTCGAGGCGGCTGTCCTCGGAGAACGTCGCGACGTAGTTGGCCGATGCGAGCCGGTGGGCGAGGCGGACGACCTCGTGCGTCGCGGGGTCGACCGAGCGCTGCTCGGTGAACGCCCGCAGCCGGCCCTCGAGCTGCTCCATCGAGAAGTGCACCGGCAGGTCCCCGAGCATGCGGTGGGCCATCGCGGGATCCGCGCCCTCACCGACGACCTGCCGGCTGAAGATCCTCCGGTCGTAGTTCGGCTCCGTACGTCGCGCCGCCTCCGCGTGCGGGCCGGCCGACCGGACGGTGACGTGACCGTCGGCGTGCACGACGCCCTCGCGGAACACGATCGACGACACGTGCCCCTCACCGATCGCCCGTGCCGACAGGACGACCGGCAGCGCGCCGTCGGCGCGGGCCCCCGCGCCGGGGGCCGGCACCATCGAGGGGTTGGTCAGTGCCGCGGCCTCGATGGCGTACTCCTGCGTGAGGTACGCCCCGAGCAGGCGCAGCCGGGTAGGAGACAGGTCATCGAGGGCGCCGTGCGCGCCCGCGACGGTGTGGGCGTGGCGCACGAGGACGCCGTCGAGGTCGCGGTGCCGGCGCCCGAAGCCCGCGACGACCCGTGCGAGCGCCGCCTCGGCCTCGCCGTCGCTCACCGCGAGGACCCGCTCGACCACCACCGCGATTCGCGACCGGCCGACCGCGTTCCACTCGCCCGGCACGAACGCGCGCGTGAGCACCCGGCGCACGTCGGGTGCCAGCAGCGGGCCGGACCGGACCGCCGGGATCGCCTCCGCCGGTGTACCGGTCGACCGCTCCATGCTGTGCCACCGCTCGTCAGCGGACCAGGTGCTCACACCGAAGCGTATCGGCGGCGCACCGGGGAACCGTAGGCCGATCCGTCGAAGCCGTCGCAGAAGGACACCCGCACATGACCGGTCTGCCCACAGCGCCCGACCCCGCTCGCGCCCGCACGTCACCGCGCGCGCCGTCGGTGGCGGTGCTCAGCACCTACCCACCCACCCGCTGCGGGCTGGCAACGTTCTCGTCGGCGTTGGTCGATGCGATGGCCGCCGTCGACCCGGGTCGCGAGCTCGGGGTGGTCGCCGTCGACACGGACCGCCGGACGCACCCGCGGGTCGTCGGTCACCTGGCCGGCGGCGGCGACGACGACCTCGCCGCGACCGCCGCCGTGCTCGGCCGCCACGACGCGGTCATCGTGCAGTTCGAGTACGGCATCTTCCCCGGACCCGACGGTGCCGCGGCGGTCCGCCTCCTCCGCCGGCTTCCGTGCCCCGCGGTCACCGTGCTGCACACCGTCCTGGCCGCCCCCACACCGTCACAGCGGCGCGTCCTCGAGCAGGTCGCCGCTGCCAGCGCCGCGGTGGTCGTGATGACCGAGGTCGCCAGATCGCGGCTTGCCGAGCACCACGCCATCGACCCCGACCTCGTCTGGGTGATCCCGCATGGCTCGTCGGCACCGGCTGCCGCAGCGCCGGCACCGCCGGCCGCCGGCCGTCCCACCATGCTGACCTGGGGCCTGCTCGGCCCGGGCAAGGGCATCGAGCTCGCGATCGACGCACTGGCCGAGCTGCGTGACCTCGAGCCCGCACCGCGCTACGTCGTCGCCGGGCAGACGCACCCGAAGGTGCGCGAGCACGCGGGTGAGGCCTACCGGCGCATGCTGATGGACCGTGCCCGCGACCTCGGCGTCGACGACATGGTGGTCTTCGACGACCGCTACCTCGACGGGCCGACCCTGGCGGGGCTGCTCCAGGGTGCCGACCTGGTCGTGCTGCCCTACGAGTCGCGTGAGCAGGTGACGTCCGGCGTGCTGGTCGATGCCATCGCCTCCGGACGTCCCGTGGTGGCCACCGCGTTCCCACACGCCGTCGAGGTGTGCGCGCTGGGCACCGGACTGACGGTCCCGCACGGCGACGCAGGCGCCCTGGCCGGTGCGTTGCGCCGCGTGCTGACCGGACCGGACCTCGCCGACCGCCTGCGCAGCGCGGCATGGCGCATCGGGCAGGGCTGGTCGTGGCACTCCATCGCCGGTCGCCACCTGCGGCTCGTCGACCAGGTCACCGGCCGGCGCGACGTCGTGCCGGGTGTCCCGGTGTTCGGGACGCCCGCCTCGGTGCCGGCGGTGCGATGAGCCGACAGGTCCGCGCCGGACGGGGGCTGTTCGCCGCGATCGACCGCGCCGTCGACCACCTGCTCCACCTCTCCGACGACGTCGGGGTGTTCGAGCACGCCGAGGGCGCGGTGCCCCGCGAGCACCACGGGCACTGCGTCGACGACAACGCCCGGGCCGTCGTGGTCCTCGCTGACCTGCCGTCGGGCGACCGCGTGCAGCGGGACCTCATGAGCCGTTGCCTGCGGCTGGTCCTCGATGCCCAGGCGTCCGACGGTCGCTTCCACAACCGCCTGGACCACCCCGGTCACCGGTGGGTCGACCACCCGGGCACGGGCGACTGGTGGGGGCACGCGCTGTGGGCGCTGGGGGTCGTCGCCGCCCAGCACCCCCGGCACCCGGCGGCACCCCGCGCCCACGCTGCGTTCCTCGCCGGTGCCCGGCACCGCAGCCACCACCCCCGAGCGATGGCGTGCGCGGCGCTGGGCGCCGCCGCGGTCTTCGGACGGGCGTCGACGTGGCGCGACGCCGGAATGGCCGCCTCGCTGCTGATCGACGCCGTCGCGGTCATCGGCGGGCCCGCCGCGGGGTCGTGGGCCTGGCCGGCGGCGCGGCTGACCTACGCCAACGGGCGGCTTCCCGAGGCCCTGATCGCCGCGGGCCACGCGCTGGGTGACCGGGCCGTGCTGGCCGACGGCCTCGCGCTGCTGGAGTGGCTCGTGTCGACCGAACAGCGCGACGGCCTGCTGAGCTTCACGCCGGTGCGCGGGCGCGGCGAGGGCGAGGTCGGTCCGGCGTTCGATCAGCAGCCGATCGAGGCGTGGGCGCTGGCGTCGGCGGCGGGACGCGCGCACCGCGTGACCGGCGACCCCCGATGGGCCACGGTGGTACGGGCCTGCCGGGAGTGGTTCGAGGGGGTCAACGACGCGCACGCGATCATGCAGGACGACCGGACAGGCGGCGGCCACGACGGGCTGACCGTGCGGGGCCGCAACGCCAACCAGGGCACCGAGTCGACGCTGGCGGTTGTCGCGACCACCCGGGAGGCAGCGGTGCTGGAGCACGCACCCCGGACGCTGTGACCCCGACGGCGACGTGAACCTGACCGATGCGGGCACACGAGGTGGTGCAGCCGGCCTACGATGTCGTTGAGCCGGACCGCCGTCGGAGGGACCATGGGGACGATCGCGCTGCTCACCGCCATCGCCGGGCTGATCTGGGTCTGGGCCCGCGGCACCCGCCGCGACCTCGACCAGCTGCGCGATCGGCAGCAGCGGTGGGCGCAGCAGCAGCACGACCGGCCGGTGGAGCTCGCCAACCCGGCCTTCCTGGCCGGGCCGCCCGGACCGGGCGTTCCCGGCTGAGCGCGCCGCGGGGCCGCGACAGCGCAGTCGCGGGCCGGGGCGACGACATGCGCCCTGCGCTCGCCCGCCGCGCCTGGCTGCCACCGACCAGCGACGATCTGGTGCAGCGGCTGGCAGCACGGACCGCCGGCGCCGATCCCGATGCGCTCGACCGGTGGCTGCACGAGCTGGTCGAGGCCGACCGGCGGATCCACCGCGACGAAGCGGTCCCGCTGGACCCCGCCGCGAACACGATGAACCCGCGGGCCGAGGCGCTGCTGGCGTCCGGCCTCGGGTCACGCCCGTCGCTGGGCCACCCCGGTGCCAAGTACGAGACGGGGCTCGAGGCGATCGAGCAGATCGAGGTGGTGGCCGCCGAGCTGGCCGCCGAGGTCTTCGACGCCGACCACGTCGAGGTCCGCGTGCCCTCCGGCGCGATGGCCAACCTCTTCGCGTTCATGGCGACCGCGGGCCCCGGCGATGCGATGATCGCGCCGCCACCCACGATCGGCGGTCACGTCACGCACGACCGCGAGGGCGCCGCGGGCCGGTACGGGCTGCGGGTGCACCACGCGCCGGTCGACGCCGCCCGCTACACCATCGACGTCGACGGCCTCGCCGAGTTGGCGCGAGCGACGCGCCCGGCGCTCATCTCGCTCGGTGGCAGCCTGAACCTGTTCCACCACCCCGTCGAGCGCGTGCGCGAGGTCGCCGACGCGGTCGGCGCGGCCGTGCTGTTCGACGCCGCCCACCTGTCCGGACCCATCGCGGGCGGGGCGTGGCCCAACCCGCTCCACCGTGGGGCGCACCTGGTCAGCATGAGCACCTACAAGAGCCTTGGCGGCCCACCGTCGGGGCTGCTGGTGACCAACGACGCGGACCTCGCAGCACGGCTCGACGCCATCGCCTTCCCCGGCCTGACCGCCAACTTCGACGTCGGCAGCACCGCGGCGCTCGCCGTCACCCTGCTGGACTGGAAGGTCCACGGACCGGCCTACGCGGCGCAGATGGTCGCCACCGCGCAACGGCTCGCGGCCGCGCTCGTCGACCGGGGCGTGCCCGTGTTCGCCGCCGATCGTGGCGCGACGGCATCGCACGCGTTCGCGGTGGACGCCGACCGGTACGGCGGCGGGGACACGAGCGCACGGACGCTGCGCCGGGCCAACGTGCTCGCCAGCGCGATCGGCCTGCCGCACGACGCAGTCGCCGGGTTGCGGCTGGGCACGAACGAGATCACCCGGTGGGGGGCGACGCCGGACGACACCGAGGAGCTCGCGGCGTTGATCGCGCGTGCGCTCGCCGGCGATCCCGACGGGGTCGCCCGCGAGGCCTCGGCGTGGCGTCGGCGGCTGACGCGGCTGTCGTTCGTGCGGTGACCCGTGCCCGGCCGCCGGTCGGGACCCAAGCCCATGCGCACCGGGACCAGATGCCCTGCCGCCGACCGGGGGCGCGGGCGAGAGTGTTCTGACGCCGTCGGAGGACGGCAGACGATCGGGAGGGCGCAGCCATGGGCCGCATCGTGGCGGGGTGGACGGTCGGCACTGGCGCTCGTGGCGGTGCCATGAGCCCGACCGCCGGCGGTGCCACCGCCGGCACCGGGTGCGATGAGGATCGGAGACGAGATGGCTGACGTCGTCGTCGGGGTCGATGGCTCCGAGCAGTCCCTGCTGGCGCTTCGCGAAGCGGCCCGCGCCGCGCGCTGCCGTGGAGCGCGGCTCCACGCAATCCACGTCTACGAGCCCGTGCGCGGCCGCGACGTCGAGGCGGCGGCCGCCGTCGTGGGGACGGGCATGTGGTCGCTGCCCGCGTCGACCGGCTCGACGGTGCTGCGGACCGCGCGCCTGCGCACCGAGGAGGAGCGGGCGGAGGCCCAGCGTCACGCCGAGGGGCGGCTGCGGCAGTGGGTCGATGACGCCGCCTCGGCGGACCTCGGCGGGATCACGGTCATCCGGACCGTGGTCGGCGACGAGCACCCCTCCGCCGCGCTGCTGCGCCTGTCGCAGGATGCCGAGCTGCTGGTCGTCGGCTCGCGGGGCCTCGGCGGCTTCGCCGGCGTGCTGCTGGGCTCCGTGAGCCTGCAGTGCGTGCACCACGCGGCCTGTCCGGTGCTGGTGGTGCGCCCCCGCGCACGGCACAACGGCGGGGAGCGGTCATGAGCGGCGTCGTGGTCGGTGTCGACGGCTCCGCGGCCGCGGACGTCGCGCTCCGCTGGGCGCTGCGTGCGGCGGCGGCGCGCGCGGTCCCGCTGACCGCGGTACAGGCGTTTCGCGTCCCCGCGCTGCGCGGCCCGCTCGACCGCGAGATCGACCTCGAGGACGCTCGCGCGGCCGCGCGGGCGCGCGTTGCCGAGACGTTCGAGCGCGCCGGTCGAGCGCCCGCGGACGTCCCGACGACGGTCGACGCGATCGCGGTGACCGACCGCCGCAGCGTCGCCCACGCGCTGCTGCGGCGCGCGGGCCGCTGTGACCTGCTGGTGGTCGGCGCCCGCGGGCTCGGCGGCTTCGCGGGCCTGCTGGTGGGGTCCGTGAGCCAGCAGGTCGCCGCACACGCAACCGTGCCGGTCGCGGTCGTCCCGGACCGCCGCACCTCCGGTGGCGTGGACATCAACGCCATCGTCGTGGGCGTCGACGGGTCGGCACCGGCCACGACCGCCCTACGGTGGGCGGTCCGCGCGGCCGAGGTCCACGACTGTCCGGTCTCCGCCCTCGTGGTGCTCCCGTCGCCGGCGGCGACGCTGACGTCGGATGTGCTGCGAGGGCTCGACCGAGCCGCGTTCGACGCCTTCTGGGTCCACGGCGTGGCCGAGGCGCACCGCGCCCTGGACGAACTGGTGGACAAGGCCACCGTCGACACCGACGTCGTGGTCGACCGGGTCGTCGCGCAGGGCGATGCCGGCTACGAGCTGCTGCGACGCGCCGCCGGAACCGACCTGCTGGTGGTGGGCAGCCGCGGTCGCGGCGGCTTCGCCGGCCTGCTCCTCGGGTCGGTCAGCCAGCGCTGCGTGCAGCACGCCCGTGGCCCGGTCGTGGTCGTGCACCCCTGACGCACCGCGTACCGAGCGGGGGCGTCCGACCAGCGGCGTCGGGCCGAAGGTCCCGGCGTGGGTCGGCACCGGCGGGCACGCTCAGCAGGTGAGGACGAGGAGGCGGTCGTGCGCGCTGGCGGTACCACCACGAGACCGTCCGGGGTCCGTCACACCACCGGATCGCACGCTCCGGCGCGACGTCCGTGCGGTGCCCGTGATCCGACCGCGGCCGGGAGAGAGCGATGACCGGGACACTGCAGCAGCAGGTCACGTACCGCGTGATGCTGGTCGACGACCACGAGCTGGTCCGCACCGGCCTGCGCACCCTCCTCGAGGGGTGTGACGACCTCGAGCTGGTGGCCGAGGCGGCCACCGCGTCGGAGGCCCTCCTGCAGGCGCGGGAGCACAACCCCGACGTGGTCGTGCTCGACCTCCGCCTGCCGGACCGCTCCGGCGTGGAGGTGTGCCGGGACCTCCGCCGGGTGCTGCCCGACACCGCCGTGCTGATGCTGACGTCGTTCGCCGACGACGAGGCGGTGATCGAGTCGATCATGGCAGGCGCCGCCGGCTACCTGCTCAAGCAGGTGCGCAGCGGCGAGCTGCTCGACGCGATCCGCCGGGTCGCCGCCGGCGAGTCACTGCTCGACCCTGCGGTGACTGCGAGGGTGTTCGAGCGGCTGCGCCACCCCGCCGCGCGCGGCGACGAGGTCCTCGCCCGGCTGACCCCGACCGAGCTGCGCATCGCCGAGCTGATCGCGCAGGGCCTGACCAACCGGCGCATCGGCGAGGAGCTCGATCTCGCCGAGAAGACCGTGAAGAACTACGTGTCGGCGATCTTCGCCAAGACCCACATGGCACGGCGGGCGGAGGTGGCGGCCTACCTCGCGGACCGGCGGGCCCGCGACACCGCCTGGCGGGAGCCGTGACCCGCGCACCCGTCCGAGGGTCCGACGCGCCGCCGACCGCGGTCGCGACGCCACCCGGCACCCGTCCGGGGACCGTGGAGCACCGGCGGTGGCGGCTGCTGCTCGTCAGCACCGGTGCGCTGCTCGGCGGTGGCCTGGCGGCACTGGCCGGCGAGGGTGGGTAGCGGCGTGGGTCTGGGGCGCCTCGACCCTGATCGTCGCCGCGTGGTTGGCAGCCGCCATCGTGCGCGACCTCCTCGACCGGCGCGCCGGTGTCGACGTCATCGCCCTGCTCGCGATGCTCGGCGCCCTGGCGCTGGGTGAGCAGCTGGCCGGCGCGGTCATCGCGGTCATGCTGACGGGCGGGCAGTGGTTGGAGGAGCGCGCCGCCGGCCGGGCGCGCCGGGCGCTGCGGGCGCTGCTGGACCGGGCGCCGCGCTCGGCCAACCTGGTCGTGACCACCGGGGTCCGGTCGGTGCCCGTCGAGCGGGTGGGCCCGGGCGACCTGGTGCTGGTCCGCACCGGCGAGCTCGTGCCCGTCGACGGTGTCCTGGTCGACGGACGTGCTGTGCTCGACGAGTCGGCACTCACCGGCGAGTCGCGACCGGTGACGCGCGCCACCAACGAGCGGATCGCCAGCGGCGCGGTCAACGCCGGTCCGCCGGTGCATCTGCGCGCCGTCGCGACCGCCGCCGGCAGCGCCTACGCGGGCATGTCCGGCTGGTGCGCGCCGCCGCCGCCGACCGCGCGCCGTTCACGCGCTGGCCGACCGGTACGCCGTGGCGTTCGTCCCGGTGACGCTGGTCGTCGCCGGCGTCGCCTGGCTGGCGTCCCGCGACGCCAACCGCGCACTCGCGGTGCTGGTGGTCGCCACGCCGTGCCCGCTGATCCTGGCGGCCCCCATCGCGCTGGTCTCGGGTGTCTCCCGTGCCGCGCGGCGGGGGATCATCGTCAAGGGCGCAGGCGCACTCGAGCAGCTGGCCGCCGCCTCGGTCGTGGTGTTCGACAAGACCGGCACGCTGACGACCGGCCACCCCAGCGTCGCCGACGTCGTCGCGACGGCGGGTCGACACCCCGACGACGTGCTGGGGAGCGGCGGCCAGCCTCGAACAGGCCTCGGCGCACGTGTTCGCCCCGGCCATCGTGGAGTCCGCCACCGCCCGGGGAGTGCCGCTGACCTTCCCGACCGCGGTGGCCGAGCGGCCCGGCGTGGGGATCTCCGGCCTGGTGGACGGACGTCGGGTCGCGCTGGGCGGCTGGCCCGACGGACGGCCCGTCGATGACGCGGGGGTCGCAGGGGCCCTCCGGCGCGCCTGCCTGGACGGCACGTCGGTGGTGGCGGTCCTGGTCGACGACGACGTGGCGGGGGTGCTGGTGCTCGACGACCCGGTCCGGCCGGAGGCCGGCCGCGTGGTCCGCGAGCTGCGCCGGGCGGGGGTCGGCCGGGTGCTGATGGTGACCGGCGACGAGCCGGTGGTCGCGGGCACGGTCGGCAGCGCCCTCGGGCTGGACGACGTGTACGCCGGTCGCAGCGCGCGGGACAAGGTGGCGACCGTCCGCGCAATAGCGGGGGGCGTCGGGACCACGGTGATGGTCGGTGACGGCGTGAACGACGCGCCCGCGCTGGCCGGCGCCGACCTCGGCGTGGCGATGGGCGCCCGCGGGGTGACAGCGTCGTCGGAGGCCGCGGACATCGTGCTCACCGTCGACCGCCTCGACCGGCTGCTCGAGGCGGTCGCGATCGCCCGGCGGTCCCGTGGCATCGCCGTGCAGAGCGTGCTGGTGGGCATGGGCCTGTCGCTGGTGGCGATGGGCGCGGCGGCCGCCGGGCTGGTCGCGCCGGTCGCGGGGGCCGTGCTGCAGGAGGGTATCGACGTCGCGGTGATCCTCAACGCGCTGCGCGCGCTGGGCCGACCTCTCGCGTCCCGCGTCGCGTCGCCCGCCGACCGGCGCATCGGCGCCAGGTTCCGCAGCGAGCACCGCACGCTGCTGGCTGCCGTCGAGCAGGTTCGCGGCATCGCCGACCGGCTGGAATGGTTGCCAGCCGACGACGCCGCGGTGGAGCTGGCGGCGGTGCACCGCACGCTGGCCGAGGAGGTCCTGCCGCACGAGCGCACCGAGGAACAGGTCGCCTATCCGAGGCTGGCCCAGGCGTTCGGCGGCGCCGACCCGACCGCGCCCCTCGTCGCGACCCACCGCGAGATCGAGCGCCGGGTCGCGCTGCTCGATCGCTACGTCGACGCGCTCGAGGATGACGGGCCGGATGCGGGCGACCGCCTCGAGCTGCGCCGTCAGCTGTACGGGCTGCACGCGATCCTGCGCCTGCACCTGGCGCAGGAGGAGGACGCGTACGTGCAGCTCGACGACGCCGCGGGGTGACGCCGGCCGGGGGCGTCAGGCTGTCCGGACGGATGCCCTCGTTGCGGCCCGACCCGGCCGTCCTCGCAGGTCACTCGATGACCCGCCCGGTGATGCTGGTCGACACGATGCGGATGAAGTGGTCGCGCACGCCCGGAGCCCACGGCCGCAGCGGCAGGCCACGGACCACGTCGAGCTCGTCGGACCGCCAGATCTCCTCGGCTCGGCCGGTCACGATGACGCTCCAGCCGGTCTGCGTCGCCGGGTCGGCGTGGTCGACCTCGAACAGCACGTCGGTGAGGTGCACCCGGTCGAGCAGCTCGCCGTAGCTGGTCCGGAAGACGATGGCGCCCTGGTGGACCACGAAGTTCAACGGCAGGACGCGCGGACGTGTGCCGTGGGTGTAGATCAACCGGCCGAGCATCTCGGTGCGCAGCAGCGCCAGCGCCTCGTCGACGCTGGTCTCCCGCATCCGTCGCTGTGCCGGGGTCGAGGTCTCCATGGCGTGGCCTGCCGCTCCGTTGTCATCCATGGGACCCAGCACAGCACCGGACGACGCCGCGGTCCGGGACCGAGGTCCCCCGACCCACGGGCCGGTCGCCCCGCTGCGCACCCACACCGCAGGCGCACCCTTGGGTCCTGCACGCGCCCGTACGCGCCAGACGCGAGGAGGACCACCGTGGCCGAGGACGTCTGTGTGACGGCGGACGGCCGGATCGACGGCCGGCTGCCCGAGCGGGTCGTGCGGACGCACTGCGCCGAGCTGTCGTTCACGCGCGACCGGGTCGTCAAGCGCAAGCTGCCGGTGGACCTCGGCTTCCTCGACTTCACGACCCTGGCCGCGCGGCGCGACGCCTGCCGGCGCGAGGTGCGCCTGAACCGGCGGCTCGCGCCGGACGTCTACCAGGGCGTGGTCGACGTCCGCGACGAGCACGGCTCGGTCGTCGACGTCGCTGTCGCCATGCGCCGGCTGCCCGACGCGCGGCGCCTGGCCGCCCTGGTGACCGGCGGGCACGACGTCGACGCGTGCGTGCGCGCGGTCGCGCGCCAGGTCGCGGTGTTCCACGCGGCCGAGCCGCCCGCGGCTGACGGCGCGGCGTTCGGTGACGTCGAGGCCCTGCGCAGGAACTGGGAGGACAACCTGGCCGTGCTGGCCGCCCACCCCGAGGCCGTCGACCGGCGCCTCGTCGAGGAGATCGCCCGGGAGGCTGCGGCGTACCTCGCGGGGCGCAGGCCGCTCATCGAGCAGCGGCTGGCCGGGGGCATGGTGCGTGACGGGCACGGGGACCTGCAGGCCACCGACATCTTCTGCACCGATGCCGGCCCCCGCGTGCTCGACTGCCTCGAGTTCGCCGACGCGTACCGCATCGGCGACGTCCTGCTCGACGTGGCGTTCCTCGTGATGGACCTCGAGCGGCTCGGCCGGCCCGACCTCGCGCGCACGTTCGTCGACACGTACCGGGAGCTGACCGACGCACACCACCCGCAGAGCCTGATGGACCACTTCGTGGCGTACCGCGCCGGCGTGCGCGCGAAGGTCGCCTGTCTGGCGTCGGCGGCGGATCCGACCGGCGAGGATGCAGGAGTCCTCGCCGCACTCGCCCGTGACCACCTCCAGCGGGCGCGCGTGCGGCTGGTGCTGGTGGGCGGCCTGCCCGGCACGGGCAAGTCGACCCTGGCACGACGGCTGTCCGACCGCCTCGGGTGGGCGCTGCTGCGGTCCGACGAGCTGCGCAAGGACCTGCTCGGGCTGGCGCACGACCAGCCCGCCGGCGCCGACGCGTACGCGCCCGACGTCGTGGCGGTGACCTACGCCGAGCTGCTGGACCGTGCCGGGCGCCTGCTGGAGCTCGGGGAGTCGGTGATCCTCGACGCGACGTGGGCCGACCGGCAGGTGCGGGCGGACGCCGAGGCCACCGCCGCACGCGCGCACGCCGAGCTGGCGGCCGTCCACTGCGTCGTGCCGGCGGCTGTCGCCCACCGCAGGCTGGCGTCCAGGCGCACCGACGCGTCCGATGCGACCGCGGCCGTCCACGACGCCATGCGGGACCGCTTCGCGCCGTGGGAGGGGGCCGTCACCGTCGACACCGACCGCCCGCCCGACCGCGTCGCCGACGACGTGGTGGGCGCCATCCGAGCCCGTCCCGCGCAGCGCTGAGGTCGCGGCATCGACGTCCGTGGGCGCCCCGCGGCGGAGCGTGCCGTCGGACGCCGGCCGTCACGAGGCAGGGGGCCGAAGGTCCCGTCCCGCCACCACCGTTCGTCGCGGTGCGCGGACGACGCCGCGCCTAGCGTCCGCTGCAGAGGTGGGGTGGCACGAGAGGAGCGCACCGTGACGACGTGGGTGTACGGGTTCGACCAGATCGACGACGCGCAGGAGCGCGTGGGCGGTGACTGGGACGACGTCCGGGCGCTGCTCGGCGGCAAGGGGGCCAACCTCGGCGACATGACCCGGCTGGGCATCCCGGTGCCGCCGGGCTTCACCGTCAGCACCGAGGCCTGCCTGGCCTACCTCGCCGCCGACGCCACGATGCCCGACGGCCTGTGGGAGCAGATCGTGCGTGCCGTGGGGTCGCTCGAGGAGCAGACCGACCGGTGCCTCGGCGACGCGGAGCGGCCCCTGCTGGTGTCGTGCCGGTCGGGCGGGAAGTTCTCGATGCCCGGGATGATGGACACGGTGCTCAACATCGGGCTCAACGACGACACCGCACACGGCCTCATCGCCGGCACGGGCGACGAGCACTTCGTCTACGACTCCTACCGCCGGCTCATCCAGATGTTCGGCACCGTCGTGCTGGGCCTGCGCGACGAGCTGTTCGAGCACGTGCTCGCCGAC
The DNA here is from genome assembly GCA_964450395.1 of uncultured Actinomycetota bacterium. Lineage (GTDB taxonomy): Bacteria > Actinomycetota > Nitriliruptoria > Euzebyales > JAHELV01 > JAHELV01. The sequence continues at coordinate 21,173 of CAYVGE010000016.1, forward strand.
GCACGGCGAGCACGCGGCGTCGACAGCGACGCGGCGCTGACCGCCGACGACCTGCGGGAGATCGTGGCCCGGTTCCGCGAGATCGCCCCGCGTTTCCCGACCGATCCCCACGAGCAGCTGCGGATGGCCGTCGAGGCCGTGTTCTCGTCGTGGAACGGACGTCGCGCGGTCGACTACCGCAACGCCGCGGGCATCCCCCACGACCTCGGGACCGCGGTCAACGTCCAGACGATGGTCTTCGGCAACCTCGGCGGGACGTCGGCGACCGGCGTGACCATGACCCGCAGTGGATCGACCGGCGCGCCCGGGCTGGAGGGTGACTACCTGATCGACGCGCAGGGCGAGGATGTGGTCTCGGGTACCCGGGCCACGCTGCCCCTGGACACGCTGGCCGAGGCGATGCCGGAGGTCCATGCCCAGCTCGAGGAGGTCGCGCGGACGCTCGAGGCGCACTACCGCGACATGCAGGACATCGAGTTCACCATCGAGGACGGCCGGCTGTGGCTGCTGCAGACGCGCGACGGCAAGCGCACGGCCCAGGCCGCCGTCCGCATCGCCGTGGACCTCGCCACCGAGGGCGTGATCAGCCGCGAGGACGCGGTGCGCAGGGTCACCCCGGCCCAGGTCGACTTCTTCCTCCACCCGCAGCTCGCCGCCGACGCGCGGCGGCAGGCCGTCGCCGAGGAGCGCCTGGTCGCCCGCGGCCTCAACGTGTCACCGGGGGCGGCCGTCGGCGTGGTCGCGTTCGATCCGGACGTCGCCGAGGAGTGGGGCCGTGACGGGCGGCCGGTGATCCTCGTGCGTCCGGAGACCAAGCCCGATGACGTCCACGGCATGCTGGCGGCGGCCGGCATCCTGACCACACGCGGCGGCCGCACGAGCCACGCCGCGCTGGTCGCCCGGCAGTTCGGCAAGCCGGCGGTGGTCGGCGTCGGGGACCTGCTGATCGATCTGGCTGCGCGCCGGGCGACGATCGACGGCCGCACCATCGCCGAGGGCGACTGGTTGTCGATCGACGGGGGCACCGGTGAGGTCTTCCTCGGCGCGCTCGAGACGCTGGTCCCCGACATCACCGACACGTGGTTGGCGACACTGCTGTCGTGGGCCGACGGGATCCGGCACCTTGGCGTCCGCGCCAACGCCGACTACCCGGTCGACGCCGAGCGCGCCCGGGCGTACGGCGCCGAGGGCATCGGGCTGTGCCGCACCGAGCACATGTTCTTCCAGAGCGAGCGGCTGCCGGTGATGCAGCGGATGATCATGGCCGACACCGTCGCGCAGCGCCGCGAGGCGCTCGAAGAGCTCGAGCCGCTGCAGCGCGCCGACTTCGCGGGCCTGTTCCGGGCCATGGCCGGGCAGCCGGTCATCATCCGGCTGCTCGACCCGCCGCTGCACGAGTTCCTGCCGACCTACGAGGAGCTGTCCGAGCGGATCACCGACGCCAAGATCGCGCTGTCCTCCGCGGGGTCGCTGGACCAGCTCGACGCCCTGCTGAGCCGGCTGCGCCACGACGAGGACCTGCGCCGCCGGGTCGCCGCGCTGCGCGAGTCGAACCCCATGCTGGGCATGCGGGGCGTCCGGCTGGCGATCATCCACCCCGAGATCCTGGAGATGCAGACGCGAGCGATCATGCACGCTGCCTGCGACGTCGCGCTGGACGGCATGGCACCGCACCCCGAGATCATGGTCCCGCTGACCGTCGACGCCGGCGAGCTGGCCCGTGTGCGCGGGCTCGTCGACACCGAGGCACAGATCGTCGTCGCTGCCCGCGAGGTCGAGGTCGGCTACCGGGTCGGCACGATGATCGAGACCCCCCGGGCGGCGCTGACCGCCGGGGCGATCGCCGAGCACGCCGACTTCTTCTCGTTCGGCACCAACGACCTGACCCAGACCACGTTCGCGCTGAGCCGCGACGACGCCGAGGCCAAGTTCCTCGTCGAGTACCTGCGGTTGGGCGTGCTGCACCAGGACCCGTTCAGCACGATCGACGCCGACGGCGTCGGCGCGCTGATGCACACCGCGCTGATGGAGGGCCGCCGCACGAGCCCCGGGCTGGAGACGGGCGTCTGCGGCGAGCACGGCGGCGACCCGGCGTCGATCGCCTGGTGCCACGCCCAGGGGTTGACGTACGTCAGCTGCTCGCCCTACCGGGTGCCGGTGGCCCGGCTGGCTGCGGCGCACGCCGCCCTGGCGGAGGGCGACGGAGGCCGTCCCTCGGCACCGCAGCGTGCCGGGGCGGCGGGGGCGGTCGGCGCCGCCCGGTGACCGGTGGAGGCGGGGACCTCCGCACCGCACGGTCGGGACCCTGTGCCCTGCCCCGGCGGCAGTCGGTAGCGCACAGTGGCCGGGTGATCAACGCTCGGACAGAAGTGGGGCAGGCCATGACCACGTCACCACACGTCGACGGCCACGACGACAGCGTGCTCGGCTCGGCGACGGCCGACGGACCACCGCCGGAGGCGTCGGAGCCGACGACCCGTCCGCCGCTGCGGCGATCGACGGACGACCGGGTGATCGCGGGTGTCGCCGGCGGGCTCGGTCGGTATCTGGACGTCGACCCCGTCGTCATCCGGATCGCGCTGGTGGTGTTCGCACTGAGCGGAGGCGCGGGCCTGCTGCTGTACCTGATCGCGTGGGTCGCCATCCCCGAGGCCGGTCCCGGTGAGCTGCCCGCCGAGGTCGCCCGGCGCGGTCGACCCGACGGCGTGGTCGTCCTGGGTGCGGTGCTCGTCGTGGCGGGCGGGCTGCTGTTCGCCGAGCGGGTCGCCCCGTGGCTCTCGGCGTTCGTCGGACCGATGGTGCTGATCGGCCTCGGTGCGACGCTGCTGCTGGGAGGCCGACGGTGACCGCCGCGCCGGCACCCACCGCCGGGCACGGCCGGGGGTCGCCCTCGACGGGCCGGCTGCTGTGGGGGATGGCCATGCTCGGTGCGGGCGTCGCGTGGCTCCTCGACGCCGCCGGCGTCGCCGACGTCACCGTCGCCCGGGTGGTCGCCGTGGCGCTGATCGCCCTCGGCGCCGTCGTGGCGTTCCTGCCGGCGCGCGACCGCGGATCCGCGGTCGCCCTGGGCATGGTCCTCGTCCTGGTCGCGGTCCTGACGATCGTGGCCCGACCGGTGGGCGATCTGGCGCTGGTGCGCCACGGTGTCGGCGACCAGCACGTCGCACCGGCGTCGGCGTCGCAGCTGCAGGCCAGCTACGAGCACGGTGTCGGCAACGTGGTGGTGGACCTGCACCGGGTCGTCGTGCCGGAGGGCACCACGGACGTGGAGGTCCGGCTGGGCGCGGGCGACCTGCGTGTCCGGATCCCACCTGACGCCACCGTCCGCGTCGACGCGCGCGCCGGGATGGGCGACGTGGTCGTGCTGGGCGACCAGCGTGGCGGCGTCGGTCCCTCGCTCACCGGCGACATCGCGGGCGCGACCCCCGGGCACACCCTGAGGCTCGACGCGTCCGTTGGGCTCGGTCGTGTGGAGGTGACGCGATGACGCGCGGAGGTCTGGCGTGGGGTGTGCTGTTCGTCGCGGTGGGTGCGGTCACGCTGTTGTTCGACCTCGGCATCTGGACCACGCTTCCCGACTGGCTGTGGCCGCTGGCGCTCGTCGCGCTGGGGACGATGGTGCTGCTCGGCGGCCTGCTGCCGGATCGGCGGGACACGTCGGACGGCGGCTGATCGCGGTCGACCCCACCGTGCGCCGATCGGATCCCTCGCCGCGCGCCCCGACCACGACCAGGTCGGCGACGGGCCGATCGTCGCCCGGGCGCGGTCCGTTCGGCACTGTCGGGCCGCTGCGCGTCGCCCAGACTGGACGGCGGATGGGGGTGGGAGTCCGCGTCCGCAGACTCTCACCGGCGGCCGTTCCCGCCGCGCCGATGCGCGGGAGCGGCGGAAGGGAGAGCACATGCACAACCGCACACTGCTGGGCGCCGTGCTCGTGGCGCTCGGGCTCGTGTTCCTCGCCGACCGTGCAGGCGTCACCGACGCCGGCACGCTGCTGGCGGCCTGGTGGCCCGTGGTCTTCGTGCTCGCCGCCGTGCTGGCGCTGCGCGACCGGCCGCCACGGCCGGTCGCGGCGGCCACGTCGGCGGTCATCGGCCTGGTGCTGCTGTCGGTGACCACGGGCCTGGTCAGCACCACGGTGCTCGCGCTGTTCTGGCCGATCGTGCTCATCGCGGTCGGCGTGTGGTTCCTGCTCGGCCGCCGCGTGCACCACACGGTGGTCGACAGCGGCGACGCGGTCACGGCGACGGTCCTGTTCTCCGGCCACGAGCTGGTCAACGCGTCGCCGCAGCTGCAGGGCGGCACGATCACGGCGCTGTTCGGCGGCGTCGACCTCAACCTGGTCCGCGCCATGCCGGCGCCCGACGCCGTCCTCGACGTCACCGTGCTGTTCGGCGGCGTCGACGTGACCGTGCCCGACGACTGGCGGGTGCTGATCGACGGCCCCGCCGTCTTCGGCGGCTACGAGAACCACGCGGCCCCGACGGATCCTGCGGCACCGACGCTGCGCATCCGGGCGTTCGCGATGTTCGGTGGCATCGAGGTCAAGACGACGCCCCGGGCGGCGCCCGCTGTCGAACCGTCGGCGGTGCACGGCGACCGCGTCTGAGCCGCCGCACCCGGCGGCATGGGCGGGCGCGGTGCGATGATGCGGTCCCCACGACCGCGTCCCGGGCCGCCCACGCCGGCCGGGCGCTCCGCAGGAGGTGCGATGGCGCCCGCTCCGAGGCCCGCCGCCGAGCAGGTGATCGACACGGCGGTGGTCCGCCGGCTGCTGGCGGAGCAGCACCGCGACCTGGCCGGGCTGCCGGTGACCCCCGCCGCGAGCGGCTGGGACAACGTCGTGCACCGTCTCGGCGACGCGCTCGCCGTCCGACTGCCGCGCCGACGGCACGCGGTCCAGCTGCTCGTGCACGAGCAGCGGTGGCTGCCCGACCTCGCCGCCCGGCTGCCGTTGCCCGTGCCCGCGCCTGTCCGCACCGGCGCACCGGGCGCGGGCTTCCCCTGGCCCTGGACGGTCGTCCCGTGGCTGCCGGGGCGGATCGCGGCCGAGGCGCCGGTGGCCGATCCGCTGGCCGCGGCCGGGGTCATCGGTGCCTTCGTCGCGGCACTCGGGCGGCCGGCGCCGGCGGACGCGCCCGCCAACCCGTTCCGCGGGGTGCCGTTGGTGGCCCGCGAACCGTCGCTGCTGGCCCGGGTCGAGCAGCTCGGGACGGCCGTCGACCGGGCCCGGGTCCTCGCCCGCTGGCGCGAGGCCGTCCGCGTCGGGCCCTGGGGCGGACCGCCCGTGTGGCTGCACGGGGACCTGCACCCGGCCAACCTGCTGGTCCACGACGGCCGGTTGACCGGCGTGATCGACTTCGGAGACCTCACGGCCGGCGATCCCGCGACGGACCTGTCCGTCGCGTGGATGCTGTTCGATCGGCCTGGCCGCGACGCGTTCCGCGCCGCGGCGGGACCCGTCGACGACGCCACCTGGGTCCGCGCCAGGGGCAACGCGCTGGCGCACGCGGTCGCGTGCCTAACCTCATCGGCTGACGACCCGGTGATCGCCGCCATCGGGCGGCGGACGCTCGACCGGGTGCTCGCGGACCGCGGCTGAGGGGTGCCGGCGGCGGCTGCTACGGTGCCGCGCAGCAGACGGTCGACCCGGCGCACCCGCGCCGCGGGCCCGGATCGACCAGGAGCGTGACCGATGACCGACACCGTCGACGCGATCGCCGCCAGCGGCACCGACGACATCGACCTGACCCACCCGGCCAGCCAGCCGCGGGTCCGCGCGCTGGCCGATGCGCTGCTCGACGCGGGCGCCGACGTCGCGACGCTCCGGGCCGTCGGCCGGGACCCGGCGCGGGGCATCGACGTCCGCGTGGCGACCAAGCTCGCCGAGTCGCGCCTGGCGGTCGCCGCGGCGCCGCTGGAGGTGGGTGAGGTCGTCGTGCAGTTCGCCATGTGGGGTGAGCGGCGGCGGCTGCGCCCGCGCGACGACGACAACCCGCTCGGCGAGGACGCCCTGCGGACCAAGCTGGACCAGCTCGACTGGCTGCTGTCGGACACGGCCGTCCGGTGGCGGCTGGTCGCGATCGACGACGGGTGCCCCGACGACAGCGGCGACGTCGCCGAGCAGATGGCCGCCGACCACCCGCTCGGCGACCACGTCGAGGTGCTGCGGCTGGCCGACGTGGTGCCGGCGACCGAGGGCCCGCTGGCGGGGTTGGCGCACCCCGACGATTCGCGCAAGGGTGGCGCCATGGTGTACGGCGCCCAGCACGCCCGCCGGACCGGCGCGGACGCGATGGTCATGACCGACGCCGACACGTCGGTCGATCTGGGGCAGCTGGGGCTGCTGCTGGCGCCGTTCGCCGGCGGCGCCCAGGTGGTCGTCGGCGACCGCAAGCACGCGGACTCGGTGCTGCGCAAGGCCGAGGCGCGGTGGGGCCCGGGCATCGTGGTCCTGCGCCACCTGCAGCGGGCGGTCGGCCGGGCCCTGTTCGCCCGCGGCCTGCGCGACACGCAGGCCGCGTTCAAGCTGTACGGCCGCGACGCCCTGGCCGACATCCTGGCGGCGCCGTCGACGTTCGGCTTCTCGTTCGACTCCGACTGGCTGTACGGCGTGCTCAAGGGCGGCCACGACATCGCCGCGACACCGTTCGCGTTCGTCGACTCGTTCGCCGAGTCGGCGTCGATCACGCAGGGCCCGATGACCACCTGGGAGTCGCTGCTGGTTGGGCTCACGGCGTCCGCCCGCGCGCGCGGCGTCGACCACGACGAGCAGATGGCGGGCGTGGTGGACGACCACGCCACCGCCGCGACGCTCGAGGTGGTGGTGCAGCACGTCCCACCGCAGCTCGAGGGCGTCGACCCCGGCGAACTGGGCGATCCGGCGGTCATGTCGGCCGACGAGCTGCGCGCCTGGATCACCGCGCTGGTCAGCGCGGAGGGCGCGGCGGAATGACCGTGGTCGAGCCGTACTGGCGCAACTTCATCGCCGGACGGTGGGTCGACGCCGCCGACGGGCGGCGGCGGACCCTGCTGGACCCGGCGACCGCCGGGCCGCTGGCGGAGGTGGCGCTGGCGGGGGAGCAGGACGTCGACGCCGCTGTCGCCGCGGCGCGGGCGTGCGTGGCGTCGCGGGCGCTGGTGTCGGTGCGGCCGGCGCAGCGGCTGCGGTGGGTGATGGGCATCGGCCGCGAGCTGGCCACCAGGCGGGACCGCGCCGCGCGCCTGCTCAGCCGCGACTCGGGCAAGTCGCTGTCGGAGGCCTACACCGAGATCGACGGCGTCATTCGCTTCTTCGAGTACTACGGCGCGCTGGCCGACAAGTTGGAGGGCACATCGATCCCGCTGGGAGACGGCTACGTCGACTACACCGTCCCGGTGCCGCACGGCGTCTCGGCCCACATCATCCCGTGGAACTACCCTGCGGAGATGGTCGGCCGTGGGGTCGCGCCCGCGCTGGCGGCCGGCAACGCGGTGGTCATCAAGGCGCCCGAGCTCGACCCTCTGGCCTGCCACGTGGTCGTCGAGGCGGCCGAGGCGGCCGGGCTGCCGCCCGGCGCGGTCAACCTGGTCACCGGTGACGGCCCGGTCGCCGGCGCCGCGCTGGTGCGCCACCCCGGGGTCGACCAGATCGTGTTCACCGGCTCGGTCGAGACCGGCCGCGCGATCCTGCACGCCGCCGCGGACCGGATCGTGCCGACCGTCATGGAGCTGGGCGGCAAGTCGGCGGCGATCGTGTTCGACGACGCCGACCTGGACGACCTGGTCGCCTCGGCACGGTGGGGCATCTTCGCCAACGCGGGGCAGGTCTGCTCGGCGATGTCGCGGGTGATCGTGACGCCCGACGTGCACGACGAGGTCGTCGACCGGGTGGCGTCGCTGGGCGCGGGGCTGCGGGTCGGCGCGGGCATCGACGACGCCGAGCTCACCCCGGTCGTCTCGCCGCACCAGCTCCAACGGGTCACGGGCTTCACCGACCGGGCGCTGGCCGGTGGGGCCGCGGCCGCGACGGGCGGGACCACGCTCGACCGGCCGGGGTGGTTCATGGCGCCGACGGTGCTGGTCGACGTCGACCCGCACGCCGAGGTGGCCCGGGAGGAGGTCTTCGGGCCGGTGCTCACCGTCCTGCGCGCCGACTCCCCCCAGCAGGCGATCGACATCGCCAACGGCACTGACTACGGGCTGGCCGCCGGCGTGTTCACCCGCGACCTCGACCGGGCCCTGTGGACGGCCGACCGCCTCGCCGCGGGGCAGGTGTTCGTCAACGAGTGGTACGCCGGCGGCATCGAGACCCCGTTCGGGGGCATCAAGCGCTCGGGGTTCGGCCGGGAGAAGGGCCAGGAGGCGCTGCGCAATTACGTCCAGACCAAGAACGTCGGGATCCGCATCCACGATCCGCGCGGCCGCTGACCGCCGACGACCGTGAGGGACCACCCGGCCCGGGTGGTCCCTCACGTGCAGCGGCTCAGCCGGCAAGCACCTCGTCGAGGCGCTCGTACCCCTCGACGATGCCGGTCTCCATGCCGCTGGCCAGCATGGCGTCCCGGTCCTCGAACGAGTCGACCAGCGACGTCACGACCAGGCGGGTGCGACCGTCGCCGAGGTCCGTCAGCTCGAGGCGCTCGACCGCGACGCCGTCGGGCACCTCCTCGAAGGTGAAGGTC
>CAYVGE010000017.1:0-24608 GCA_964450395.1 uncultured Actinomycetota bacterium
GTCGGCACCGGCGGCCGCCGCCGCGGAGTCGGTGTGCGCCGCCACGCCGTGGCGCTGCGCGATCTCGGCCGCGCGCCGCTGGGTCCGGGTCGTGCAGACGATGCGCTGCGCCGGCCAGGCCTGTGATCGCAGCAGACCGCTGAGCAGGGCTTCGCCCATCCGCCCGGTACCGATGATCGCCAGCATCAAGTCGCTCATGAGCGTCGAGCCTAGCGCGGACGCGCCACGCTTCGCGGCGGATCAGCGACACCCGTCGGGAGCGGGTGCGCCCGGTCACGATCCGGCCAGCGCCCGCAGGAAGAACGCCAGGTTGGCCGGGCGCTCGGCGAGGCGGCGCATGAAGTACGGGTACCACTGCCCGCCGAAGGGGATGTAGATCCGCAGTCCCCAGCCGGCAGCGACCAGCCGGTCCTCCAGCGCCGGGCGCACGCCGTAGAGCATCTGGAACTCGAAGTCGCCGGGCCCCCGGCCGAGGCGGATGGCGGTCCGCTTGGTGTGCTCGATCAGCTTGACGTCGTGGGTGGCGATGCGCGGGTGGTGGCCGTGCTCGAGCAGCCAGTCGGTGCTGCGGGCGAAGCTGGCGTCGACCTGCTCGTCGGTCTGGAAGGCCACCTCGGCCGGCTCGTCGTAGGCCCCCTTGATCAGCCGCAGGCTCGCGCCGGTCCGCGTCAGTCGTTCGACGTCGTCCTGGTTGCGCCGCAGGTACGACTGCAGCGCGCACCCGATGTTGTCGTGGCCGGCCGCCCGCAGGCGCTCGGTGAGGGCCACCGTCGCCTCGGTCGTGTCGGAGCCCTCCATGTCGATGTTGACGTGCCCCTCGAAGCCGCCCGCGATCTCCCCGATCAGCTCGAAGGCCAGGTCGGGGTCGATGCCCAGGCCCATCTGCGTCGGCTTGACCGACACCCCCGACGGCAACGACTCCTCGGTGATGCGCTGGCACGCCATGGCGATCATGCGCTGCGCCGCGCGGGCGTCCTCGGCCTTGGTCACCGCCTCGCCGAGGAAGTCCAGCGTCGCCGTGCGCCCCGTCGCGGCCATGCGCCGCACCGCGGCGATGCCGTCGTCGAGCTCCTCACCGGCGATGAACCGGTGGGCGATCCTGCGGGTCACCGAGCGGGTCGTCGCGTGATGCTCGAGCCGGTCGTTCTCCCCGGCGGCGATCAGCGTCCTGCGCACCACGTCCATGCTCCGCTGATACCCACCAGACCGCCGACGGAACGCGCGGCGCATCGACACGATCGCGCGGGGGTGGCCGGCTCAGGCGTCGGCGGGGACTGGAGCTCGTCCACCAGCTCGGCCCTCCGAGGTGTCCGGCGTGCCTGAACCGAACCGGTGGTGCCCCGATCACGCATACTGCTCGGGTACAACGGGGAAGTGGGGGCGGCGCGCCCGATGTCGTCCCGCGAGCGAGGAGAGACCCACGCCAGCACCCGGGCCACACCGTCGCCGATCCGCTCCCGGCCCGCACCGCCGGGTGACCCGCCGTCGGCTGCTGCTCACCATGGCCGCCGTCCTGCTGGCGGGGTGCTCGCTGGAGGGCACGATGGCCCCGCGCGGCATCAGCGCCGACATCGGCAACGGGCTGTGGTGGTTCATGCTGTGGACCGGCGGCGCCATCACCATCGGCTGGCTCGCGCTGTTCCTCATCGGGCTGTTCCGGTCGCACCCGGACGACGATGATCCCGATCGGGAGCAGCGGATCCACCGCCGCTTCATCGTCGGCGGCGGCCTGGTCCTGCCGGCCGTTGCGCTCGGTGTGCTGTTCGTCTACGACCTGGTTGCCCTCAACGAGATCCCGGAGGGCGGCGACGTCACGATCGAGGCGACCGGCTACCAGTTCTGGTGGGAGTTCGCGTACCCCGAGCCCGGCTTCACGACCGCGAACGAGATGTACATCCCGACCGGCACCGACGTCAACGTGCGGCTGCACACCGAGGACGTGATCCACAGCTTCTGGGTGCCCCAGCTGTCCGGCAAGCGCGACATGATCCCCGGCAAGGTGAACGAGCTGACCTTGCACGCCCGCGAACCGGGACGCTACCTGGGCGAGTGCACCGAGTTCTGTGGCATCCAGCACGCGAACATGCAGTTCGCGGTCGTGGCGGTGCCACCCGACGACTACGAGCAGTGGCTGCGGGACATGGCCGAGCCCGCGGTCGAGCCCGACACCCCCGATGAGCAACGCGGGTACGACACCTTCATGACCGCGAGCTGCGCGGCGTGCCACGTGATCCGCGGCACGCCGGCCGATGGCCAGGAGGGACCGCCGCTGACGCACTTCGCGTCGCGCGAGCTGCTGGGCGCCGGCGCGGCCCCGAACGACCGCGGGCACCTCGGAGGATGGGTCGTCAACGCCCAGACGCTCAAGCCGGGCAACCTGATGCCGCCGGTCGAGATCGACGGTGAGGACCTGCCGGCACTGCTGGACTACCTCGAGAGCCTGGAGTAGCGATGTCGATCCTTCGTCCGGCCTCCGACACGCCGGAGGAGGTCACCAAGCGGCTCGAGGAGACCTGGGCGGACGATCCCGGCACGCCAGGCTTCTTCTCGACCGTCGACCACAAGCGGATCGGCCACCGCTACCTGGTCACGGCGTTCGCGTTCTTCCTGATCGGCGGCGTCGAGGCGCTGCTGATGCGCACGCAACTGCTGGAGCCGAACGCCAACATCCTCGGGCCCGAGTTCTACAACCAGATGCTCACGATGCACGGCACGACGATGTTCTTCCTGTTCCTGGCGACGATCATCGCCGCCTGGGGCAACTACATCATCCCGCTGGCGATCGGTTCGCGGGACATGGCGTTCCCGAAGATGAACGCGCTGAGCTACTGGGTCTTCCTGTTCGCCGGCATCTTCCTGTACCTCAGCTTCTTCGTCGGTGCCATCCCGGATGGCGGCTGGTTCGCCTACGTGCCGCTGACCACCGACTACCTCCCCGGGCTCGCGATGGACTTCTGGGCGCTGGGCGTGCTGTTCGTCGGCATCTCGAGCACCGTCGGGGCGATCAACTTCATCGTCACCGTCTTCAAGATGCGCGCTCCGGGCATGACGATGAGCCGACTGCCGCTGGTCGTCTGGTCGACGCTGACCACGTCGTTCATGATCCTGCTGTCGTTCCCGGCCATCTCGCTGGCGCCGTTGATGATGGCCCTGGACCGGATCGTCGGCACCCACTTCTTCGACGCCGCGCTCGGCGGGGACCCCATCCTGTGGCAGCACCTGTTCTGGTTCTGGGGCCACCCGGTCGTCTACATCGTGTTCCTGCCGCCCATCGGGTGGCTGTACATGATCGTCCCGACCTTCGCCCGCCGACGGATCGCCGGGTACACCTGGGCGGTCGCCGCGACGGTCGCCACCGGCTTCATCAGCTTCGGCGTCTGGGTCCACCACATGTTCGCCGTCGGCCTGCCCGACGTGACCGCGAGCTTCTTCTCGGTCGCGTCCCTCGGCGTGTCGTTCCCCACAGCCGTGGCGTTCTTCGTGTTCACCGCCACCGTCTGGACCGCTCGGCGCATCGAGTGGACGGCGTCGATGCTGTGGGCGATCGGCTCGCTGATCGGGCTGGTCATTGGCGGCGTGAGCGGGGTGATGGTCGGCATCATCCCGTTCGACTGGCAGGCCCACGACACCTACTTCATCGTGGCCCACCTGCACTACGTCCTGGTCGCCGGCAACGTGCTGCCGATGTTCGCGGCGTTCTACTACTGGCTGCCGAAGGTCACCGGCTGGATGCTCGACGAGCGGCTGGGCAAGATCAGCTTCTGGGTCACCTTCGTGGGGATGCACCTGATCTTCTTCCCGCAGCACTGGCTCGGGCTGGCCGGCATGCCGCGGCGGGTCTACACGTACCAGGCCGGGCTGGGCTGGGAGGGCGGCAACCTGGTCTCGTCGGTCGGCGCGTACACGTTCGCGCTCGGCGTGCTGATCTCGATCGTCAACTTCTTCTGGTCCCAGGCGAAGCGGGTCGAGGCCGGCCCGAACCCGTGGGACGCCGGCTCGTTGGAGTGGGCGACCACCTCACCGCCGCAGCCGTACAACTTCGCGGCGATGCCGGTCGTCCGCAGCCGCTACCCGCTGTGGGACGAGCCCGGGCACGGGGCGCAGATCGATCCCGAGCCGGGCAGCGTCGTGCTGGCCGGTGGGCACCACGAGACCCTCGAGACGGCGGGGCTCGACGCGCGGTTCGCCAAGGTGCTCGAGATGCCCGGTCCCTCGTACTGGCCGTTCTGGCTGTCCACCGCGCTGTTCGTGCTGTTCTTCGGCTTCCTGATCCACAACATGGTCACGTTGCTGATCGGGGTCGCCGGCGTCCTGGTCACGCTGGCCGGCTGGCACTGGGGCGAGATCCAGCCCGGGGAGGACCACTGATGCGCGCCACCGCACCCACGCGACGCGGGGAGGTCCGCTGATGGCGTCGCAGGCGGTCGCCGCGAGGCTCGACGCCGGCACCGGCGGGGGCCGCAGCACGGCCTGGTGGGGCCTGGTCATGACGATCCTGACCGAGGGCACCCTGTTCGTGCTGCTGCTGTTCGTCTACTTCTACCTGTACTCGCTGGCCGACGAGTGGCCGCTGGGCGACATCGAGCCGCCCGAGCTGCTGGTGGTGTCGATCCGCACCGCGCTGCTGTTCGCCAGCAGCGCGACGATGAGCATCGCCGACCGCGCGATCCGCCGTGGGCGCGTCGGGCTGACCAAGACGATGCTGATCGCGACGTTCGTGCTCGGTGCGGTGTTCATGGCCGGCCACGTCGAGGAGATGATCCGGCTGCCCGAGGAGTACACCTGGGCGACCAACGCGTACGGCTCGCTGTTCTACGTGATCGTCAACTTCCACGGCGCCCACCTGCTGATCGGCCTGCTGTTCCTGGCGTTCTCGTTCCTCGGGCTCCAACGCGGCGTCTACACCGCCGAACACCACGAGGGCCTGCTGATCACCGGCATGTACTGGCACTTCGTCGACGTGGTCTGGGTGTTCGTGTTCCCGACCCTGTACCTGGTCCCCCACCTGCTGGCGAAGGGCGGCTGATGAGCCCGCGGACCACCACCGCCCCGGCGTCCGAGGGCGACACGGGCGTCAACTACCTCGTGCTGGCCGTCGCGATGTGGGCCGGTGCGTTGGCGTGGCTGGTCCGGCTGGTCGCCAACTCGTCGCTGGTCGTGCTGTCGTGCCGCATGGGCACGGCCTGGCCGCTGTGGGCCGTCACCGCGGTGTGCACCGCGGTGGCCGTCGTCTCCGGATGGCTCGCGTGGCGCTTCCACCGCAGCGCCGGCACGACCGGTGACCTCGACGCGGCGCGCTGGCTGGGCCTGCTCGGCGTGATGATCAACGTCCTGGCCATCGCCGGGATCGTGCTGGAGTCGGCGCCGATCGCCGTCCTCGACCTGTGCCGCTCCGTGCCGGGAGCATGATCGCTGGCGCGGTGCCCGGCTGGGCGTCCGCCGACGCGGCGCTCCCCGGCGGCCTGCCCGCGCTGCTCGCCCACGGTGGCGAGCTGACCGGCTGGCACGACGTCTGGACTGCGTGGGTGGTCGACCCCCTCGTGCTGCTGGCGCTGGTGGCCTCGGTGTGGTGGTACGCGACGGGGGTGCGGGCGGTGTGGCGCGCCGCGGGCCCCGGCCAGGTCGTGTCGGGCGGGCAGGTCACCGCGTTCGCGCTGGCGATCAGCACGATCGTCGTGGCGCTGGTGTCTCCGGTCGACCCGCTGGCCGAGGAGCTGTTCAGCGTGCACATGCTCCAGCACGTGCTGCTGACGCTGGTCGCCGCGCCACTGTTCGTGCTGTCGTCGCCGCTGCAGACCATGGCGTGGGGCCTGCCCAGCGGCCTGCGACGCGGCCTCGGGCGTTGGCAGGGCCACCTGCGCCGGACGCTCGCCCACCCCGCGCTGCCCGTCGTCGGCCTGGCCGTGTTCACCCTGGTCTTCACCGTCTGGCACCTGCCGGTGCTCTACGACGCCGCGATCCGCACCGACGCGGTGCACGCGCTGGAGCACGCGACCATGCTCGGCACGGCGCTGGCGTTCTGGGCGCCGGTGCTGCGGCCGCGCCGCACGCACGGCGGCCTCGGGGTCGTGCTGCTGTTCCTGTCGCTGATCGCGAGTGGGGTGCTCGCGGCGCTGCTGGTGTTCGCGCCGACCCCCTGGTACGCGCACGAGGCGACGCAGGTGTGGGGGCTCACCCGCCTGGAGGACCAGCAGATCGCCGGCGCCGTGATGTGGGTGCCCGGCGGGACCATCTACGTCGTGGCGGGCGCCCTCGTGCTGATGCGGTGGTTGCGCGCCGACGAGGAGCTCACCGAGCGTCGTGAGCGGGGCGTCCTCACGCACCAGCGCTGATCCCCGCCGGCCCACGCGTGGCACCCGGAGCCGAGGTGCCGGGCGCGAGCCGCCGCAGCCGGGTCAGGCGATCGGGTTGGGCGGCTGGCCGGTGCTGCGCCGCCACGCCTGCTCCCGCTCGATGTAGCGGGCGAAGCCGCGCCGCAGCGCCTCGTCGAAGGTCGCGTCGGCGACCTGCAGCAGCTGGCCGAGCATGCGGTCGAGCTCGTCGTCGCTCACGGCCGCCAGCGGGAGCACCCCCAGCAGCAGCACGTCGCCGTCGGGGTGCAGCGCGAACCGCACGGTGTAGCTGCGCAGGTTGCGGCGCAGGAGCAGGTCGTAGACGCCGGCGGCGTCCTCGTCGGGCGCCCGCATGAAGAACGACTGCAGCGTGAGCGTGTGGTCGCCGATCGAGATGGCCACGCCCACCGTGCGCTTGTGCTCGCCGGAGAGCATGACGAACCACTGGTCGTCGCGCCGCTCGGTGGGCCCGTCGTGGGCGTCGACCCAGCGCTGGACGACCGCACGGGCCGCCGCGTCAGGCGCCACGGCGGCGCCGCACGTCCACCGGCGGGCGGACCGCCCGGTGCAGGACCGAGCGGTAGACGTCGAGCGTCTGCTCGGTGGTGCGGACCCAGCTGAAGCGGTCCGCCGCGGCCACCGCCGCCCGCGACGCCCGGCGCCGCGCGTCGGCGTCGGTGAGGTACGGCAACAGCGCACGGGCGTATGCCTCCGGCGTCGGTTCGCTGACCACGGTGCCGCCGCCGTCGGCGAGGATCTCGCGCAGGCCGCCGACGTCGGCGGCCACGACCGGCGTGCCGCAGGCCTGCGCCTCGAGCGCCACCAGCCCGAAGCTCTCGGAGCGGCTGGGCATGACCAGGGCGTCGGCGGCGCGGTAGACCGCCGCCAGCTCCTCGTGCGGCCGCGGCACCAGCAGGGCGACGCGGTCGGCGACGCCGAGCTCGGCGGCCAGGCGCCGCAGCGCCGCGGGATCCGTGGTCCCCTGCCCGTTACCGCTGGCACCGCCGACGATCAGCAGCCGCGTCGGGACGCCGTCGTCGGGCTGCAGCGCGTCGAGCGCCCGGAGGGTCCGCACCGCGACGTCGGGCGCCTTGAGCGGCTGCAGCCGGCCGACGAACAGCACGAGCCGGCCGCCGCCGAGGTCGCTGCGGACGGCCAGCCGGTCGCCGTCGGGGGTGAAGATCCCGGTGTCGACGCCGGGCGCGACGACGTGGACCTGCCCGGACCGCGCCCGGTAGTCGCGGCGCAGCAGGTCGGCCTCGCGGGCGTTCGCCGCCAGCACGGCGTCGGCAGCGGCGACGACCCGGCGCTCCGCGGCGTAGCGCAGCATCGGCTCGGCGGCCTCGCCGGCCGAGCGACCGGCGTCCTTCGCGCGGGCCAGGGTGTGGAAGCGCTGCACCAGCGGCACGTCCCGGCGCTCGCGCAGCTTGCGCCCGACCCACCCGCTCATCCAGTAGTGGCCGTGCAGCAGCTCGGCGCTGACGAGGGCGGGGTGGCCGGAGACTGCGAGGTAGAAGGCGCACAGGTGGGAGGCGAGCGATTCCTTGCTGACGGTCGTCGGGCCGGCGTCGACGTGGTGGACCCGGCTGCCGTCGGCCAGCACGACGGTCGGCGGGAGGTCGGCGCCCGTGGTCCTGGTGAAGACGTCCACGGCGATGTCGTGGGCGCGCAGCTGGCGGGCGAGCATCGAGACGAACACGTTCATGCCACCGCCGTCGCCCACGCCCGGCTGCGCCAGAGGCGAGGTGTGGACGCTCAGCAGCGCCACACGGCGGGGCAACGGCCCCGCGCGATCGGACGGTCGCGTGTCGGCGGTGTCGGGACCGCCGCCGGGACCCTGCTGCATGCACGCCTCCAGCGCTCCGACGTCATCGCCCCCACCCGGGCGAGCGACCGGAACGATGGTAGCGGCGGGCGGCGGCGACGGAGCCCCGACGCGACGACGCCCCGGCGGTGGGGCCGGGGCGTCGGGCGGTGTGCGGCGGCGGCCCGCCGCGGGCTGCTCAGTGGTTGCGCAGCGCGCTGACCAGCTCGGCCTTGTTCATGTCGGAACGGCCATCGATGTCGCGCTCGCGCGCCAGGGTCCGCAGCTCCTCGACGGTCATCGAGCCGTAGTCGGCCTGTCCGCCGACGTTCTCCGCGGCCTCCTCGACGGCCTCGCCGGCCGTCTCGCCGGCACGCCGCACGCTGGTCGCCGCGGCCTGCACCTGCGAGCGGGCGACGTCGGCGCGCTCGGCCGCCGTGCGGGTCGCGTCGCTGCGCTGCAGCGACGCGACAACCTCGCGGCCGCGCCCCGCGTAGGTCTCGAACTGCTGCTCGACCTCGGCGCCGAGGCCACGGATCGACTCGCCGACCGTGCGCGGGTCGGGCAGCCGCAGTTTGCGCAGCTCATCGCGGACCTCGGTCGCGCGGACGCCCAGGCGACGGGCGTAGGCGACGGCGGCGTCGGTCGCGCCGACGGTCGCGTAGCCACCGTCGCGCAGGAGCGACACGGACGCGCGGCCGGCGGAGCGGGCGCCGTCGGCGACCGTGCGGGCGCCGTCGGTGACGTTGCGGGTCAGTCGTTCGGGGGTGCTGGTGCTCATGGCTGCTCCTCGGTGGTGGTCGGGTCGATGGAAATCTGGGGGGCGCCGCCGGAGACGAACGCGTGGTAGATCTCGAGCAGGGCGCGCTTCTGGGGCTCGCTGAGCTCGGGCGCGGCCCGGATGTGCTCGTCGAGGCCTGCCGGGCGCTCCTCGAGCATCCCGGCCTGCACGTAGAGGGTCTCGGCACTGATGCGCAGCGCCTCGGCGACCCGTTGCAGGATGTCGGCCGACGGGCGGCGCAACCCGCGCTCGATCTGGGACAGGTACGGGTTCGAGATGCCGGCGCGGCTGGCCAGCGTCCGCAGGGACAGCTGGGCCGCGGTCCGCTGCTCGCGGATGAACGCGCCGACGTCGCGGACCCGCGATGCCGCGGCGCCTGCGACGTCACGGGTGCCGCCCCGGTCGGTGCCCATCGTGTCGTCGTCCTCGTCGCCTGCTAGCACGAGGATAACTTTTGCAAGCAGATCTGCAACCCGGGCGTGCGGTCAGCGCAGGGCGGACAACGCGTCACGCAGGCCGGGGTCGACCTCGACCGCCCCGTGGGGCGCCCCGCCGCCGAGCACGACCGGCCGTGCGAGCGCCGCCGCCCCGTGCAGGCCGAGGGCGTCGAGCACGGCGACCGCGACCGGTCCGACCGCGCGTACGCCGCCGTCGGCCACCTTGAGCGCGACGCCGACCGGGCCCGCGTCCGCGCGTGCGGCGATGCCCAGCACGCCCTCGGCGCCGCGCTTGGCGATGATTGCCGGCTCGGCCTGCATGAGCACCGTGTCGACCACCGCGTGGCCACCGACCAGCCCAGGGTGCACCCGCATCGCCCGCGCGACCCGCGCCAGCGTCCCGCCGTCGGTCAGCAGGGCGGTGAAGCCCCGGGCCAGCGCCGACAGCGGCAGCCGCCACGCGGGGGCACCGCACCCATCGACGCCCGGGCCCTGCGCATCGTGGTGGCACGCGTCGCCGACGGCGATCCGCACCGCCCGCTGGACCGCGGCCCCGTCCGTCAGGTACCCGCCGGGATCCTGGCCGGCGGCGGTGGTCGCGAGCAGGAAGCCGGCGTGCTTGCCGGAGCAGTTGTGGGCCAGCCGCGTCGGCGGCGGCCGCTGCCGCAGCGCCACGGCGTCGGTCGGCAGCGCCATCGGGCACCGGAGCGCGCCGGCGCCGAGGCCGGCGCGCCCGAGCACCCGCTGGACGGCGGCCTGCTGCGCGCCGCTGCCGGTATGCGAGGCGGCGATGATCGCCAGCTCGTCGTCGGGGACCTCGACGCCCGACAGCCCGAGCGCCGCCGCTGCCTGGAACGGCTTGAGCGCCGACCGCGGGTACACGACGGCACCGGGGTCGCCGTGGCCGGCGATCAACCGGCCGTCGGCCGTCACGACCGCCAGGTGCCCCACGTGGAGGGCATCGACCGCACCGTCCCGCACGACGCGGACCAGCGGCGCCCCTGGTGTCAGCGGTGCTCCAGCCCGCGCAGCGCGACGTCGTCGACGGCCGCGAGGCCGTCGCGGTAGCGCTCGACCAGCGTCGCCTGCAGGCGGTCGAGGTGGCCCAGCAGCAGCGCCCGCCGGTCCGACAGCACGCGCTCACGCCGCCGCAGCCGATCGATGTGGGCAACCAGCTCGTCGTCGTCGAGGTCGGGCAGCCGGGCGCTGCCGATGCCGTCGAGGTCGCCGCCGTCGTCGTCCGGCGCGTACAGCCCGACCGCCCGCACCGACCACGACGCACCGGCCGCACCGGTCAGCGCCCGCGCGACGCGTGCGACCAGCGCGTCGCCGTGCCCACCACCCCGACGGTCGAGCTCACCCGTGGCCAGGTCCAGGTGGCCCTGGACCATCCGCCGTACGTAGCTGAGCCGGCGCTCCTCGGCGCGGCACTCGTCGCGCAGGGCCCGGATGTGCGCCGTGTCGGCGCCGTCGAGGCCATCCAGGTAGTCGGGGGCGGTCAGCCGCTCGAGGGTGCGGTCGGTCTCCATCGCCGCGCAGTGTACCGGTGGCGCCGGCCCCGGCCCGCCACCGCCCGGCCCGGTCCCGGTCCACGAGGTCGGCGGCCGGCGGCGGCAGGCGATCGACCGGCGGGCCGGCGGTCGCTACGAGCGGCAGAGCGCCGTCACCAGCGGCGTCGGGTTGACGGGGTCGCCGCCGCCCGGGTGGTACTCGAAGTGCAGGTGCGGTGGCGTCGAGATGGCGTTGCCGGTGTTGCCGACCGCGCCGACGACCTGTCCGGCATCGACCCGCTCCCCCGTCACGACGATGCGCTCGGACAGGTGCGCGTAGTAGTAGGACGCGCCGCCGACGCCGGTCAGGTGCAGGGAGATCCCGCCCAGGGAGTTGTCGCTCGTGCGGATGGTCCCGGCCTCGACGGCATACAGCGGGGTGCCGTGCGCCGCGAACATGTCGACGCCCTGGTGCGACCGGCCGCCTGAGCGCGGCGCACCCCAGCTGTCGGAGAACGCGTTGGGCGCGCCGACCGGGCACACCTTGCCGTCGGTCGCCGCCAGTGGCGCCACGCCCGCGACCGAACCCCTGCGGTGCGCGGCGAGCTCCGCCTGCCGGGCCCGCTCCCGCCGCCGCTGCTCGCGCTCCGCGGCGACCTCGGCCTCGGCGTCGGACAGCGTCTCGTCGGCGTCGACGACCGCGGCCTCCGCCTCGGCGAGCGCCTGCCCCAGCGACGCCGCCCGCTGGCGCCGCCGGCGCACGGCGTCGCGCACGCCGGCGGTCACCACGCGGTAGTCCCGCTCGGCCGCCTGCACGCGACCGGCGGCCCGGTCGGCCTGGGCGACCGACTGGACGCCGTGCCGGGCGAGCTGATCGATCAGCTCCAACCGGTGCAGCGACTCGCCGACGTCGGCGCCGAGGGTGGCCTGGCCGACGATGTCGAAGCGCAGCCCGGGGTGCTTGTAGAGGGCCGCGAGCCGCTCCCGCGCCTCCCGGTCGGCCTGGCTGACCCGGCGCTCGGCGTCGGCGACGCCGGCACGGGTCCGCTCCTCCTCGCCGTCGAGCCGCTCCAGGTGGGCCCAGGCCTCCTCGTAGGCGGCGGCGGCCTCGTCGAGCCGGGCGGTCGCGGCGGCCTCGGCCTGGCGCGCACGACGCAGCTCCGCGCGTGAGCGCTCGATCCTGGGGTCCGCGGCACCGGCGGCGGTGACGGGCACCAGGACCGCACAGGCGACGAGGACGGGCAGCCAGCGGGGAAGCGGACGCATACCCTGCCCACTGTCGTCCGCACCGGTCCCGCCTTGAGCACACCCCGCATGGATCTGCGCCCCAGTCGCCTCACCACCGAGCCCGACGGCTGGACGTGGCTCGCCGCCACCAGCCGGGGCGCGCGCCTGCGCCAGGCGTTCTGGTCAGTGGTGCTGTCGCTGCTGCTGATCGCCCTGGCGGCCGCCGCCACGCTGCCGCCGCCGATCGTCGCGGTGCCGCTGGTGGCCCTCGTGGTCGGCACCGGCGGCTGGCTGGCGACGACGCTGTGGAGCCGCGCGCACAGCGCCGTGGCGGTCTCGGCCCTGGGCATCGCCGTGCGCTCCGGCTTCGACGTCGCACAGGTCGGGTGGCCTGCGGTCCGGGCGGTCGTCGCCGAGCCGGTGGGGCGCCGGGTGCGCATCGTCGTCGAGTCGACAACCGGCCGGCACCGCACGGCATCCAGCTTCACGCCGGCGGTCGCCCGTGCGTGGCTCGGAACCTGCGTCGAGCACGCCCGCCGCCGCCACCTACGGCCGGAGCCGGTCGACGGCGCGGACGGCTTCCGGGCGGGGTGATCCGCGCCGCGGTTTCTGTCGCCGTGCCGGCGGACATGACTCGTCCGACGGTGGTGGCCGGCGTCCGGGCGCAGGACCACTGGTGGAGCGACCTGCGAGGAGCCTGGCGTGAAGTGGCGTCGCATGGGCCGGCAGGGCCGCATCGACGACCGGCGCGGTGCGGGCGGCGGGACCGGGATGTCGGGGATCCCGATCCCCCTCGGCAAGGTCAGCCTGCCCGTGCTGATCCTTGCGGCGATCGCGTTCTTCCTCCTCAACGGCGGCGTCGGCGGTGGGGGCGTCGGCGTCGGCGCCCCCCCGGACACGTACCCCCGGGGGGGCGGGCCGGCGCGCGCGGGGCAGGACGCGGTGCCGGGCGCACCGCCCACCGACGAGGAGGGCCGGTTCGTCGCGCAGGTGACGCGCGACATCGAGGAGCTCTGGCAGCGCGAGTTCGAGGCGGCCGGGCGGACCTACGACCCCGTGGGTCCTGCGCGCACGATGGCGCAGACCCGGCAGCAGCCCGGCCCCGTGGTGTTCTCGCGGCAGACGACGACCGGCTGCGGCATCGGCTCCGCGGCGACGGGTCCCTTCTACTGCCCGGCCGACGAGCGCGTCTACATCGACCTGTCGTTCTACCGCGAGCTGAGCACGCGCTTCGGTGCGAGTGGTGACTTCGCGCAGGCGTACGTGCTCGCCCACGAGGTCGGCCACCACGTGCAGCACCTGCTGGGCATCGACGAACAGGTCCAGCAGCTGGCGCGGCAGGACCCCGGCCAGCGCAACGCGCTGTCGGTCCGCCAGGAGCTGCAGGCCGACTGCTTCGCCGGCGTCTGGGCGCACTCGGTCTACGAGCGGCAGCTGCTGGAGTCCGGTGATGTCGACGAGGCGCTGACGGCCGCAGCGGCGATCGGCGACGACCGCATCCAGCAGCAGACGCAGGGCCGGGTCACCCCCGAGACCTGGACCCACGGCTCTTCGGAGCAGCGGACGCAGTGGTTCCGGCGCGGCTTCGAGTCGGGCAGCGCGGACGCGTGCGACACGTTCTCCGGCGACGTGTGAGGCGCCCGCGCCGTCCGTGTGGTCAGCGCGTCAGGAGCGGCGTCAACCCGCCGACCAGGCCGACGACGAATCCCGCCAGTGCGGCCCGCCGCCACCAGGCGTTGCGGAACATCGCTGCGATCTGTGCCATGGACCCTCCCGCCGTTGCACGGTCCGGTCCCTCCGTGGGACCTGACCGCAGCGTCGCGGTGGACGCGGCCGCCCGCATCCTCAGTTCTGGCGATCCTGCGCCGGAGCGACGGGCCGGGACGCATTCGAGGGCGAATCGTGTGGGGGGAACACGACTCGCCCTCGAACGGGTGGGCCGACCGGTTCGGTCGGCCGCCAAGCTCCGGTGGCAGCACTATACGGTGCCGCGTCGCAGAAGGGAAATCCGGGGGACACGTGCCTCCCCCGGACAGCACCAATCCGGGGCCAGGCTACGGAGGGGGGAGACGCAGCCTGGCCCCGGAACCGGACGCATCTCCCGCCATGCGCCCGGCTCGATGCGTAGCCTGGCCCCGGACCGCCGTGTCGGCATCATCAACTCTGACGATTCGGTGACCGAAACCTGCGGGGAGGAGCCGGGACGGCGGCGGGCGCCGGACCGGCACGGGCACACCTGCCGAGCGGACCGCACGGCCGGCCGCGCCCGGCCCTCAGCCGGACCGTGGCTGCACGCCGCGCAGGCGCGGGTTGCCCCGCAGCTGCCACCGGACCCACCACGCGCCGGCGACCAGGCCGGCCAGCGTCGCGGCGGCGACCCCCACGCGCTGGCGCGCCCGGACCGCATCGGCGACGCGGGTCGTGATGCGGGTCATGGGCCCCCGCACGGTGACAGCCGCGGTGACGCCGCCGCGCTCGAGCGTCGCGGTGCCGTCCGTGGCGGGCACCACCACCTCCCACCGCTGCCGACGCGCCCGCCCGAGGATCGCCGAGAGCCCGCCGTCGGGCGTCGCGACGTCGACGACGTAGCGGCGGTCGAACGCCGCGTAGCGCCCGACCTGCTCCTGCGGGGGCTGCGCGGACGGGTCGTCCGGGGCCAGCTGCTGCGCGCCGATCTCCAGCACGGTGAAGCGCGGCTGCAGCAGTGCCGCCGCCACGACCGCCAGCAGGCCGCCGGCGACCATCCCGAGCAGGCCGCCGGCGAGCAGCAGGCGCGCCCGCTGACCCGCGCGGTCGCGCCGGCGCAGCCACGCGCGCACCCGCGCACGACGGGTCGGGGGCGGTGGTGGGAGCACCGCCCGACCTGACCGCTGGCTGCCGGGATGCACGTCACCCAGCCTGCGTCTCCGCTGCGGCGTCAACCACCCGGCAGATCGAAGGCGCGCAGCGTCCCGGCGGCGTCCGCGACCATGACGCGGTCGCTGCGCGTCGCCACGGCGGTGACCTCGCCGGCGTCGGAGAGCGCGAGCAGCTCGTCGCCCCGGCGGGGATCGAGTGCCGACACGCGTCCGTCGCCGTCGGCCAGCACCACCGCCCGGTTGCTGGCGGCGACCATGGCGCCCGTCGCGCCGGGCGAGACGCTCCAGCGCGGCGCTCCCGTCGCCCGGTCCAGCGCGACGACCGCCTCCGGTGTCGCCACGATGATCCCACCACCCACGGCGAACACCCGTGGGGTCGCGGCGTCCGCGCCCGGCACGGGCTCGCACCACTGGGTGGCGCCGTCGACCGCCGCGTGCCCGCAGACCCGTCCGTCGTCGTGGGCGACGACGACGCCCCCGTCGGTCGGCACGAGCGGCGGCCGGGCACCGGTCAGGTCCTCCTGCCACGTGGGCCCGTCGACCTGCTGGCGCCCGGAGGCGGTCTGGGCTGCCGCCGTGGGATCGATGGCCAGCAGCTGCTCCCCCTGCAGCGCGTAGGCGCGGTCGCCGGCGCTGGCCACGGCGGTCGACCCGTCACCGGTATCCGCCTGCCCGTGGATGTGCCACGCCTCGACCCCGTCGGCCAGGGACACCGCGAGGATCTCGCGTCCGTCGGGGGTGTCGGCGACGCCGATGACGGTGTCGTCGAGGATCGACAGCGATCCGGTCGGCCCGTCGACGGTCCAGCGCTCGTCGCCCGACCGCACGTCGTAGGCGCTCAGCCGGGTGCCTCCCGCGACCAGCGAGGCGCCGGCGGTCGCGACCGTCCCGCCCGTGCCGCCGTCGGCTGCCTTCGTCGACCCTGCGGCGGCGCCGACCTCGGCGGCGTCCAGGCGCCAGCGGACCCTGCCGGCGCCCGCCCCGACGCCCGTGAGCCCACCGGTCCCGTCGAGCGCCACCACCACCCCGCCGGCGGTGTCGAGGGTCTCGATCGGCGCGTCCGACACCGTCGCCGACCAGCCCGGCTGGACCGCCGCGGCCTCGGTGGCCCCGGACAGCGACGTCTGCTCGCTGGGCCCGGCGGTGCCCTCGCGCGCCGACGCCGTCGACGAGGCCGACGGCGACCGCAGCAGCACCCACAGGGCGACGACCGACAGCAGCACCACGATGCCCGCGACCACGAGCTGCCACGGCGCCCGTCCGGACCGCGGTGGCGCCGGTGGCCCGCGTCGCGCGCCGGCACCGGCTGCCGCGGGCCCGGCAGCCGCCGCCGCGCGACGCCGGGGATCCCGGCGCGCGATGGCCTGCACACCGGAGGTGGCGCCAGCCGCCCCGCGCGCCCCCGCACGGCGGCCTCCCGGCGCCCCCGCACGGCGGCCTCCCGGCGCCCCCGCACGGCGGCCTCCCGGCGGCGACGTCGGCGGTGTCGGCGCCCGGCCCCGGGCCGGCAGTGCGGCGTTGACCAGCGCCCCGCAGCTGGCGAACCGCTCACCCGGCTGCTTGTGCAGGCCACGCCGCAGCGCGGCGGTCACCGTCGCGGGGGCGGCCGGGTCGTGCTGGGTCAGGTCCGGCGGGGACGCCATCAGGTGCGCGCCGTAGAGCTTCGAACGGGTCGCACGCTCGAACGGCGGCGAGGACGCCAGGGTGTGGAACATCGCGCCCGCCAGCGCGTACTGGTCGCTGGCGGCGCTCGGCGGCTCACCCCGCAGCTGCTCGGGCGCGACGTAGAGGACGTCGTCCAGCGGCACGCCGCGCGGGCTGCGGGCCAGGTGCTCGCGGAGCAGCACGTCGGTCCCGAACCCGGTCAGGAACCCCACGTAGGCGACGCCCCGCCCGCTGCCGGGGCCGATCCACACCGTCCGCGGACTGATCGCCCCGTGGACCACGCCGGCCCGGTGGGCGGCATCGAGCCCGGCGGCCAGCTGGGCGAAGATGGCCAGCGCCGCGGACTGGGTGATGGCGCCGTCGTGGGTGAGCATCTCGGCGAGCGGCACTGCCCGCACGAATGACGTGGCGACGTAGGGATGGCCGTCGATGACGCCGCTGTCGTGCGGCCGCAGGATCGCGGGGTGGTCGACCGCGCCGGCCCGCTGGACGTCGGCCAGGAAGCGCCGGACCAGCTCGTCGCCGTGCCGGTCGCCGACGGGCGGGTGCGCCTCGATGACCCTGACGGTGAACGGCCGCGGCTCGTGGGCACCGCGGCCACCGGCAGCCTCGCCCGTGGCGTACCAGGTGGTGGAGATCGCATCACCGGCGAGCGCGCGCAGCAGGCGGAACCGCCCGAACCTCCGACCTTCCGCAGCGCTCACCGCGGTCCCCTCCCCCGATGCAGCAACCGGTCCCGCGACGCCGGAGGCCGACCCCGCGACATCCGCCGAGCGCGCGCCGGGATCACCGTCCTCCTCGTGCGGTCACCAGTGCTGCGCGATGCAGCACCTGCTGACGATACGGCAACGCCCCTGCCACCGCCATGTCACGCTTCGTGAGCCGATCCGGCGGCACGGCGCGGAAAACGCCCGCCCGGCACGGGACGACGACGCGTCCGCGGGACCGGCTCCGGCGGGTGCCGCACGCGCGTCACCGGGCACCGATGGCGACGTACCCGACGCGTTCCTGGCCGTGGCGGCGCTCCCGGTCGTGGGACCGCTCCTCCTGCACCCGGACCTCGGCGCCCCGCCACCGGAGCCTGCGGTGGCGCACCAGCACCGGATCGGCGGCGCGGGTGGTCTGGGCCGCCGCGACGAGGCGCGGGGTCGCCAGCGAACGGCCGAAGCGGATCGTCTTCCACTCGTGGGTCACCGCCACGCGGGTCACACCGGTCCAGACCGGTCGGCCGTCGATCGCCCCCCGGCCGGGCGTCACCGCGAGGTAGTGGACCACCTCCCGCCCGTGGCGCCGCCCGCGCCGCTCGTCGGCCTCCTGGCCCTGCAGCCGCAGCTGGACGCCGGCCGCCCCCACCGAACGGACCCGCACGGTGGCGGCCCGCGGATCGACGTCACCGGCGAGCTGCGGCAGCACGACGGGCGTCGTCGGCAGCGCCCCCCCGAAGCGCGCCTGGCTCCAGCCGGCCCCGGCCGTCACGGCACCCGCGTGCAGGGTGGCGCCACCGATGCGGTGACGCCCGGGCTCCGCGGCGATGAAGGACAGCGTCTCGAAGGTGTGCGTGCCGCCGACCGACGGCCAGGTGTCGAGCGCCACCTCGAAGCCATGGGTGGTCACGCGCCGGACCCGCGCCATGGCCGGCCTGCCGCTCACCGTCGACGCGGCGCCGACCGCGACGACGGGGGTGCGCGTGAAGGCGCGCTCGAAGCGGACCGGTACCCACCGCCGACCGCGTGCCCGGGTGACCGTCAGACTGCCCGACTGCACCCCCGCGCTGACCTGGGGCGCGCTGGGGGCCAGCTCGACGATCCGGGCGACGGACGGGACCCCACGGTCGTCGAACACGAACAGCAGGTACCGCCCCGGCGGTGCGATGGCGGCGGTGCGCGGGCCGGTCACGGTCAGGCGGTCACCGGCCTGGGTGAAGTCGAGCTCCATGAACCGCTGATCCATGTCGAAGCTGTGGGTCACCGAGCCGGTGCGGATCAGCGCGACCTTCGACACCGCCCCGGCGTCGGCGACGTCCACGGGGAACGTGCCGTCGTAGCCCACCGCGCCGGCGGCGGTGATCCGCGGCCGCCGCGTCAGTCGGCCGGACCCGTCGCGCGCGAACAGGTAGGGCGGGTGGTAGATCTCGGCGTTGAGGTTGGTCACCGGACCGGGCGGCCCGCCGCCGGCGGGGAGCCCCGGGGCGGCGGGGCGGGGCAGGGGGGGGGGGTGGTTAAGGGGCGCGCGCCGCGCCGCGGGCCCGGTCCGCCACCTGCCCGTGTCGGGGTCCCACAGCTCGACGTGGTTGGTCGCGTAGGCCAGCAGCTGCCGCCGGCTGGCGCCGCCGCTGACCATGACCCGCCCGTCGGCCAGCACGGTGGCGTCCGACCACGAGCGGTAGGACCGCAGCGACCCCGTCCCGGTCACCTTCGGCCTGGCGCCGGTGACGTCGATGACGGCGGCGCGGCCGTCCTTGCGCGTGATCAGCACCTTGCCGACGTCGAACATCGCGGCGGGCATCGTGTAGTCGGTGGTCGGCGCCGGGTAGCTGCCGACCCGGGTCACCGACCCGCGGCCGCGGGGATCGAGCTCGTAGATGCCGCGGTTGCCCTGCGTGACGATCAGCACCGTGCCGTCGGGCGCGACCCAGCTGCGCGGGTACCACCAGCGGCCCCGGTCGTAGACCTCGGCCGACCTCGCTCCGGGCAGCCGGCGCCAGCCGTTGACCTGGCTGTAGACCTCCGGCACGAGGATGGGGCGCTTCCCCGGGCGGTCGTCGCGGCCGCCGTGCACGAGCACGTCGCCGTTGGGCAGCGTCGTGGCCGTCGGGTACCAGCGCGGGTACGCCATCTCGTCGCCCAGGCGCGCCAGCGCGTCGGTCGCCGGGTCGAAGACGTTGACGTCGGTGACCGCGTCGTTGAAGCCGCCGCCCGGCAGGCCGTGCTCCTCGCCGCCGGTCAGGAGCACCCGGCCGTCGGTCAGCACGGTCTGGGCGCTGCAGAACAGGTTCGTGCGAGTCCGGACCGGCAGCGTCGTGTGGCTAGCGGCCCCCAGCCCCTTGGCCGGGTCCCAGACGTCGTACTCGAAGCCGTAGGACGGGCGGCCGGTGCCGTCGGTGCCGTAGGTCATGACCCGGCCGTCGGGCAGGAGCACCGCGTGGATCGCGCCCAGCGGCCAGTCGGCGACCTTCGACCAGGCCCCCGTCACGTGCGCCCGGTCGGACGCCACCGGGCCGGTCCCCGCATAGCTGCCGGCATCTCCGCGCTGCACCGGGCCGACCGCCTCCGCGGCGTCCGGGCCCGCGTCCGTCGCCGCGCCCGCCGGGGGGGCGGCGAGCGGCACGACCCCCGGGAGCAGCAGCGCCAGGACCAGCGCCGCGACCGTCCCGCGCCCGCGCACGGACATGTTGCTCCTCCGCGATCCGCCCTCGCGCGCGGTGCTCGGAGCGCCGCGTGCACCATCGGCTCGACGGTAGGGGGCGACGCGGTCAGATCACTCCGCGTGATTGACCAAATCGCGGTGTGGGGCGGGGACCACCACATGTGGCGCACGTGGTGCGCCTGGTGCGCGATCGGTGACTGACGGCACGGCGAGACACTCCGCCGCGCCCCCAGCAGATCACGCTGTGTGACCTCGACGTGCCGGGCGGGGCTCAGACCTTGCTGACGAAGCCCCACACGAGGTCGGCGCACGTCTCGAGGTGGTCGATGAATGGGCCGTGGCTCGAGTCGGCGACGACCTCCTCGCGGACCTCGCCACCGGCCTCGCCGTAGGCGGTCAGCACCGCGCGGATCTGGACCTCCATGGGCTGCGGCGGGTGGACGTCGTCGCCGGGCCACTCCGGCAGCACGCCCATGCTGCCGAGCGTGCCCGCGTCGAACATCGACCGGTCCCCGACCACCAGGTCGTCATCGCCGTGCACCCACAGGATCGGCGGGCGCGGCGTGATGTCGACGATGCCGCTGGTGTCCAGCCACCGGCCCGACAGGGCATTGAGCACGCCGAGGTCACCGGGCGCGACGCCCGGCCAGTGGTCCGACGGCGTGGCGTTGCCCGGGTAGCCGCCGTCGCCGACCTGGGACCGCAGGATCTCGGCGACCAGCGCGTCCTCGCGCGCAGGTGCCATCTCGAACGATGGGTGCCAGTAGAAGGCCCGCAGGACGTTGCGTGGGGACACGGCGCTGTCGGCGCCCGCGTCGCCGTCGCGCAGCCGCTGGACGAACTCGGGGTTGGCCAGGCCGGCGCCGCTGCCCGCGAAGTCGGGCGAGGTCGGCGTGCCGTCCGGCCCGCTGGTCGCGCCGAACCCGTAGGGCGAGACCGTGTCGATGAGGGTCAGCGAGGCGACCTCGTCGGGCCGGTCGATCGCGTACTGCATGATCGCGCCGCCACCCGTGGACCACCCGATCAGGTGCACCGGCGCCGGCAGGTCCAGGGCCGCCACCAGCGCGGCGACGTCGTCGGACCAGTCGCGCAGGCCACGGGTCGCATCGATGGGCAGGGGCTCGGTCCGACCGAAGCCGCGCATGTCGGGTGCCACCAGCCGCAGGTGCGCGGGCGCCGCCGCCATCAGCTCGTCGAAGAACAACGCCGTCGACAGGTTGCCGTGCACCAGCACGACCGGTGTGCCGTCGGCCGGCCCGCGGACCAGGCAGTGCTGGCGGAGCCGGTCGGTGTCGACGTCGGTCGCGGTGATCCCGTCGGGCAGCTCGTACACCTCGAGGCCTCCCATCGCTCGGCCCGGCGAGCCTACGCCGCGGCGGCGGTGGGGTCGACCCACCGCCGGCGTCGGCACCCGTCCGTCCGGCGGGACGTCGGGCGACGCGCGGTCGCGCTAGCTGCCGGCGAACGCCGCGACCACAGGGGCGAAGCGCTCGACGGCGGCGGCGTCCTCCAGGTCGGCCAGGCTCACCATGGCCGTCGCGACGCCCGCCTCGGCGAGCTGGCGGAAGCGCCCGATGTGGTCGTCGACGGTGCCGGCCAGCAGGCGCTCGGCCGCGGCGCGGCGTGAGGTGCCGCGGGGCACGAGCGCGTCGACCCGCGCCCCGACGTCCGCGGTGTCCGTCCCCACCAGCAGCGGCGTCAGGTGGGTCACCTCGATCTCCGCCGGGTCGCGGTCGACGTCGGCGCAGTGCCGCCGCAGCACCTCCAGCTTGTGGGCGACCACGTCGGGACCGCCCATCAGGTTGCACCCGTCGGCGTGGCGGGCGACCAGCCGCAGTGTCCGCCGCTCGCCACCGCCGCCCACCAGGAGCGGCACGTGGTCCTGCACCGGTCGCGGGTAGCACAGCGTCTCGCGACGCCCGAGCACCTCGCCCTCGAACGGCGGCGTGCCCGGCCCCCACAGCAGCGGCAGCAGGCGCAGCGCGTCCTCGAGCAGCGCGAAGCGCCGGGGCACGGGGGGCAGCTCCCACCCGTAGGCGTCGTGCTCGCGCGCGAACCACGCGGCACCCAGACCGCACACGGCCCGCCCGCCACTCAGCACGTCGAGGGTGGCCACGATCTTGGCGAGGTGCGACACGTTGCGGAACGTGATCGCGGTGACCAGCGTCCCCAGGCGGCAGCGCGAGGTGACCGCGGCCAGGTAGCCCAACGTCGTCCAGCTCTCGAGGATGTCCTCCCACTCCCGACCGACCTGCGGGATCTGGACCATGTGGTCCATCACCCAGATGCCGGTGAACCCGACCTCCTCGGCCGTGCGGGCGATCGCCGCCAGCCGGCCGGCCGTCCCGCCGGGCCGATCCGGCCACTGGAACGCCGGGATGTGCAGCTCGAAGCGCAGGGGCATCGGAGCACCTCGTTGTCGGGCGGCGGCGGTGGGTGCGTCCAGCAGCGCCGGTGGCACGACGGTGACCGCACCGGGCGCGAGGACGGCGTCGAAGCCCTCGGAAGGCAGCTCGTCGCGGACCCGGCCCCACGTCGCCAGCTGCGTCGACAGCACCCTGGACGGTACCGGCCGCTCGCGCGCCCGGTTGCGCCGGCGGCACTCGGCCGGGTCGACGTCGAAGCCGACGGCGTAGCACGGTACGCCGTGGCGGCGGGCCTGCTCGAGGTGCAGGCGTCGTCGCGTAGGGTCCAGCGCCAGTGAGTCGACGACCGTCAGCAGCCCCCGCCGCAGGCGGCGCTCGACCACGTCGTCGAGCACGGCGAACGCGTCGGTGCCGGCCCGTTGGTCGTGCGGTCCCTCCCCCACGAGGGCGCGCAGGTCGTCGCTCGACACGATCGCGGACGGGTCGAGGTGCGTGCGTGCCCACTGCGTCTTGCCGGCGCCCGACGGCCCGACCAGCACCACGAGCGCCCGGGTGGGCAACCGCACCTCGGTCATCGCCGTAGTGTGCCCGCTGCGCCCGCCCGACGGCGTTCCACGTCCGGCGCGGCCGGTCCACCATGACGTTTCGCATCCGGCGTGACCGGTACCGTCCCGCCATGGGGACCGCGCCGCCCGGCGCCGCGCGCCTGCTGGTCGGCGGCGGGATCATCAACCTGTCGTTGGGCTCGCTGTTCTCGTGGAGCCTGTTCGTCGATCCGCTCGCTGAGCAGTTCGGCAGCTCCCCCGCCGCGCTTGCCGGCGTGTTCTCGGTCTCGGTCATGATCTTCGCCGCCATCGTGCTGGCCGGGGGCCCGGTGGTCGACCGGCACAGGCCCCGCACGGTCGCGACCGCCGCCGCCGTCGCCGCGGCCGCCGGGCTGCTGCTCGGGTCGCGCGCGCCGTCGCTGGGCTGGGTCGTGGCGGGCTACGGCGCACTGTTCGGCGTGGGCAACGGCCTCGGCTACGCCACGGCCGTCGCCGTGGCCGGCAAGGGCTTCGGCGACCGCCGCGGGCTGGCGCTGGGCGTCGTGGTGGGCGCCTACGCCGCCGGCCCGCTGGTGGCCTCGCCCGCCATCACGGCGCTGCTGGCGGCCGTCGGGTGGCGGGGCACGTTCGTCGCGCTGGGCGTGGTGATCGGCCTGGCGCTCCTGGTGGGGGCGGCGCTGCTGGGCGACGGCCTGCCGGACGATGGCGGACCATCCCCCGCCCCGCCGGGATCCGCGCGCACGCTGCTGCTGCGCCCGGGCGGCATCGCCCTGTGGGCGGCGTTCCTGCTGGGCACCCTGCCCGCCATGCTGGTCGTCGCCCATGCCGCGACCATCGCCGACGCCGGCGGGCTGCGGCCGGCGGCGGTCAGCGCGGCGGTCGCGCTGCTGGGTGCGGGCAACCTGGCGGGGCGGGCCGGGGGCGGGTGGCTGTCGGACCGGTTCGGCCGGCTGCCGGGGTTGCGCGCCGCCACGCTGACGCTCGCCGCGGCCTGTGCGGCGCTCGCTGCGGTCTCGGCGACCGTGCCGGTGCTGGTGCTCATGGTCGTCGTCGGCGTCGGCTACGGGACGCAGTCGTCACTGGTTCCCGCGCTGACCGCCGACCTGTTCGGCGTCGAGCGCTTCGGTGCCAACTACGGGCGCATCTTCACCGGCTGGGGCGTCGCGGGCCTGCTCGGGCCGCAGCTCGGCGCCGCGCTGGGGAGCCCGGCACGCGGCTTCGGCCTCCCCCTGGTCATCGGTGCCGCGTCGGCGACGGGCGCCTTCGGGCTGCACCTGCTGCTCGGGCGCCTGGCGGCGCGCGACGCGCATGGCGTCGGCGCCGACGGGACACCGTGAGCGCCATGGACGTCCTGGTGCTGGCCGACACCCACATCCGCCGCGGGTCCTCACGGACGCTGCCGCCGCGCGTACGGGAGCTGGCGGACGCGGCCGACCACATCCTGCACGCCGGCGACGTCGTCGTCGCGGACGTGCTCGAGGACCTCCGGGGGCACGCGCCGGTGCACGCCGTGCTCGGCAACAACGACCGCGAGCTGATCGGCGAGCTTCCCGAGACCGTCGAGCTGGATCTGGCGGGCGTGCGCGTGGCGATGGTCCACGACAGCGGCGCGACGCGCGGCCGGACCGCCAGGTTGCGCCGCCGCTTCCCCGACGCCGACGTCGTGGTCTTCGGCCACAGCCACATCCCCTGGGACACGGCCGACAGCGGCCAGGTGCTGTTCAACCCGGGCTCGCC
>CAYVGE010000017.1:24618-29624 GCA_964450395.1 uncultured Actinomycetota bacterium
CCGAGCGCCGCCGCCAACCCCACCACACCGCGGGCGTGCTGCGCCTGGACGACGGCGTCATCGTCGACCGCCGCATCGAGGTCGTCGACCGCTGAGCGCCCGGCCCGCCGGTGGGTAGCCGGCCCGGCGATCGGGTACCCCGGCCCCGACGAGGAGACGATCCATGAGCGAGTCCGACTTCTACGACGTGCTCGACACGTTCGACAACTGCATGCTGCTGACGTTCACCGACGACGGCACGCCGCACGCCCGGCCCATGGCGGTGGCGGGCCGCGAGGGGTCGGCGCTGTACTTCGTCACGGCTCGTGCCACCCCCAAGGTCGAGGAGGCGACGGCCAACGACATCGCGGTCATCACCGCGCAGGACTCGCGACGCTGGGTCACCGCGACCGGCGCGACGTCGCTGGTCGAGGACGCCGGCCGGTTGGAGCGGTTCTGGTCGAAGACCATGGACGCCTGGTTCCCGGAGGGTCCGCAGACCCCCGGGCTCGTCATGCTGCGCGTCGACCTGGCCGACGGCGAGTACTGGGACGTCTCGGGCGGGCAGCTGGCCCGCTTCGCGTGGGGCGTCGCCCGCAGCATCGCGACCGGCGAGCGGATCGACGAGAGCGAGGAGGGCGAGCACGGGCGCGAGCGCCTCTAGCCGTAGAACAACGGGCCGGCCGCCGTCCCACGCGCATCCGCTCGAGCGCCGCCGGTCGCGAGGACGCGGCTACAGGCGCGCCGCCAGTTCGCTGACCAGCCGCGAGCCGCCCGACTCGACCGGCTCGCCGTGCCCGACCAGCACGGTCGCGAAGTCCCGCCGGGCCAGCTTGCGGACCGAGGCGATGGCGGTGTCCATGTCGGCCGTGTAGGCGGCGTCGGGGCCCGCCACGCCGCCGCCGTCGGCCGCACCCACCAGGGCGTCACCGGCGACGAGCACGCCGGCCACCGGGTCGAGCACGCTGATGTGGCCGGGGGTGTGCCCGGGCGTCGCGACGACCTCCAGGCCCATGATGGTGCTGCCATCGGCGGCTACCCTGACCTCCCTCGGCCCCGTGACGGCATAGAGGTCCTGCCGGCCGGCATGAAACTCGGCCTCGGTGGCGACCTCCATGACCGCGGGGACGCTGCCGATGTGGTCGGGGTGGCGGTGGGTCAGGATCACGTGCTCGACGGCGTACCAGCCGAGCTCGAGGTCCTCGAGCGCCTGCTCGATGTCGGACTCGCTCCCCTCCACGCCGGTGTCGACGACCACCACCCGGTTGTCGGCGACCAGCAGGTAGGCCGAGACGAAGCCGAGGTCGACCCGGCGCCAGTCGAAGCCGGTGCCGGTCACCTCCTGCGTCGGCGGCGCCGTGGGCTCCGACGCCGTCGCAGGAGCGGACGCCGCCGCCGACGCCGCGCCACCGGCTGCCCCCGACCCGGCCGCCGGCCCGGCGCTCGACGCCGACGCGCTGACGTCCGCGGCGGGATCGGTCGCGCACCCCCCGGCACCGACGACCAGCAGGCCCACACCGACCCGGCCGATCCGGCTGAGGAACACGCGGCGGTCGTGGCGGTGGTGGTGCACGGTGTCGACTCCTTCGTGACGTCGGATGCCGGGACCACAGCGGGCCCGCACGCCCTGGTGCAAGGCTGCCCGGGCCGGGGCGCGCGCTACACCCGCGCGGCCGCGGGCTCCGCGCCCGCGCGGCTCGCGGTTGTGCAGCGGGCCGCGGGGAAACGCATCCCAGAGGCCAGGGACCGCTGGGCGAGGGAGCAGCACCCGTGACCATCAGCACGGCAGCACCGTGACCACGCCATCCGGCAACGCCGCCCCGCCCGATACAGTCGGGCCCATGGCCACGCCGCAGACCAGCGACGACGACCCCTACCTGAGCGCGATGCTCGCCGACGCGGAAGCGGGGCGGGTCGACGAGGAGACCCTGGCCGACCTGATCGACGAGCTCGGCGAGGTCGTCGGCGACCGCGTCCGCGAGTTCCGCATGTCGCTGAACCTGACGGTCGCCGACCTCGCGGAGCGCACCGGCATGTCCAAGGCGATGCTGTCGAAGGTCGAGAACAACCGCGCGTCGGCGAGCCTGTCCACCCTCGCACGGCTGTCGACGGCGCTCGGTGTGCCGATCACCGCGCTGTTCCGCGGGCTCGACGAGCAGCACGAGGTCGTCTACGTCAAGTCCGGTCACGGGTTGGAGATCACCCAGGAGCGCCTGAGCCCGGGCGCCGACTACCGCCTGCTGGGCATGCTGCGCGGACAGCACCAGCGCATCGAGCCCACGCTGATCACCTTCACCGAGCACGTCAGCCAGTTCCCGCTGTACCAGCACGGCGGCTCGGAGCTGCTGTACATGATCTACGGCGTCATGGAGTACGGGTGCGGGCGGCGCCGCTTCGTCCTCGAGTCCGGCGACGTGCTGCAGTTCCAGGGCAACATCGGCCACGGGGCGACGCAGCTCGTGCGCCTGCCGATCCAGTTCCTGTCGATCAAGGCGTACGGCAACGTGCGCGACCCCGTCGTGGCGCCCGGTTCGTAGCGTCAGCCGGCGAACCAGCGCTGGGGGCGCGGATCGAGGTTGCGCCAGACGTGCTTGGTCTGGCGGTACTCGTCGAGGCCGGCCACACCGAGCTCCCGGCCGACGCCCGACTGCTTGACGCCGCCCCACTCCGCGGCCGGGACGTACGGGTGGTAGTCGTTGATCCACACCGTGCCGAGCCGCAGGCGGCCCGCGACCCGCCAAGCCAGCGCGGCGTCGGACGTCCACACGGCGCCGGCGAGCCCGTAGATGCTGTCGTTGGCCAGCCGCACCGCCTCGTCCTCCCCGGCGAAGCGCTCGACGGTCAGGACGGGGCCGAACGACTCCTCGGCGACGACGCGCATGCCGGTGCGGCAGTCGTCCAGGACGGTCGGCAGGTAGTACCAGCCGTCCGCCAGCTCCGGGTCGTCGGGGCGGCGCCCACCGCACCGCAGGGTCGCCCCCTCCGCCAGGCCGGCGGCGACGTAGCGCTCGACCTTGTCGCGGTGCGCGGCGGAGATCAGCGGGCCGGCCTCGGCGTGGACGTCGAACGGCCCGCCCAGGCGGATGCGCGCCGCGCGCCGCACGACCTCGTCGACGAAGCGGTCGTGCAGCTCGTCGGCGACCAGCAGCCGGGCACCCGCCGAGCAGACCTGGCCGGAGTGGAGGAAGACCGCGGTCAGCGCGTGGTCGACGGCGGCCTCGAAGGGGGCGTCGGCGAACACGATGTTGGGGTTCTTGCCCCCCAGCTCCAGCGCCACCTGCTTGACCGTCGCGGCGGCCGAGGCCATCACCGCCCTGCCGGTGGCCAGGCCGCCGGTGAACGACACCAGGTCGACCTCGGGATGGCGGACCAGCGCCCGGCCGACCTCGCCGTCTCCCGGCACCAGGTTCGCGACGCCGGCCGGCACGCCGGCCTCGTCGAGCGTGCGCATCAGCATGATGGCCGTCGAGGGCGTCAGCTCCGACGGCTTGAGCACGAAGGTGCAGCCGGCCGCGAGCGCGGGGGCCACCTTCCACGCGACCTGCAGCAGGGGGTAGTTCCACGGCGTGATCAGCGCGCAGACGCCGACCGGCTCGTGCACCACCATGCTGGCGACGGTGGGATCGCCGGTGTCGATGACCCGACCCGCCCCGCTGCCGGCGAGCTGCCCGAACCACCGGAAGGCCGCGATCACGTCGTCGAGGTCGGCCTCGCTCTCGACGATCCGCTTGCCGGTGTCGAGCGACTCCGCCCGCGCGTACGCCTTGCGGTCGCGTTCGAGCAGGTCGGCCACCCGGGCCACGACCGCGCCGCGCCGCCCTGCGGGCGTCCCCGACCACGCGCCGCCGTCGAACGCCGCCCGGGCGGCGCAGACGGCCGCGACGGCGTCGGCGACGGTCGCCTCGGCGACGGAGGCCACCACGCTGCCGTCGGCGGGGCACCTGATCTCGCGGGTGCCGCCGTCGCTGGCCGGGACCCATGCGCCACCCACGTACAGGTCGGCGGTCACGCCGGCGCCTCCGCCGATGCGCCCGGCCGGCGGTGCCGGTGGAAGGGCACCGCTGCCGGCGGCAGCGGGGTGGCGCCGAGGATGAGGTCCGCCGCCTTCTCGGCCACCATCATCACGGGCGCGTAGATGTTGCCGTTGGTGACGTAGCCGTTGGGGATCGTCGGGAACACCGACGCATCGACGACGCGCAGGCCCCGGACGCCGTGCACCCGCATCGAGTCGGGGTCGACCACCGCCAGCTGGTCGGTGCCCATGCGGGCGGTGCACGACGGGTGCAGCGCCGTCTCGGCCTGGCTGCGCACCCAGTCGAGGATCTGCTCGTCGGTCTGCACAGCGGGCCCCGGCGACAGCTCACCACCGTCGAACGCCGCCATCGCCGGCTGCCCGAGGATCCTGCGCGCCACGCGGACAGCCTCGATCCACTCGCGGCGGTCCTGCGCCGTGGACAGGTAGTTGAAGCGCAGCGCCGGGTGCTCCCGTGGATCGCGGCTGCGGATCCGCACCCAGCCACGCGCGTCGGACGTCATGGGCCCCACGTGCACCTGGTAGCCGTGCCCCGTGACCGGTGCGGAGCCGTCGTAGCGGACCGCCAGGGGCAGAAAGTGGAACATCAGGTTCGGGTACTCGACGTCGTCGTTGCCGCGCACGAAGCCGCCGGCCTCGAAGTGGTTGGTCGCTCCGGGGCCGGAGCGGGCGAACAGCCAGCGCGCCCCGATCCACGGGCGGTACCGCCACCGCAGGTACGGCTGCATCGACACCGGCTGCAGGCAGCGGTGCTGGATGTAGACCTCCAGATGGTCCTGCAGGTTCTCGCCCACGCCGGGCAGGTCGGCGACGACGTCGATGCCCATGGCCGCCAGCCGCCCGGCGTCTCCGACGCCGGAGAGCCTGCAATGGGCTGACTCCGGCAGACATGCGGTCATGGCTGAACCAGCTCGCGACCACCCAGGCCGCGATCCACGCCGTCCCCAACCACCCACAGACCCGGTCGGACGGTCAGTACGCCGATAGCTCGCCA
>CAYVGE010000018.1:0-10922 GCA_964450395.1 uncultured Actinomycetota bacterium
GCGGACCTTGTCGAGCTCTGCGACCTGGCTGCGTAGCTCGTCGGCCTCGGCGCGGACCTTGTCGAGCTCTGCGACCTGGCTGCGTAGCTCGTCGGCCTCGGCGCGGACCTTGTCGAGCTCTGCGACCTGGCTGCGTAGCTCGTCGGCCTCGGCGCGGACCTTGTCGAGCTCTGCGACCTGGCTGCGTAGCTCGTCGGCCTCGGCGCGGTTCTGCTCGAGGGTGTCGACCTGCCCGCGCAGCTGCGAGATCTCGCCATTGCGCGCATGCAGCTGCGCAGTCAGCGCGTCGGCCTCCGACTGCTGTTCGTCAAGCAGCCCGCGCGCCTCCTCGAGCTGCTTCTGCTGTTTGGGGTCGAGCCCCAGCCACCAACGCCACCACCACACCAGGGGACCCATGTCCTCATCCGTTCCGTCGTCGAAGAAGTTCGACATCCCACCCTATTGCTTGATGGCCAAGCGCTCACGGGCCGGTCGACGACCGGGGTCACCCGTCGGTCGCCGGATCGTCCCAGAACCTCCAGCCGCGGTCGCGACGCAGCGCGTCGGCGGTGGCATCGTCCAGCGCTATGACGAAGTCGGGCATCCCGAGGTGGTCGCAGACGCGCAGCCGCACCTCCGGGTCGTCGGCGGCGAGGTCCAGGTGCAGCACGATCGACGCGTCGAGGTACCGGTCGGCGGCGGTCGTGAAGCGGTGCTCGGCGCCGGCGACCCGGTAGGTCACGTGGATCGGCCCGTCGTCGCCGTCCCAGCGCTCGACGACGTCGTGCACGGGGAACGCCGCCGGTGCCAGCGCCGCGGCGCGTTCGACGACCTCGGCGTAGGTGCCGTCGCCGCGGTGGATGTGCTTCGCGCCCGGCTGGTACACGCGGCCCTCATCGAAGGCGAGAACGTGCATGTCCGCGGCCTGCTGGTCGTCGGCGAGCTCCTCGAGCGGGACGCCCCACTCGTCGACGATGCGGGCGGCGAGCGCCGCGGCGACCTGCTCGTCGGTGCCCGTCGCGTCGGCGAAGAACCCACGCGGCCGGAACCAGCGGACGATGCCGAGGATCAACGGCGGCACGGTGGCGCCGGTGCGCGCAGCGGGGCGCCCCCGTTCGCCCGCCGACGATCCCGGGCTGTCCGCCGCGTCGTCGTCGCGCCAGCCGCCGCCAGTGGTCCGGCCCGGCGGCGTGGACGTGCCCGGCGTGCCTGCGCCCGGTGGGGCAGCCGCGCCGTCGCGCTCGCGCCGCCGCCGCACGACCACGGTGGCGGTGGAGATCACCGCGGTGCCGACCGCGGCGAGGACCAGGATCGCGATCGTCTGCCCGTCCACTGGATGCGCAGCGTAGGCGACGAGGCGTGCCGCATGCGACCGGCGCCCCGCGGTGAGCGGCGCTCCCGGCTGCCTCGCGGACCGTACGATGCCGGGGATGGCCGACGCCGACCGCAGCACCGAGCACGCGCCGTCCGGCGCACGCATCCGCGTCCTCGGCCCGTTGGAGGTCATCGACGGCGCGGGCGCCGCCGTCGCGCTCAGCTCGTCGAAGCTGCGGCGGCTGCTGGCGGCGCTGGTCATCGACGCCGGCTCGGTGGTGTCCGCCGACCGGCTGGCCGACGTGCTGTGGGGCGACGACCAGCCGGAGCACACCGCGGGTGCGCTGCAGAGCCTGGTGTCGCGGCTGCGCCGCCGCCTGCCGGCCTCGTCGACGCGCGACGGCATCGACCTCGTGACGCGCGCGCCCGGCTACGCGCTCCACCTGGACGAGGGGGTGCTCGACGTCCACGTGTTCCGGCGTCGGCTCGATCAGGCCCGGGCGACGCTCGACCGCGACCCGGCCGGTGCCGCGCGCCTGCTCGACGACGCGCTGGCCGCGTGGCGGGGTGACGCGTACGCCGAGTTCCGCGACGAGCCGTTCGCCAGGGCCGAGGCCGCCCGCCTGGAGGAGCTGCGCGCCACGGCCCGCGAGGAGCGGGTCGCCGCGGCGTTGGCGCAGGGCGCCACCGACGAGGCAGTCGCCATGCTGGAGGTCCTGACGGCCGACCACCCGATGCGGGAGCGGCCTCAGGCGCTGACCATGACGGCGCTGTACCGCGCGGGCCGCCAGGCCGAGGCGTTGGCGGCCTTCCGCCGGTACCGCGACCTGCTCGACCGTGAGCTGGGTCTGGACCCCTCGACCGAGCTGCTGGACCTCGAGCGCCGGGTGCTGCAAGGCGACCCGGGGCTGGCGGGGCCGGCCGCCCGACGCGCCGAGGTCGGAACCGTCGTCAGCGACGATGGCGGCCCGGACGGTGGCGGCCTGGAGGGTGGTGGCCCGGACGGTGGCGGCCCGCCGGAGGGTGGAACGCATGCCGAACCGCCGGTGCCCGGGCGCGGCGTCCCGGGGTCCGGCGGCGCGTCCCACGGCGTGGTCCCCGCGCGGCCCGACCTCATCGGCCGTGACCAGCTCGGTGCAACGGTCCACGAGGCACTGGACGGCGCGCGCATCGTGACGCTGACCGGTCCGGGCGGTGTGGGCAAGACGAGCCTCGCGGTGCAGGTCGCCAACGACCGGAGGGGCGCGGCGCCCGACGGGGTGTGGTGGTGCGAGCTCGCGCCCGTCGGCGCAGACGGTGAGGTGGCCGAGCTGATCCTCACGGTCTTCGACGCCCGGGTCCGGCCGGGGATGAGCGTCCTCGACAGCGTCGTCGACCTGCTGCGCCGCGCCGAGCTGCTCCTGGTGCTCGACAACGCCGAGCACGTCGTCGAGGGCGTCGCCGACCTGGTGTCGGCCGTCGCCCGCGCCTGTCCGGGGGTGCGGGTGCTGCTGACCAGCCGCGAGCGGGTCGGCGTCGACGACGAGCGGGTGATCGCGGTCCCGCCGCTGCAAGTGCCCGGCCCCGGCCCCGGCGGTCGCGGGCCCGGCCCGTCGTCGGCCACGGACACCACCGACGTGGCGTCGGGTGGCCCGGCCGTGGAGCTGTTCGTGCGGCGCGCGCGGGCGGCGGCGTCCGACTTCACCGTCGACGATGGCAACGTCGCCGCGGTCGCCGAGATCTGCCGCCGTCTCGACGGCATGCCGTTGGCGCTGGAGCTCGCCGCCACGCGGATGCGGTCGATGAGCCCGGCGGACCTCGCCGGCCGGCTGACCTGGCGCTTCCGGGTGCTGCGCGGCGGCCGTCGCGGCACCGCCGAGCGCCACCGCACGCTGCGGGCCGTCGTGGACTGGTCCTACGACCTGCTCGACGACACCGCACGGCTCGTCTTCGACCGGCTCAGCGTGTTCGCGGGTGAGTTCCCGCTCGACGCCGCGGAGCGGGTCGTCGCCGACACCGGCGGCGACCTCGACCCGCTCGACGTCGCCGACGTGCTCGCCCGTCTGGTCGACGCGTCGATGGTCGTGGCGCGACACGCCGACGGGAGCACCACCTACGCGCTGCTCGAGACACTGCGGGCGTACGGTCGCGACCGCCTGGACCTCCGCGGCGAGACCCAGGCGGCCCGTCGCGCGCACGCCGAGCACCACACGGACCTGGCGGAGGAGGTCGCGCGCCGCCTGTATGGTGCCGACAACCGGGCGCAGGTCGCCCGGCTCGACCGCGCCTTCGACGAGCTGCGGGCGGCGCACGCGTGGGCCCTCGCCAACGATCTCCCGCTCGCGCTGCGGATGGTGGCGGGCCTGGTGGTCTACGCCGAGCAGCAGTCGGTGGGCGAGGCGTTCGCGTGGGCGGAGCGGACCGTCGAGGCGGCCGAGCGCGCCGCTGCGCCGCTGCCGGCCCCGTGGCTCGCCGGTGCCTACGGCGCCGCGGCGATGGGGGCGCGGTCCCGGGGCGACCTGGCACGCGCCACCGAACTGGCCCGGCGTGGGATCGACGCGGCCGGCGCCGACGAGCCCGCCGCGACCACGGCCCGCTACACGCTGATCGAGGTCGCGCTGTTCGAGGGGCGCCTCGACGAGATCGACGGCATGGTCGACGAGCTGGAACGCCTGGCCGCTCCCGACCTGCCCCGTGGCGTGGGGCTGTGGGCGAGGTCGACGCGCCTGCTCGCCCGGTCCTACGCCGGCGACGCCGGGGCGGTCGCCGAGGTCGAGCGCGCCCGTGCCGCGGCCGCCCGGGACGCGCTGCCGTCCGACGTCGCGTGGCTGTCCTACGTCCTGGCCGAGGCGCTGGTCGACGCCGACCCGGAGCGCGGGCTGCCTCTGGCGGAGGATGCGCTGGCGTACGCCCGCGCCTACGACGACCGCTTCCTCACCGGCGTCGCGCTGGTCACGGCGGCGTCGCTGCAGGCCCGGCACGGCGATGCCGGCCGCGCCGTCGCGCTGTTCCTGGAGACGGTGACGTGGTGGCACCGCGCCGGCAACTGGATGCAGCAGTGGATCGCCGTGCGCAGCATCGTGGGCCTGCTGATCCGGCTCGGCGCGGACGAGGACGCCGCCGTGCTGCTCGGTGCGGTCCGGTCACGGTCGAGCCCGGCGACGGTGTTCGGCGCCGACGCCGAGCGCCTCGCGGTGGCGGCCGATACGCTCGCCGACCGCCTGGGCGACGCGACGTTCGCGACGGCCTGCGACCGCGGTGCGGCGATGGCCGACGACGCCGTCATCGCCTGGCTGCGGGGGGTCCTCGACGGGTTGGCACCGCACGCCTGATCCGGCGGTGCAGGCCCGACCGGCGCCGCTGCCGGACGCGGCGCCGTGTTGGTTGACGCGGGCCACGCGCCGACACGCGGCCGCACCACGCCGCGCCGTCCCGCGCCGCGGCTCGGCTCAGCGCTCCCGCTTCCTCGGCACGTTCTGCAGCCGGACGGTGCCGCGCGCGACGACCTTGCCGTCCCCGGCCCGCGTGACGACCACCTCCCACAGCTGCTGGACGTGGCCCTGCTGCAGCGGCTCGGCGACGATGTCGATCCGACCCTCGGTCACCGCGCGGAGGAAGTCGGTCGAGTTGTTGACGCCGACGGCGAACTGGTCGTCGTCGGCCACGGCGACCGACGCCCCCACGCTGGCGGCGCTCTCGACCGCCGTGGTGTACACGCCGCCGTGGACCACACCCCACGGCGTGTGGTGGTCGGCGCCGAGGTCGATGTGGCCCGTGACCCGGGTGCCGGAGACCTCATCGAGCTGCAGACCGGCGGCCTCCATGAAGGCGCTGGCCGCTCCGAGGTCGGGCTGCTGGTCGTCGGGCACGGCGACTCCTTGGTCGGTGGCGTCCCCACCCGGGTACCCGCTGCGTGAGCACGCCGCACCCGGAGGGTGGCCCCGGCGGTCCAGGCGGCCGCAGACGCGCGGACGCGGGCACACCCGGGAAGGGGCGTGCCCGCGCCGTGGCGGTCTGCTCAGACCGTCAGTTGGTAGAAGCGCCAGAAGCCGAAGTCGGTGATCGGCAGCACCTCGATGTCGGCGAACCCCGCCTCCTGCGCGTAGCGCCGGAGCGTGCTCGGACGGATCACGGTGCCGGTGCCCACCGACGGCTGGTGGGACATGCCGTCGGGCAGGCAGATCAGCAAGCTCAGGCCGTAGAGGAACCGCTCGATCTCGTCGCCGGGTGGGTCGTAGGTCTCGGCGGCGGCCTCGTCCATGACGACCACCAGTCCGTCGTCGGCCAGGGCGCGGCGGGCGGCGGCCAGCACCTCCACCGGCTGCGGCATGTCGTGGATGCACTCGAGGGCGAAGATCGCATCGAAGGTGCCGTCCATGCTGTCACCGTCCGCCAGGTGGAAGCGCACCCGGTCGCCCACGCCCGCCTCGGCGGCGTTGCGGCGGGCCAGCTCGACGGACGCCTCGTCGACCTCGTAGCCGTCGACGGTCACGTGCGGGTACGTCCGGGCGATCCCGATGCTCGCCCAGCCGCCGCCGAAGCCGACCTCGGCGACCCTGGCGCCGGGACGGCGCAGGACGCGGTCGATCTGCTCGGTGCGCTGCAGCTCGACGGGCAGCTGGTGCTCGAACCAGGGCCGGTTCATGTCGGCCTGGCTCTCGCGGGCGTCGGCACCCATCGCCTCCCACGAGACGCCGCCGCCGGTGCGGTAGGCCTCCAGCAGCTCGGGCACCTTGACGAACACGCCCAGCATCCGCGCCAGCGGCGCGAGGTAGAGCAGGCTGTGCTCGTCGG
Organism: uncultured Actinomycetota bacterium; assembly: GCA_964450395.1. Lineage (GTDB taxonomy): Bacteria > Actinomycetota > Nitriliruptoria > Euzebyales > JAHELV01 > JAHELV01. Next base: position 6,067 of record CAYVGE010000018.1, read on the forward strand.
TCAGGACCTCGGCCGCCGCGGGCGGCAGCGTGTACCGGTGGGTGTCGCCTTCCGCCTCGGCCTGGAGCCAGCCGGCGGTGGCCTGCTGCTCGAGCCACTCGCGGGCGTAGCGGGGGTGGGTGCCGGTGCGGTCGGCGAGCTCGTCGGGCGTCGCGCTGGCCTCGGCCAGCGCGCGGTACCACCCGAGGCGGTCGCCGATGTAGCAGGCCATGATCTCCAGCGCCGAGATGGAGGCGTTGAAGACGTGCTCGCCGAACGTGTCGGCGTCGCGGGTCACGGATGCGTCGGTGGTGGTGGTCATGGCGGTGCTCCTCGGTTGGGTCGTGGTGGAGGTGCTCGGTCGTGGACGGAGAGGGATGCCGGTGTCGGGTACGCGGATCCGGGTCGCCGTGGGCGCCGTGGGTCGCCGTAGCCGCGGTGTCGCGTCAGCGCCGGCCCCGCGGGCGGTGCCACAGCGTGAAGCGGGTCACGGGCAGGAAGCCGAGGCGCTCGATGCCGGGCCGGCTGTCGTCGCTGAACAGCCCACCGGCGATCTGGTCCGGCACGGCCAGCAATCGCCGGCGCACGAGCCCGTTCCACAGCCCGCGGCCCCGGGCCTGCGGCAGGGTCACACCGAGTGCCAGCTGCGCCAGGCCGTGGCTGACGAACGACGTGCCGATCGACACCGGCCCGCCGTCGACGTACGCCACCCACAGGCGCCAGCGGGCGTCGCGCAGGACACCGGGGCCCAGCAGGGCGCCGGGCCGGAACGGCTTGGCCTCCGGCAGCGGGAACCCCTCGACGGCCACGCGGGCCCAGTCGTCGAGACCCCGCTCGTCGGTCACCTCGACGATGTCGGCATCGGCCGCGTCGGGCGGCACGGGCCCCCCGGGCTGGCGGACCAGCAGTGGCGGGTGCCCCTCCAGCTGCCAGCCGTGCCCGGTCAGGTCCGGGGTCGGCCAGGGGCTCAGCAGGAACACCGATCCGGTGGCGGCCTCGTCGGCGTCGAAGAACCGGTCGGTCCGGGCGACTACATCGTCCCAGGCGTCCGGCGCCGGTGGCTGTGTCAGCAGCGCGACGTTGTGGAAAGCGCAGGGGCGGCCGGTGTCGGCCAGCGCCAGGTCGTCGCTGCGCTCGACGCGGCCGCCGGCGTGCTCCGCGGCCGAGGCGAGGTGCGCCGCCTCGTGCTCGACGAAGCGTCGCACGACGGTGTCGCCGGCGGGTGTGGCGGCGTCCCAGCCGGTGGCCAGCGGCGCGTGCGGGGTGGTCGTGGTCTGCATGGGCGCCACTGTGCGCGCCCCCGCTGTCAGCGCCCTGTCAGCGCCCTGTCACCGGGCTGCTGGGTCGACTTCGCCCCGTGTGGCGGGCGAAGTTGACCCGGTGCGGGGCGGTGCCGGTGTCTGGGTTGAGTTCGTCCCGTATGGCGGGCGAAGTCGACCCAGGAGGGGGGCGTGCGACCCACTGGGTCGACTTCGCCACGCATGGCGGCAGAGATCGACCCGGTGGCGGCGCGGGTCGCCCGATCACACCGACATCCGTCGTGCGGCGCACCGCCCGTGACGATCTGGGACGTCGGTTCGGCATGCTTGCGCGTCGTCGATCAGTGCGCTACAAGCCATGCTCTGAAGGTGCACGTGGGCAGCAGGGAAGCTTGTCGGGACCGCTCGCCGGCGCACCGCCGGGCGCCTCGACAGCTCCGCCGGCAGCAGGTTCAAGGGGGCGCGCGTGGCTCGGGTGATCGGCATCGACCTCGGCACGACCTACTCGGCCGCAGCCATCCTCGGTGACGACGGCACGCCTCGGATCCTCTACAACCGCGAGGGCGAGCGGCTCACGCCGTCGGTGGTCCTGTTCCAGGGTGGCGGCATGACGCTGGTCGGGAGCCAGGCCCGGCGGTCGGCGGCGAGCAGCCCGGATGACGTGGTGCAGTTCGTCAAGCGGCACATGGGCGACCCCGACTGGGTCTTCGCCACCGAGGACGACGAACGCTACCGCCCCGAGCAGGTCTCGGCCATCATCCTCAGGCGCCTGGTCGACGACGCGGCGATGCAGTTGGACGAGCCCGTGACCGAGGCCGTGATCACGGTTCCGGCGTACTTCGACGACGCACGGAGGACCGCCACGCGTCAGGCGGGCGAGATCGCCGGGCTCACGGTGCGGCACATCGTCAACGAACCCACCGCTGCCGCCGTCGCGCACGGCCTGCAGGGCCTCGGGTCGGGACGCGTGCTCGTGTACGACCTGGGCGGCGGCACCTTCGACGTCACGCTCATGCGCGTCGACGACGGCGAGTTCGAGGTCGTCGCCACCGACGGGGACCGCAACCTCGGCGGCTTCGACTGGGACAACGCCCTCATGGAGGACGTCAACAACGTGGTCATGCAGCAGGGCGGCCCCGACCTGCTGGACGACCCGAAGCTGGAGGCGGAGCTGCGCGACAAGGCGGAGATGGCCAAGCACGCGCTGACCACCATGCCACAGGCCAAGCTGTTCATGACCACGAACGGCGCGAACTACAAGATCGCCATCACCCGCGAGCGCTTCGCGAAGCTCACCGAGGACCTGCTGCGCCGGACCGAGCAGCTGATGCAGGACGTGATCGACGATGCTGGCGTCTCCTACGCCGACATCGACCAGATCCTGCTCGTCGGGGGATCGACCCGCATGCCCATGGTCGCGGAGATGATCAGCCGCGTGACGGGCCGCCGGCCGACCGCGCCGATCAACCCTGACGAGAGCGTCGCGCTGGGCGCGGCGGCGGTCGCCCACGTCCGCGGAGCCGGCCGACCCGCCGAGGGCGTGGAGCCGAAGCTGCCGATCACCGTGGCCGACGTGACCTCCCACGGGCTGGGCGTCCTGGCGGTCGACGATGACGACCGCGCCATCAACTCGATCATCATCCAGCGCAACACGAAGATCCCGAGCAAGCGCGAGGAGCGGTACCGGACCAGGATCGACCAGCAGACCACCATCGATCTCACCATCACCGAAGGCGACGATGAGGACCCCACGATGGTCAGCACCATCCACTCCGAACCCATCGCGATCGCGCCGCATCCCCGACACTCGCCGGTGAGCGTCACGATGTCCTTCGACGTCGACGGCATCATCCACGTCGAGGTGTTCGACCTCGTCGATGGCGTGCGCATCGGTGAGGTCGAGCTCGAGCGGCCACCCAACCTCGGCAGCGGTGACGTCGACGAGCTGCGTCAGCGCACCGCGGCGCTGCAGATCGACTAGCGGCCCGGCGTGCGCCGGGGGCTCGCGCGCGGGTCGTGGCGGAGTTCCATGACCGCGCGACAGCACTGGAGCTGCAGATGTCCGACAGCGAGACCGATGTGACCCCGGCCGACCTGCGGTCCGACATCGCCCGGCTCGAGGACCTCTTCCGTCGACGGCTGCTCGAGGACCGCCGGCACCGGCACCACACCGGGCACCTCGAGCAGCAGCTGGCGGCGATGACCGCGATGGCGACCGGAGCGTCGCTGCTGCCGCTGGTGCACCCGCTCCTGCAGGTCATCGACCGGCTCGAGGCTCGGTCGGACGACCCGCCTGCCTCGGTGCAGGATGCACTGGCCTTCGTCGACTCGGTGCGCGAGGAGCTGCTGGAGGCGCTGCTGCGCAACGGCGTTGCGCAGGTCGCGGCGGCCGGGTCATTCGATCCCGGCATCCACGACGCCCTGGACCGGCGCGCCGACCCCGCCGACGCCGACGGGCCTGTGGCGGGCGACCTCATCATCGACGAGGTCGTCCGTCAGGGCTACGTGCTGGGGACCAGGGTCATCCGCCCGGCACGGGTGACCGTCCGGCGCGCCGACCCGACGGCAGCGGTGGCTCCCGACGACGCGGGCACGGAATGACGGATCGGCGCGTCATGGCCGACGATCGGGCAGTTGACGATCCCTACCGCGTGCTCGGGGTCGACCGTGCGGGGAGCGATGACGAGATCCGCACCGCGGCCAGGACCCAGCTGAGGCGGTACCGCCGCCGCACGGGGCACGCCAAACGCGAGGTCCGCTACGAGGCGGAACGGAAGATGGAGGCCATACTCGAAGCCGAGAAGACGCTGCTCGATCAGAAGGGGTGCCGCGCGTACGACGACGCGTCGGCCGCGCCGCCGAGCCCGTGGCCGTACGTCCTGGGAGGTCGCAGGTACGGATCCTTCACGGAGCTCGCTGCCGGCCTGGCGGCACACCCGGCACACGCCCACGAGGACCTCCGCAGCGGCAAGCTGCTGGGGTGGCTCACGGCCACCCACCCCGACCGGGAGCTGATCACCGGCCTCGGGCAGTACCTGCAGCGCGTCGACGATGTTGACGCGCAGCTGTTCGCCGTCGTCGCCGCACTGCACCCGGCCGTGCCGCCGACCTTCCACGGGCACCGTCTGTCGGTCGACGGGCTGCTCGACCTCGCGAGGCGGGCGCGTGCCGGCGACGCCCGGAGCCGTGCGACCGTGCTGGCGGTGTACCGCTCGCAGCTGCTGCCGCGCTACGCCGACAGCACCGGCAACCCCCGGCTCGGCGAGCTCGACCGCCAGTGGCGCGACGAGGTCAGCGAGGTGCGCCGCCTGCGCTGGTACATCCGCTCGGCTGGCCGTCCCGAGGAGGATCCGCCCGACGACGAGGCTGTCTGGGCTCGACGGTTCCTCGACAGCGCAGTCGTGTCGCTGTTCTGCGTGCTGATCGACGCCGCCGCGATGCGGGCACTGCAGCAGGCCGCGCTCCGGCACGCCGACGCCGTCACCGAGCTCGCGGACCCGCGGCTGCGCGAGCTCGGTGATCCCGCGACCGCGTCACCCGCCCACCTCCTGGTCATGTCCGCCGTGGGCCGGCACCTGGCCAGCGTGGCCCCGCCGGTGCGCCGTACCGGGGCGCAGA
>CAYVGE010000018.1:11022-13678 GCA_964450395.1 uncultured Actinomycetota bacterium
GTCGCGGACGGCGCTGGTCGTCCGCGCAGGCGTCGCGGTGGTCGTCATCGTCGTGGCGTTGGCAGCGTGGCTGCTCACCCGCCCCCCATCCAACCCCGACATGAGTCCGACGCGATGCTGGGACATGCTGCTCGCGCAGGCATCGTCGGTCGAGCAGGGCGAAGCGCTCGCGGCCACGCTGCGCGATGCAGGAGAGCCCCTGGCCCGCGCGACGGATGAGTGGCCGGGATCTGCGGCCGCGAGCGGCACCCGGGCGTTCGTGGTGGCGTCGTATGAGTTGCGCTCCAACGCCCTCGGTTCACTTCCGCACTTGCAGACGTTGGTCCCGGCCGCGATGCAATCGAGCATTCCCCCGTCCGATGACGACCGGTTCCAGCCGACGGCGGAGGAGCACTGCGAGCCATGACGTCCGAGCCGTGTGCTGTCCCGCGGGACGGCCGGGCGTGGGGCGTGCGGGCGGGTAGGAAGCGTGACCCCCATGGCAGACCCGACGTCCATCCCGGGTCAACGAGCAGGTCGTCGAGCTCGGCTACCGGCTGTCCGACGCCGCGCCCCCCAGCAGATGCGGGCGCTGCGGCCGGGTGGGTCGAGTTCGCCACGCATGGCGGGTGAAGTCGACCCAGAAGGGGCGCGGGACGGCCGCCCGGGAGCGCACCGTCCGCCGGGCCGCGGGTCTGCTGACCACACGGGCGTGCGCTTCAGGCCGCACGCGCGTCGCCACTCCGGTATGTAGACAGTTCATTACATATAGTTATATTCACCTGTGTCCCGCGGTCTCGCCTTGACTTTCGATACACGCGTGTCGACGATGTGGATGCCATGCCGCCGGCGTCACAGGCCGTAGACCACGAGGGATGGATGGACCGCCTGACTGTCGGTCCGGGGGGCGTACCTGGACCGACGGGAACACAACGTGATCGAACTCACCCTCATGCGCACGTTCCTCGCCGTATACCGCAGCGGTACGCTCACGCAGGCGGCCCAGATCCTGGGAGTCTCCCAGCCCGCGGTTTCTCAGCAGCTCAAGGCGCTCGAGGGCGAACTGGGTGCGCCGTTGTTCGTACGCGGTGCGCGCGGTGTCACACCGACGCCGGCAGCACACGCGTTCGCCGAGGACATCGCGCAGCCTCTGGATGCCCTCGAGCGGGTGGCCCGTGATCGACGCCAATCTGCAACCGCGCACGGCGCGATACGTTGCGGCGGACCGGTGGAGCTCCTCCAGGCAGCGATCCTCCCCTCACTCGTTGCGGTGACTGGTCGAGGGTTCCGCCTGGAAGCGGTGACCGGACCGGAGGACGAGCTGCTGGAGGCGCTCCGTGCGGGCAAGATCGACCTGGTCGTGGCACGGTCGACCGCCGACTTCAGCGAGCTGCGCTTCGTGTTCCTCTTCGAGGACCCACTCGTCATGGTCAGCGGTCCGCACTGGGTCGACCGCTCGGATGTGCAGGCTACGTCCTCCATGGGCGCCGCTGAGCTCGCTGAACTCCCGCTCATCGGGACCCGGAGTGCAGACGACCGCATGATGTGGTACCTGCGCGAGGCGCTCGACACGAGGCTCGCCGAGACGCCGGCGATCGTCGTGTCCGATCTCCGTAGCGTGCTCGCGGTGGCGATCGCAGGCGGTGGCGTGGCCGTCGTGCCACGCTCCCTCGCCCGTGCGGCGCTCGACCGCGGCGAGCTCGTCGAATGGCGCGCCCCACGTCGGCCGCCAATGCTCTCCTACTGCCTCGCCCTCCCGGTCGAGCAGCCTTCGTCGCCAGCCGTCACCGCAGCCGTCGCGGAGCTGCTCGGTCAGACCACGACTGGATGACGGTGGCTCCGTGATCTATCGGGAGGCGCTCGGACGTGGGGTCGCCCCCTGTTCGAGCCGCACCTCGTCGGGTTCGTTGACGGCATCGTCGTTGGTGCGGTCGGCGACGGCGCCGTTGCTGACTGAGGCGCCGACGGCGTCGGTGACGGAGAAGTCGTCGAAGGTGACGGCGATCTCGCAGTTGCAGTCGTCACCTGTCGGCCCCGCGGTGGCCGCCTGCGCGCTGGTGGCCTGGTCGTCGTAGGCGGTGAACCCTTGGGTGTCCTGCACGTCGCCGCCGCCGCCGAGTGCCAGTGGCTGGTCGAACCGGTACAGCAGGCGTCCCTGCTGCGGGGTCACCGACACGAGATCCGGATCGGTCGTGTTGCCGTCGTTGCTGATGTCCGCGGTGTGGCGGACGTTGACCGTGCGGGACGTCTGGTCGTCGGGACGCTTGCCCGTGCCGGCATCCACAAGGCCGCGCGCGTAGTCCTCGGACGACAGGTCGCCGGTGAAGATGGCGGTGATGCGGGCATCTGCGTCCTGGTCGTTGGCGGGGATCTGCGAGGTGGCGTCGACGACGGCGCTGCCGTCCACGGGCACCAGGTGGAAGTTGGTGCGGTCGCCGGTCAGCTCGATGGCTTCATCGAAGGTGAAGTCCACGCATGTCGTGGGCTCGCCCTCGTCGTTGGGTGGGCCCGGGCGGAAGCCACCCACAGCGATCAGATCGGGTGCGATGCTCGGTCCACCGCCGTCACCGGTGACCGATTCGACCGGGCATGCAGCCGCGCCGGTGCCGGCATCGGTGACGGGCACCTCGTCGGGTTCGTTGACGGCATCGTCGTTGGTGCGGTCGGCGACGGCGCC
>CAYVGE010000018.1:13778-29427 GCA_964450395.1 uncultured Actinomycetota bacterium
CCAGTGGCTGGTCGAACCGGTACAGCAGGCGTCCCTGCTGCGGGGTCACCGACACAAGATCGGGGTCCGCCGAGTTGCCGCCATTGGCGACATCTGCCGCCTGCAGCACGTTGAGCGTCGCGTCACCGTCGTCAGGACTGCTCACTGCCTCTGCGTCGACGAAGCCACGCGCGAAGTCGCGTGGATTCAGACGACCGGCGAACAGGACCGTCACACGCGCATCGCCGTCCTCGTCGGACTCCGGCGCCACCCCCCGGGCGTCGATGACGTCGCCGCCGTCGAGGGGGACCAGGTGGAAGTTGCTTCGGTCTCCGCCAGACAGCTCAGCGGCCTCGTCGAACGTGAAGGTCACCAGCGTCTGGGGGCCTCCATCGTCGTTGGCCGGACCGGGACTCATGTCCCCGACTGCCGTGAGATCCGGAGCCCGGGTCAGTCCCGCCGCACGTGACGGACGCGTGTCCATCACAGCCGTTGCGACCCCGACGGCGATGAATGCTCCGAGCGCCACCATCCCGACGAGCCGGATGTTGTCCAGCACATCCCTCACGACCGTCCCCCCTCTTTCATAATTCAGCTTATAGCTTTGACGTTGCTTAGCAAGTCTGCTAATGCTGGTGGGGGCGACGTGAGGGGGAGTCCAGTGGCGGCAGACGGCGTGCGTGCACGGAGATCGACGACCATGATCCGAGCCGTGCCCTGCAGCGGTCCCACGAGGCGCTGAGGCGTGGTCATCTCACTCCTGGGCATCGGCGTGTTGCTCGTCTGCCTCCTCGATGTCTTCTTCACGGTCCTGGACGCCAACGGTGTCAGCGTGATCTCCAGCCGGCTCTACCGCTGGTTGTGGTGGATCTGGCGCCACGGCGGACGTCTGTTGCCACCGAGGACGCGCAGACTCTGGTTGTCGGTGGGCGCGCCGCTCATGATCCCGGCGATCATCGGCGTATGGATCAGCCTGATCGTGGTCGGCTTCGCGCTGATCTACTTCGGCGGCATGTCGCCGGAGAATTTCCTCTTCGGCGGCGGTTCGCAACCGAGCCTCGCGGCGGCGTTCCGGCTCAGCTGGGTGACGCTGTCGACGATCGGCTTCGTCGAGATCAGCCCGTCGAGCATGACCTACTCGCTCACAGTCGCGCTCGAGGCGATCCTCGGCGGGGTCCTGCTGACGTTCTCGATCACGTACTTCCTGAGCGTCCATCGGGTGGTGTTGTCCTACAACGAGCTGGTCACGCGGATGCACCACCACGCCGCCTCGATCTCCGACCCGCTGAGCTACCTGTCCGATCACTTTGCCGACGGCCAACCGCGTGCACTGGACTCCTGGCTCGATCACCTCCACGAGGCAGTCGTCGGCCTGGATGAGGGGCTGCGACGCTATCCGATCGTCTACTACTTCCAACCGCGACGCCGGTTCCGCGCACTGCCGTACACGGTCGCGGTCCTCGCCGGACTGGTCGCAGGACTCCGTTGGGGGCTGCCCAGCGGCCACGCCATCGCCTCGCACCCCGGCGTCCGCACGTTGGTCGCCGCCCTCGAGATGCTCGTCGACGACCTCGAGGACCGGTACGTCCCGCTGCATGAACGAACCGTCGTCCACCCCGTGTCGTTCCGCGCGTTCGCCGAGACCATCCGTGAGCAGCGGTGGGACGCCGACCGCTGGGTCATGCGGTTCGTCGAGATGACCACCGCTGTCGCTGCCGTCACCGGCCTGTCGGCAGACACCGAGGTGCCCGACGCGTACGTGCGGTATCGCGCGTGGCTTCCGTTCGCCGTGCGCACCGGTGACCTCGTCGCCACAACCAAGCGCGATCTCGGGTACGCCGACGACCTGCGGCCTGGCCGATCCTCCGCGCTGTGGGAGGTGTGGAGCCGAGGTCCCGCCGACCGGCCGCAGCCACTGACGGCGCGGGAGCCGCGATCGTGATGGGACGGATCAACCTCGCGACACGCGTCGGCCGGCTGCGGGTCAGGCTCGGCCACGCCCTGTGGGTCTTCCCCGCCGTGTCATGCGTCGGTGCGCTGCTCGTGGCGGGCTGGGTCAGTCACCTCAACTACACGACTGCTCCCAGCCTGGGCGGGCTGCTGACCACCGGGGGTGCGGTGGGTGCCCGGGACACGGTGCAGATCATTGCGTCGTCGTCCCTCGCTGCGACGACCCTGGTGTTCTCGATCACGGTGGTCGCACTGCAGATCGCTTCGGCCCAGTACTCGCCCCGCCTGCCGCGGGAGTTCCTGCGTGATCGCGGAACCCAGGTCGTCATGGGCGTGTTCATCTTCACGTTCGCCTACAGCATCTCGGTGCTGCGTTCCATCAGCGCACAGGACGAGTTCGTGCCGCAGTTCGCGGTGACGCTCGCGTTCCTGTTCTCACTCGCCTCTCTGGCGGCGTTCGTCTACTTCATCCATCACATCGTGCACGCCATCCGTGTCGAACAGATCATGAAGGACGTCCAGACGAAGACCGTGGGAGCGCTCGAGGGCAACCACCCTCGGCGGGAACAGTCTGATCCGAGCCCCGACAAACCGGAGATCCCCGACCGCGCCGTGCCGATCCTGGTGCGTCGTTCGGGCGTGATCCAGCGGTTCGACGCTGCGGCACTGGTCGGCTTCACAGAACGGCGGGACATCATCGTGCGCTTCGTGCGGGTGCTGGGCGATCAGGTGGTGGCCGACACGCCGCTGGCGTGGGCGTGGAGCGCCGACGAGGCGACGCAGCCGCCGGACCCCGAAGAGGTGAAGCCGCGCATCCTCGAAGTGGTCCAGCTCGGCGGCGAACGCACCCTACAGGCCGATGTCGCCTTCGGCGTCACGCAACTGGTCGACATCGCCCTGCGAGCCGTGTCCCCTGCGGTCAACGACCCGACGACGGCGTGCAACGCGATCGAGTACCTCGCCAACGTCATGGTGCGGCTGTGCCGTCATCGCCTGGGAGATCTGCTGTTCCACGACCCCGCCGGCGCGCTGCGTGTGGCGATCCCGCAGCACACCTTTCCGATGTACCTGGATCTGGCCTGCTCTCCGATCCGACGCGTCGCCGCCGGCGATCCTGCCGTCGTGACGTCCCTGCTCCAGATGCTGGCCGACGTCGGTCGTGCATCCAAGGGAGGCGACCAGCGCGAGGCGGTCGCCGCCCAGTTGGAGCTTGTCCGGGCCGCGGCAGCACAGGAGATCAGCGCGAAGGCCGACCTCGAGACGGTCGATCGCGCGGCCAAGGAAGTCGAGCGAGCGCTCGCCGGCGAGCCACCGAGGCAGCCATGACGCAGCGGTACTCGCTCGCCACGAAGGCGCTGATCTACGTCTTCATCGGCTCACTGCGGCGCAGGATGCTGTACTGGGTCATCGGCGTCGTCCTGGCCGTCCTCCTTCTGCTGCTGTCTGCGCGCTTCTACACCGACCTGCTGTGGTACCGCAGCGTCGGATACCTCGACGTGCTGCTCACGATGCTGCGCGTCAAGCTGTGGATGGGCGTTGCACCCGCGCTCGCGATGACCTTCGCCGTCGCGTCGAACATGCTGCTGGCGCAGAAGCTGGCGCCGGTCGATCGCGTCATCTCCGCCGACGAGCGTCGCATCGACGACTGGCGCCGCGCGGCAGAGCCGTTCACCCGGCCGATCATCATGACGGTCGCGCTCATCTGCGGGCTCGTCGTCGGTGTGGCCACCTACATGCACTGGGACACGTATCTGCTGTGGGCGAACCGGGTGCAGTGGGGGCGCACGGATCCGCAGTTCGGACGCGACCTCAGCTACTTCATGTTCGAGCTGCCATTCCTGACGCTCGTCAACAAGTGGCTGTTCATCGGTGCGCTCATCGTGCTCGTGCTGACCGTGCTGACGAGCTACGTCTACGGGGGGATCCGGCCGCAGGCGCCCGGGGCGAAGATCCCTCCGCAGGTCAACGTGCACATCTCGGTGTTGTTGATGGCGTTGGTCGCCCTGCTGGGCTGGGGACTCCTGCTCGAGCTGCACCTGCTCAGCTACTCCGAACGCGGAGTGATCACCGGCCTTGGCTTCACGGACGCCAACGCCAGCCTCGTCGCGTACCAGTTCGTCGCCACGGGCGCGGTGACGTGCTTCATTCTCTTCCAGATCAACGTCCGCAAGCCGGGCTGGCTGCTGCCGTCGGTCGCGCTGGTCTGGCTGTTCCTCCTGGGTCTGTCAGTCGCCAGCCTCTACCCGCACGTCTATCAACTCCTGGTCGTCGAGCCACAGGAGTTGGAGCGCGAGTACCCGTTCATCGAGGACCACCTCCAGTTCACCCGGTACGGCTTCGGCCTCGACGACGTCGCCGTGGCGGAGACACCCGGCAACGCGCAGCTCACCGCCGCCACCGTGCGCAGGTACCGGAGCGCACTCGAGCAGATCCGGCTGTGGGATCCCGACACCCTGCGCATCATCTATCAGGAAGTGCAGGCGCTGCGCACCTATTACGACTTCCCAGACGTCGACGTCGACCGGTATGACATCGACGGGGCGCGCCAGCAGGTGATGATCGCCGCCCGCGAGGTCAACGAACAGGCGCTGCCCGAGCACTCGGACCGGTGGGAGGCCAAGCGTCTGATCTACACCCACGGGTACGGCCTGGTCACCACGCCCGTGGCGGGCCACAGCAACGCTGGCCTGCCGACCTTTCTGACGCGGGACATGCCGACCCGGGGATCCAAGGCGATCGCCGCTGACAACCCGCGCATCTACTTCGGTGAGAACTCACCGCGGTACTCCATCGTCGACAGCGCGGCGGTCGAGCTCGACCATCCCCTGCATGGCCGAGCGTTCGCACGCTTCGACTACACGGGCCGCGCAGGGGTTGCAGTCGATCCGTGGCTGAACCGACTGGCGTTCGGGATCCGGTTCTGGGACATCCGGCTGCCGCTGTCACGGCTGCTGGAACCCGACTCGCGCGTGCTGTTCCACCGCAACGTGCGGGACCGCATCCGACTGGTCGCACCCTATCTGCAGGTCGACCGCAATCCCTATCCCGTCTCGGTCGACGGACGCATCAAGTGGGTGGTCGACTGCTACACGGTCAGCGACATGATGCCGTACTCCAAGCGCGTGAACCTGCAGGACCTGACGCAGGTCGATCAACCCAAGCAGCACGGCGGGTCCGCCATGCTGCCTGGGGTGTTCATCCGTTCGGAGGCGGGGCTGTCCGGGACGGCGAACTACATCCGAAACAGCGTCAAAGCCGTCGTTGACGCCTACGACGGCAGCGTCACGCTCTACGTGGTCGACCCCTCGGACCGGGTCCTGCAGGCGTGGCGACGGGTCTTCCCCGAGAGCTTCGTGCCGGCGGAGTACGCGAGCGACCGGCTGCGCGCCCACTTCCGTTACCCGCAGGACATGTTCCGCGTCCAATCGGTGGTCTATGCCGACTACCACATGCGGGCTCCGGAGACCTTCTACACGAGGGAGGCCGCATGGCGGATCCCGCCGGACGCCGCATTCATCTCCCTGCGGCGCGAGCGCGCGCGCCCCGAGTACGAAGAGCGTCGCAAGGATCTCCGGCCGTACTGGCTGCTCACCCGGTTCCCCGGTGAGGAGGACGATGAGTTCGCCATCGTGCAGCCGTTCAGCCCCGACCAGCGCAACGTCCTCACGGGCTACCTCGTGGGGCGCAGCGACGGCGAGCACTACGGCGACCTCAAGGCATACGTGTTTCCTCCGAACTCGACGGTGCTCGGGCCCGCACAGGTCCAGGCGCGCATCGATCAGGACGCCAGGATCTCCGCGTGGATGACCCTGCGCATGCAGTCGGGCTCACGGGTGTCGCGCGGGACCCTGTTGACCATTCCCGTCGGTGACGCGCTGCTCTACGTGCAGCCGCTGTTCGTGCAGGCGGACAAGTCGGAGGTGGCGCAGCTGCTTGGTGCGCAGTTGTCGAGCATCCCGGAGCTGAAGAAGGTCGTCGTCCTGTATGGCGACACCGTCGTCATGCGCGACACGCTGGGCTCGGCGCTCGCCGCCATCTTCGGTGACGCGCCGTCTCCGCAGCCGCCCGGTTCGCCGCTGCTGACTGAGCACACGTCCGAAGACGGGACGTCGGACCAGGAGTAACCGTCGTGTTGACACTCGTGCTGATCGTGGCCCTGATCATCCTGCTGGCCAGCGTCCTGATCGCGGCGCTCCGGCGCCACGACAGCAACAACTACTTCGATCAGGACCGCCAGCCGTTCTACGCCGAGCCTGCGGGCCTCGTCGCGGCCGGACTGCTGTATTCCCAACGGGACCGAGATCAGCAGGAGCAGCACACGTACACGGTGACCCCCGCCGGAGAGGCGGCACTGCGCGCGTGGCTGCGTGAGCCGACGAACGATCCGGGGTTCCTCGACAAGTACTTCGCGGGACTGCTGGAACCCCTCGATGCCGTGGTCGTCGGACACAAGCGCAAGGCGCTGCACCGTGCACGGCTCGCGGAGTACGAACGGATCGAGCTGCTGCTGGTCAATCGCCCGGAGTGGCGCTACGCCCTGGCGGCCGCGCGGATCGGGGCGCGGTTCGAGCGGGCGTGTCTGGAGTTCTGGGATGACGTCACGAAGGACGGCGGATCACCGGGTGAGGTCCCGGCTCCGACGGCCGCACGGCCGGGACGGGAGTGAACATGAAGACGAAGGTGCAGCTGTGGGTGGCCGGCGTGCTCATCGGGGTGTTCATCGGGTGGGTGTTCTTCGCGCTCGTCCTGCCCTGGATCGAACGCACGGTGTCACAGCCCTCACTCGGCATGCTGTCGGTCATGTGCATGGCCGGCGTCATCCGTCAGCGAGGGGCGAGGGGTGACGGAGGGAAGGCATGTTGACGCTGATCATCATCGTCGCGGTGATCGTGCTCATCATCAGCTTCATCGTCGCCGCAACCCGTCGTCACGACAAGGCGAACTACTTCGACCAGGATCGCGACCCCTTCTACGCGGAGTCCGCGCGCCTGGCCGCCGCCGGGCTGCTGTACGAACAGCAGGAGAAGGGCGAAGGACGACCGCGCGGCTCGTACATCGTCACACCGGCGGGCGAGGCGGCGCTGCGCGTGTGGCTGCGCGAGCCGATGAACGATCCGGGCATGCTCAAGTTGTACTTCGCCGGCATCGTGGCGCCGACCGATGTGCTCGAGCTTGCTCGCAGCCGGCGGGACGCACATGAGGAGCGGGTGCGCCAGTACGAACGACTCGAGCAGTTGCTCCCTGACGCCGACGACTGGCGGTTCGCGCGTGACACCCTCCACCTGGGACGACGGTTCGAGCAGGCGTGCGTGGGCTTCTGGAACACCCAGGTCGAACAGCCCATCGGAGACGTCATCGCGGACACCGACCCCGCGGACCTCTGAGCGACGGTGTGGGACATGGCGACCGGGACAGTGCGCTGGTTCACGCAGGACGAGGGTCACGGTGTCATCGCCCGCGAGGGTGGCGACGACGTCTACTTCCATCACACGGCGGTCCAGACCCCGGAGCACACGACCCTGCGGGAGGGCTCGCGCGTGACGTTCGAGGTGGTCCCCGGCACCTGGGGCGACGAGGCGATCAATGTCACCGTGCTGGCGTCGGGGGCTCGGGGAGGAACGACGGACCGGTGACAGCTGCACCGCGACTCGTCGTCGCGACGCCACATGCCCCCACGCCGACGATCCCGCGTCAGCTGCCGGAACGGCGTCAGCAGATCCGTGGCAGCGGGTCGCCGACGAGCATGTCGATCATCCGGTGGCCGCCGAAGGTGGTCCGGCCCAGCACCCGTCCCTCCGGCTCGTCGCGGACCTCGCCGATGATCGCCGCGTCCTCGCCGGCCGGCAACGCGCGCATGGCCTCCAGGGCGGCGTCGGCGCCGTCCGGGGCGACGAAGGCGATGAGCTTGCCCTCGTTGGCGACGTAGAGCGGGTCGATCCCCAGGATCTCGCCCGCGCCGACGACCTCGGGGCGCAGCGGCAACCGCTGCTCGTCGATGACGACGCCCAGCCGGGTGCTCAGCGCGATCTCGTTGAGCACGGTCGCAACGCCCCCGCGGGTGGCGTCGCGCATGCAGTGCAGGGCGTCGCCGCAGGCACCGAGCGCGGCTTCGACGATCGGCCACAGCGACCGGGTGTCGCTGCGGACGTCGGCGTCGATGTCCAGCTCGCCGCGGGCGAGCATGATCGCCACGCCGTGGTCGCCGATCGTGCCCGACACCAGCACCTTGTCCCCGGGCCTGATGAGCTGGGGCGCCAGCACGGCACCGGGCGCCCGAAGTCCCACGCCCGCGGTGGTGATGTACATCCCGTCGGCCTTGCCGCGCTGCACGACCTTGGTGTCCCCGGTGGCCACGGCGACGCCGGCGGCGCGTGCCGCCTCGCCCATCGCGGTGACCTCCCGCTCGAGGACCTCGGCCGACAGCCCCTCCTCCAGGATCATCGCGGCCGACAGCCACAGCGGCCGGGCGCCGGTGACCGCCAGGTCGTTGGCGGTCCCGTTGACCGCCAGCTCACCGATCGACCCGCCCGGGAAGCGGATCGGCTGGACGACGAAGGCGTCGGTGGTGAACGCCAGCGGCGGGCCGTCGTCGGTCTGGATCATGGCGGCGTCGCCCAGCGGGGCCAGCGTGGGGTTCTCCAGCAGGGGGACGATCAGCCCCTCGACCAGCTGGCGGGACGCCTTGCCGCCCGCGCCGTGCGACATGGTGATGCGCTCGTCGATGAACCGCGGCCGCCTGCGGCGCATGTCCTCGATGCGCTCGATGACCTCGGTCTCGGTGAACTGCTTGGGCATCCGGTGCCTCCCGTCGGCCGGCCGGGGCCGGCCCGCGTGTCAGACCTCGACGTGCATCCGCTGCTTGGCGTAGCGGCCGTAGTTGTAGTAGGCGGCGCAGGCGCCCTCCGACGAGACCATGCACGTGCCGATCGGCGTCTCGGGGGTGCACGCGGTCCCGAAGACCTTGCACTCCCACGGCTTGAGCACGCCCTTGAGCACCTCACCGCACTGGCACGACTTGGGGTCGGCGACGCGCACGCCGGGGACCTCGTAGCGCAGCTCGGTGTCGAAGTCGGCGTAGCGCTCCGACAGCTTCAGCGCCGAGTGGGAGATGAACCCCAGGCCGCGCCACTCGAAGTGGGGGCGCAGCGCGAAGACGTCGGCCATCACGCCCAGCGCCTGCGTGTTGCCGTCCCAGGGGACGACGCGGGCGTACTGGTTCTCGACCTCGCAGCGGCCGTCGGCGAACTGCTGCATGATCCACGCGATCGACTCGAGCACGTCGAGCGGCTCGAACCCCGCCGTCACCACCGGCTTGCCGTGCCGCGCGGGCACGAACTCGTACGGCCGGCAGCCGATCACGGTCGAGACGTGGCCGGGGCCGATGAACGCGTCGAGGCGCAGGTCCGGCGAGTCGAGGATGGCCTTCATCGCCGGGATGATCGTGACGTGGTTGCAGAACACCGAGAAGTTGGTGATGCCCTCGCGCCTGGCGCGGACCAGCGTCAGCGCCGTCGACGGCGCGGTGGTCTCGAACCCGATCGCGTAGAAGATGACCTGCCGGTCCGGGTTGTCGCGCGCGATCCGCAGCGCGTCGAGCGGCGAGTAGACCATGCGGATGTCGGCACCGCGCGCGTTGGCGTCGAGGAACGACCCGGTGCTGCCTGGCACGCGCATCATGTCGCCGAAGCACGTCATGATCACGTCGGCGTGGGCCTCCGCGATCGCGACGGCGTCGTCGACGCGGCCCATCGGGATCACGCACACCGGGCAGCCCGGACCGTGCACGAGCTCGATGGTGTCCGGCAGGAAGTCGTGCACCCCGAACCGGTAGATCGCGTGGGTGTGCCCGCCGCAGACCTCCATGATCTTGTAGTGCCGGCCGGGGTCGGCCAGGGCGGCGATGCGCGCCGCCAGCGCCCGGGCGAGGTCGGGGTCGCGGTACTCGTCAACGAAGCGCATGCGTGTCCTCCTCGCGGCCGCGTCCGGCGTGGTCCGCGGGCGCCTGTGGTGCCAGCCGCTCCAGCGCGACCTTGGCGTGCACCAGCACCTGGTCGCCCACCGCCAGCGGGCCGACCAGCTCGGTCGCGACCAGCTCGGTGCGGCCCTCGTCGTCGCGGCACAGCGCGTCGAGCTCGCCGACCTCGACGACGGTCAGGGCCACCGCGACGTCGCCGCAGGTGATGCAGCCGTCGTCGTCGACCGAGCACGCCGCGCCGGTGACGGGCGCCGTCCGCGGCGGCGTGCCCAGGATCGGCAGCAGGGGAGCGTCGGCTGCGGGTCCGCGGCTCATTCGATCCTCGATCCGGCGATCTCCTCGACCTCGGTGTCGAACTGCTCGCCGAGGAGCTTCAGGCCATCCATCGCCCGGGCGGCCTCGTCCTCGTCGATGATCGACATGGCGAAGCCGACGTGGATGAGCACCCAGTCGCCGAGCTCGAGGCCCTCGTCCTTGACGAGCCCGATGTTGATGTTGCGCCTGACGCCGGTCACCTCGACCTTGGCCAGCTGGTCGGTCTCCTCGAGGAAGGCGACGACCTGTCCGGGGATGCCCAGGCACATGGTGGTCCTCTCGTCACATGGTCCGGTAGCGGATGGCGGTCAGCACGAGGTCGTCCCCGCCAGAGCGTGCGACCCGGACGCTGTCGCAGGCCGGGCAGATCGGCATGGGGTCATCAGAGTCGAAGGTCCCGCCGCACGCCTCGCACACGCAGCTGACCGGCACGAACTCGAGCTGCGGCTCGGCACCGTCGGCGACCGTCCCCGCGGCGACGAGCTCGAACGACTGGGCGAAGGCCTCGGGCACGACCCGCAGCAGCGTGCCGACCCGGACGGTGAACCCGTCGACGGGCCGGCCCTCCGCGCGGCGCTCGACCGCCGCGAGCACGCCCTCGCAGATGCCGATCTCGTGCACCTCAGCCCCCTTCGACGGCGACCGGGACGTCGGCCGTCGCGCGGTCGGCGAGCAGCGCCAGGATCTGGTCGACGGCCGGCTCGACGGCGGCCTCGACCTGCGGCGACAACCCCATGCCCTCGCTGACGTCCGCCGGCTCGCAGCCGACGACCAGCGTCGGCGGCACCGACCCGCCCAGCCCCCGCAGGCTCGCGAATACCGTGGCGGGATCCATGGCGTGGCTGTCGACGGTGCCCACGGACGCGTCGTCGTCCGCGGTGACCTCGATCAGCGAGACCGTGCCAGGCTCGACGCCGCGGGGCAGGGCGTCGACCAGCACCAGCAGATCGACCTCCCCGAGCAGGTCGTAGGCGAGGTGGATGCCGCCGATGCCGTAGTCGCGGACGCGCACGCGGCCGGGCAGCGGCCGCGTCGCCAACCGTCGCGCCACCTCGGAGCCGAACGCGTCGTCGCGCAGGAAGATGTTGCCGACGCCGGCGACCAGGACCTGCGGCTGCGTCACGCTGCTAGCCCGCCTGGTCGCCCGGCTTGAGGACCGGCATCGACGGATCGATCGGCGGCAGCGGGTGCACGCCGGTCCAGTAGACCGGGCCGTTGGTCGACGTGTCGGGCCGGCTGCTGTGGGAGCGGGTGGGCACCGCCCCCCGGTCGCGGCTGCCCTCGGGCCCGCGTTGCTCCTGCGTCTCCGCCTCGGCGAAGCGTCCAGCGGGGAACGGGTTGGCCTGCTCCAGCTCCTGCGGCTCGATCGTCGTTCCGCGTCGGTTCGGCATGGTCGCCCTCCTCGTCACATCTGGCGGATCTTGACGTAGCGCTTGATGTCGTCGATCGAGCCGGCGACACCCCAGACGCCGATGGCCAGCATCGTCGCCACCAGGAACCGTAGGATCCACTTCTCCACCACGATCAGCCTCCTTCGGGGGTTGCGGGACCGGCCGCCGGAGCGCGGGCCGGCGGGTCGGGCGGGACCTCGGACAGCGGTTCGACCTCGTCGACGCCGAAGTACTGGAACCGGCCGTACCAGCGGTGCAGCTCGGCGGCGGGATCGTCGTCGACCGTGACCGCCAGGTAGGTCTCGCCCTCGACCGTGCGCACGATGCGCTCGACCAGCGCCACCCGGCCGTCGACGAACAGGTCGTGCGCGTCGGCGCGGCGCCGTGGTCGCAGCCGGACGCGGTCGCCGACCTCGACGTCGTGCCCGTCGACGGTGACCTGACGCAGTGGCTCCTCACCGACGCCCAGCAGGTCGCGGACCTCGTCGGTGACCCCGGCCGCCGGCTCCGGTGCCATGCTGCCGTGCCCCCACTCGCGGATGGCGCCGTGCAGCCGTTCCTGCACGGCCGCGGGCAGCGTGTCGGTGCGGTCGATCAGCGCGGCCGCGCGGGGGTCCGTCGCGCGGGCCCGGCGCTTCTCGTCGTCGGTCAGTCCCATCACCGCCAGCGCGAGCAGCTCGTCGACCTCGGTCGCGTCGAAGGACGGGCCGGGGCTCTCCGGCGCGATCCGTGGGTGGTCGTACAGGATGATCGGGGCGCCGAGCACGACGTTCGACCCTTCGATGGCCGTCCGGCGGAGCCGGTCCTGCGCGTGCGTCGTGGGACCAGGCCCCGCGGACCCGATGAGCACCGGGTGCAGCCCGCGCTGCTTCAGGTCGTCGGCGGCCCAGTCGGGCGGATCGATGACCGAGGCGAACGTCCCGTCGTGGGCGTGCGCCAGGACGTGGACGCCCACGATCGAGCGGCGCAGCACGTCGTCGCGTGGTGCGCGGCGTCGGGACCACGCGGTGTCGTTGTGCACGGCCGCGCGCAGGGTCCACACACCACCACCTGCGGGTTCGACGTCGACGCGCAGCTCGCCGGTCACCTCCCAGGTGGTGCGCACGGCGAGCCCGGCGGCACCGAGCCGCTCGCGCTCCTCGCCGGCCTCCAGCACGAACCGCTCGCGTGCGCGGCGCCCCGCGCCGGCAGCCCGGCCGTGGCTGTCACGCTCGAGCGCGGTGACGTGGGCGGTGACCTCGTGCTCGATGCCCTCCTCCCACGTGGGGATCGGCGCGCCGTCGACCTCGAGCTCGTCGACGGGCCGGCCGTCGGCGTCGACGAGCTGGCGCAGGCGCAGGTGCAGGAACCGCGCGGTCACATCGATGCGGCTGCCGGGTGCGGCGCGGAGCTGGACCTGGCACGACATCGTCGACGGTTCGCTCGCGCCCAGCTCGACCTGCGCCCGGGGGACCACCACGCCCCACTGCCAGCGGTAGCGGTTCTTCAACGCCGACGCCCGGTAGGGGAACAGCACGTAGCCCTCGTAGAGCACGGCGTCGGCCACCTGCCGCGCCTGCGCCAGCCGGTCCGGTGCCGTGGCGGTCATGGCCGGTGCCCGCCCCGCTCGCGGCCGGTAGCGCTCGGGGTCTGGCGGCCGTTGCCGGTGCCGCCGCCCACCGGCGACGTCGCCCCCGCGCCTGGATCAGCCGCTCCTCGGCGCGACGCCAACAGGTCGGTCAGCGTGTCGTCCCACGTCACCAGCCCGCGCGCGGTCTTGTAGGCGTGCAGCGCATCGATGGTGTCGCGGTGCACCCGCAGCCAGCCGGTGCCGGGGTGCTGGCTGTCCAGGGCGGCGCGCCACACGGCGACCGGCAGGTCGAACGCGACCTCACGGTCCCACGGGATCTGCTCGACCTGCAGTCCGCTGGTCGTCCGGTGGAAGACCGTGCCGCTGAACAGCAGGAGCAGCGGCACGGTGCCGTCCCGCAGGGCGTGCAGGTACGTGCCGACCGCGACCTCGAGGTCGTAGGTGAGCTCGACGGGCAGGTCGACGTCTGCTGTGCCGCTGAACCCGCGGACCGGCAGGGTGACGAAGGCCAGCTGGAACGGCTTCAGCGTCTCGGACCAGCGGTGGGGTTCGCCGAACAGCTCGACCAGGCGGGCCTGCGTCGCCTCGTCGTAGCGGCGGCGGGCGGGCTCGATGCGCAGCTGGCAGCGCAGGAGGATCGACTGGACCTGCTGGTCGGGTGGCGTGGTGATCCGCAGGCCGAAGCGCACCGTCGGCGCAGCGGCGGCAGGGTCCGCCCGCGCCCCGATCACGTCGAACCCGATCCCGCTCATGTTCGCGCCTGCGCTCCACGCCCAGCCCGGCGCCCGACGTCGTCGAAGAACGCGGCGATGTGCTCGCGCACCTCCGACCCGCCGTCGAACCCCCGCCAGTGGAGCCGCAGGGCGCCGACCAGCTCGTAGCAGCGGTCGACGGGCACGACGTGACACGTCGGATCGTCCCGGTCGGTGCGCACGAGCACCGCCTCGACGTCGGGCTCGACGTCGCGCAGCGCGGGGTTGGCCTCGACCACGTCGGCCCAGGCGTCCAGCGGCAGGTCGGACTCCGTGGCGCCGCCGGGGCTCGGGTAGAACGCGACCGTGGCGTCGAGCTGGGTGTTGGTGACCACGAAGGCGATGCCCACGGGGATTTGCAGCGCCGCCCACGAGGGCTCCGGCAGTGCGAACGGCGCGATCAGCAGGTACCGATCGGGCACGGTGCGGTAGCGGGTCCGGTGCGGGCGGGCGTCGGTGGGCCGGCCGGCGGGGACCGGGCTGGCGTCCGCTCCGGTGCGCTCGAACAGCAGCGCGCACCCGCGGCAGGCGCACAGCATCGACCGGCGTTCGAGGTCGACCACGTGCCGGTGGTCGTCGGTGACGGGGGTGGCGCACAGCTCGCAGGCCTCGCCCGGCGCGGGCGCCGGGCGGGTGGACAACAACTGCGCCAGCTCCGGCGCGACGTCCGGCGGCGGTCCCGCCACCCCACCGCCGGACGCCGCTCCCGCCCTCCCGCCGCCGGGCCCCGCCCCCGCCCCCGCCTGGGTGGCGACGTTGCGCTGTGCCGGCAGCCCGGTCGGGGTCCGCCGGCCGGGGGCCGTGGTGAACCGCGCCAGGCCGCGACGGGTCACGATCCGGCCCCGACCGCCACGCGCACGCCGCCCTCGTCCGCCAGCAGCGGCACCGGCTCGAGCCCGGCCCCGCCGCCGTCCCGCCGTCCCGCGTGCCGGGCGTCGAACGTGCACGCGCAGGTCGGGCACTCCAGCAGGTCACCGCGGAGGCGACCGCCGTCCAGCGACGCGCCGCACGCAGCGCACCGGTCCCGGTACGCGTACAGCTGACCGTCCAGACGCGCCACCGCCAGGCGGGACCCGTTGACCTGCAGCGCCGTGACGCCGTCGGCGGGAGCGCCGTCGGGGACGGTCAGCGGCTCCCAGGAGGTCGGACGGGGCCGCAGCGCCAGCGACTCGGCGGGGATCAGCCCCGGGGCGGCGGCCGGGACCGCGCCGTCGACCTCGATGCGACCGATCTCGGGCGCCGCCTCGAGCACGGCCCCCTCGACCGCCGACTGCAGCGTGACCTGCGACGAGCCGCACCCGTCACAACTGCCCTCCAGCCGCAGCTGCGCCACCCCACCGTCCACGCCGAGCAGCTGGACCCCGCCGCCGTGCGACGCCAGGTACGGCCGGACCTCGTCGAGCGCGGCCTCGATGCGCGCCCCGACGTCGTCGGGGTGCAGGTCGTGCAGCACGAGCAGGCCGCCCACCAGTGGGTCGTCGGCCAGTCCGCGGGGCGCAGCCGGGTCCAGGGCCCGGAGGCGGTCGAGGATCCGGCTGAGCCCGGCGCCGTACAGCGTCATGAGCTCGCGCACCAGCTCCTCGGTCAGCTCCGCGGCGACCTCGTCCCGGCCCGCGATCTGGTCGAGCAGGTCCTCGACGCGGCGGCCGACGGCGTCGACGTTCACCGCCCGACCTCCTCGCTGGCGCGAGCAGGTCGCCCCCCGGCCGGTCCAGTG
>CAYVGE010000019.1:0-27856 GCA_964450395.1 uncultured Actinomycetota bacterium
TCAAGCTCGCGATGAACCTGACCGACGACGGGCTGGTCGGCCAGCAGCTGTTCGCCGGCGAGGCGACCCGGCTGGCCTACATGACCGACGAGGCGCAGGAGGGGCGCGACGCGTTCCTCGAGAAGCGCGACCCCGACTGGTCAGCGTTCCCGTACCACTACTGAGCGGCACGGCGCCGCGGCGTCCGACGCGGCCCTCGACCGACGGGCGCGAGGCGATGTGCGGGGATCACCGCCGGTGACCGCTCGCGCACGCCCGCGGCGTCCGCGGATCAGTGCGGGACGTCGACGGCGACGGGGGTGGGGTCGCCCAGGGCGACGTCGAGGACCTGCACCAGCCAGGGGGTGTGGTCGTCCGGGTGCGCGGCGATGGCACCCCGTAGCTCGTCGGGGTCGACCAGCGCGGTCGCGGCGACCTCGTCGGGGTCGGGGTCCGGCACCGCGCCGTCGAGGCGTCCGACGAGCACGACGTCGTACTCGTGCTCGGCGAGCCCCGAGCCGGCATCGTGGGCGGTGTACCAGAAGGCGCCATGGACCTCGAGCGGGCCCGGATCGATGCCCAGCTCCTCCCGCGTCCGCCGGCGCCCGGCGGCGCGCAGCGGCTCGCCGGGGCGGGGATGGGAGCAGCAGGTGTTCGACCACCGACCGGCGAAGTGGTACTTGCCGGCCGCGCGGCGCTGCACCAGCACCCGACCGTCGTCGGCGGACAGCAGGACCGAGAAGGCCAGGTGGGGCGTGGGGCTGCGGTGCGCCGCCAGCTTGTCCATGCGCCCCACGACGCGCGCGTCGGCGTCGAGGAGCACGACCTCGCCGTACGGGACCGCGACGTCGCCGGTCACCGCGCGCCTGCCGGCTGGGTGGGCACGTGGCCCAGCTCGTGCAGCTCGACGTCGGGGTGGTCCTCCATGACCCAGCGCAGCACGTGCTCGGACTCGAACAGCACGAGCACCTCGCCGTGGCGGTTGGTGACCAGCTGGATGCGACGCGCGCCGCGCAGCCGCTCGGCGTCGGCGGGGTCGATGCGCCTGGCCAGCGCCCACGGCGCCGGCGACAGGGTGATCGCGCAGCCGAACTCGTGCTCCATGCGGTGCTCGGCGACCTCGAACTGCAACTGGCCGACGCCGGCCAGCACCGGCTCCTGGAGGCCGTACTCGGGTCGGTGCAGCACGTGCACCACGCCCTCCTCGTCGAGCTGCTGCAGCCCAGCCCGGAACTGCTTGTAGCGGCCGGTGTCGCGGTTGCGGACCAGAGCGAACCGCTCCGGCGCGAAGGTGGGGATCGGCGGGAAGCGGACGGCCGGCCCGTCGTAGAGCGTGTCACCGACCTGCAGGCCCGCCGCGTTGACCACGCCGACGATGTCGCCCGGCACGGCCGAGTCGACCGTGTTGCGGTCCTTGGCGAACAGCTGGTGGGCGTACTTCAGCTGGAAGGGCCGCCCGGTCCGGGCCAGCGTCGCGGTCATGCCGCGATCGAAGCGACCCGAGTTGACGCGGATGAACGCCACCCGGTCGCGGTGGCGCGGGTCCATGTTGGCCTGCACCTTGAACACCAGCCCGCTGAACGGCGCATCGATCGGGCGCGCCTCGACGCTGTCGGGTTCGGCCACCGGCTGCGCGGCGGGCGACGGCGCGAGCTCGGCGAACCGCTCCAGCAGCATCCGGACCCCGAAGTTGGCCAATGCCGAGCCGAAGAACACGGGGGTCTCGTGGCCGGACAGGAACGCGTCGCGGTCGAGGTCGATCTCCTCGAGGTCCAGCAGCGCCAACTCCTCGATCGCGGCCTGCCAGCGGTCCGACGGGCACGTGCCCGGATCGGCGGCGTCGAGCGGCTCCCTGCGCTCCTCGCCGACCGTCGCGCCGTGGGCGGTGCGCTCGAAGCGCACCAGCTCGCCGGTCGCGCGGTCCACGATGCCGGCGAAGTCCTGCCCGTCGGCGACCGGCCACGACAGCGGCACCGGCCGCAGGCCGATCTCGCTGGTGATCTGGTCGAGCAGGGCCAGCGGTGGCAGCCCCGGGCGGTCGCACTTGTTGACGAACGTGACGATCGGCAGGCCGCGGTCGCGGCACACCCGGAACAGCTTGAGCGTCTGCGGCTCGAGCCCGCGCGCCGCGTCGAGCACCATGACCGCCGCGTCCGCGGCGCACAACGTGCGGTAGGTGTCCTCGCTGAAGTCGGCGTGGCCCGGCGTGTCCAGCAGGTTGAAGTGCCACCCACCGTACGAGAAGTGCAGCGCCGTCGACGAGATCGAGATGCCGCGCTGCTGCTCGAGCTCCATCCAGTCGCTGGTGGTCGTGCGCGACCGCTTGCGCGACTTGACCGCACCCGCCTCCTGCACCGCCCCGGCGTACAGCAGGAACTTCTCGGTCAGCGTCGTCTTGCCGGCGTCCGGGTGGCTGATGATCGCGAAGGTGCGCCTGCTGGCCGCGGCCGCAGCCAGGTCGCCGGCGGGCAGGGACGCGGTGGACACGGCGGCGCTCACCCCGGGGTGGTGGATCGACAACGACGGCGCCGGCGGGAGTCGCCGCGCCTGCGTCCCAATGCTAGTGGTGCACGGCGCGGTCCGCGCAGCCCACCCGGGGGGCCCGTCGTGACGGGGTCGCGCCGTGCTCGACCGGGCTGGGATCGGCGGAGCGGACAGATGCGGTGCGGTGCGGTCCTGACGCCGGTGCCGGCAGGGTGCGGACGACGGCCGCCGCACGAGCGCACGGCCCGCCGGCCGACCGGCCACCATGGCCGGCGGCCCACGCCGTCACCCGGCCAGGGCGAGCACGCGCGGGTCGCGCTGCAGACGTTCGACCGCCCGCTGGCGCGTCGGGCCGATGCTGCCGACCGGCATGTCGAGCTGGTCGGCGACCCGTGCATACGAGGGGCGGGGCGCGGCGAACAGTGCCGTCAGCAGACGGCGGTGGCGGTCCGGGAGGCCGGCCACCGCGTCCTGCACGGTCGCCCGCGCCTCGGTTGCCAGCAGCTGCTGACCCGGCCCGTCGAACGACGGCGACACCTCGCCGCGGTCGACCTGGTCCGTCGGCAGCTCGCGCGCCGCCGCCCGGAGCACCCGCAGGCACTCGCGCCGGACCGTGGTGCTGATCCATGCCGCCAGCCGCTCCGGCTCGCGCACCCGGTCGATCGACTCGAACAGCCGCAGCCAGGTCGTCTGGGAGACGTCCGCGGCGTCGCTCTGCGACAGGCGGAAGCCCCGCGTGATCGCCGCCACGAGCCCGCGGAAGCGCTCGACCAGCTCTTCCCAGGCGCGGTCGTCGCCGCCCCGCGCGCGCCGGACCAGTTCCTGGACCTGTGCCTCCATCGTGACCACGTCCTCCCTCGTGCCGATGGCGGCAACGTAGGGAGCAAGGGTGGGTGACCGCGTCGGGAGGCACCCCCGGTCTTTGGGCAGCACCTGCCCATGCCGGCGCCCGCGGACCAGGGTCGGACCCGTGCCACGCCAGGGTCGGCGCACGTCTTCTCAGCGGGCCCGGCCTGCCCTAGCATCGGCGCCGGAGGGACACGCACCGGCTGCTCGGGCCTGGGATGGGCACGCACGACCTGTTCGGCCGCGATCATGAGCGCGGCGAGATCGACGCTGTGCTCGACGACGTGCGCGGCGGTGGCAGCGCGGCGCTGGTCATCCGCGGGGATCCCGGCATCGGCAAGAGCGCGCTGCTCGACTACGCCGCGGCACAGGCACCGGACCTGCGGGTGCTGCGCACGTGCGGGTACGAGTCGGAGTCGGAGATCCCGTTCGCCGGGCTGTCCGACATCGTGCGGCCCATCGTCGACCGCCTGCCCGTGCTGCCCGACCCCCAGCGCCGGGCGCTGGAGAGCATGCTCGCGCTCGGCCCCGCCAGCGACGGCGGCCACTTCACGATCTGCACGGCGACCCTGGGGATCCTGGCCGCCGGCGCCGAGGACTCGGGCATCGTCGTGCTCGTCGACGACGCCCACTGGCTCGACCCGTCGTCGGCCGAGGCGCTGCGGTTCACGGCCCGCCGCCTGCGCGGCGAGGGCATCGCGATGCTGCTGGCAGCCCGACCGACCCCCGGCGACGAGCGCGGCGACGCCGGCATCCCCACGCTGCAGCTGGACGGCCTGGACGCCGAGGCGGCGAGGGCGCTGCTCGCACGCAGCGCCGGCCACGACGTCCCGTCCGACCGCGCCCGGCAGCTGATCGAGGTCACGGCCGGCAACCCGCTTGCACTCATCGAGATCCCGCGGGCCCTGGATGGCGAGCTGCTGGCGCCCGGCGCCCCGTTGCCGGCGGGGGCGACCCTGGAGCGGGTGTTCGAGCGCCGGCTCGACGCGCTGCCGGAGCCGACCAGGGCGGCGCTGGCGGTCGCCGCCGCCGACCAGGCCGGGGCGCTGGGACCGATCGCGCTGGCACTGGGCCGGGCAGGGCTCGGCATCGCCGCGCTCGGGCCGGCCGAGCAGCACGCGGTCGTGACGGTCGACGGCGAGCGGGTCGTGTTCCAGCACCCGCTGCTGCGGTCGACGGCGTACCACCGGACAGCGCTGGCGACCCGCTGCGACGCCCACCGCGCCCTCGCCGAGGCCTACGCCACCTTCACCGGCGACCAGGCGGCCGACGCGGCCGCCTGGCACCTGGCGACCGCGACGCTCGCCCCCGACGACGACGTCGCCGAGGTGCTGCACGAGACGGGCGAGCGCGCCCGGCGCCGCGGCGCCTACGTCGAGGCGGCACGCGCGATGGAGCGTGCCGCCACGCTGACCGTCGACCCGACCACGCGGGGCCGCCGGTTGACGCTGGCGGCCAAGGCGTGGCAGCTCGCCGGGCGGCTGCGCCGGTCGGGCGAGCTGCTGAGCCGCGCCCTTGCGCTGACCGACGACCCCATCGCACGCGCCGACGTGCAGCACCTGCGCGGCTACGTCCGCATGTGGCGTGAGGCCCCCGTGGGGGTGTCGGACCACCTGGAGCGCGAGGCGATCGCCATCGCCGACCTCGCCCCGGACCGGGCGGCGCGCATGCTGGCCGACGCCGCGGTGCCGGCGTTCATGGTCGCCGACGTCGAGCGGGCGGTGGCGATCTCGCAGCGCGCAGTGGACGTCGCGGCCGGCGGGCGCGCCTCGACGCGGCGGATCGCCGGGACGATGCTCGCGGTGGCCCTGGGCACGCGCGGCGACCGCCGTGGTGCCGCGGCGCTGGTGGACGAGATCGGTGCCTGGTTGGCGACCCAGTCGCCGGTGCGGCGCGCGCAGGAGGCGATCTTCGTCACCATGACCGCCATGTGGCTGGAGGACTTCGTCGGCGCGCAGCGGCTGCTCGACGCGCTGATCGCGGCCTGCCGGCGCTCCAGCGCCCTGGGCGTCCTGCCGTTCGCCCTCGGCCTGGCCTCGGCGATCGACCTGCGGACCGGGCGCTGGCAGCAGGGCGAGGCCCACGCCAGCGAGTCGGTGCGGCTGGCCGAGGAGACCCACCAGGCCAACACCTACGGCGTGTTCTTCCACGGTCACCTGCTCGCCGCGATGGGCCGCCGTGCGGCGGCCGAAGCCGAGCTCGACCGCGCCGACGAGCTCGCCGCCCGGTTCGGCGTCGACTGCATCCCGCTGTACACGGGCGCCGCCCGCGGGCTGCTGGACCTCGGCGCGGGTGAGATCGAGGGCGCCATCGGACATCTGCGGCCGGTGCGCGAGCAGGAGGAACGCCTGGGCGTCGGCGAGCCGGCGGTCATGCTGGCCGACGGCGACCTCGCCGAGGCGCTCGTGCGGGCCGGCCACGCCGACGAGGCGACCGACGTGGTCGATGCCCGCCTGCGCCCGGCGGCCGGGGCGGGGTCGGCATGGGCGGCGTGGACGATCGAGCGGGTGAGCGGCCTGCTCGACGGCTCCCACCGGGCCGCCGCCCACTTCGAGCAGGCCATGGCCCTGCACGACCGGCTGGCGTGGCCGTTCGAGCGCGCGAGGACGGCGCTGTGCCACGGCGAGGTGCTCCGCCGGACCCGGCGGCGCGCCGAGGCACGGGTGCGGTTCCGGGCCGCGTTGGCGACGTTCGAGCAGCTGGGGGCGACGCCCTGGGCCGAGCGTGCCCGGGCGGAGCTCGGGGCCACGGGCGAGCGCGTGACGTCGCACCGGGTCAACGCCGCGCTGCACCTGACGCCCCAGGAGCTCCAGGTCGCGCTGGTCGTGGCCGAGGGCGCCACCAACGCCGAGGCCGCCGCCTCGCTGTTCCTGAGCACCAAGACGATCGAGTACCACCTGAGCAAGATCTACCGCAAGGCGGGGCTGTCCTCGCGCGATCAGCTCGCCGGCCTGGTCGGCGCCCCGGCCTGACGACGGGCGCCGGCGCTCACTCGCGCACGTAGGGATGGACGGGCAGCTCCCCGGAGGACGTGACCGACCGCACCGCTTCCAGGACCACCGGGTGGAAGACGTACTCGTCGACGTCCTCGGGCACCTCGAACTCGTCGATGTCGGCCAGTGAGTAGAAGCGATGGACGCCCGGGCGGTCCGTGTAGCCCAGCAGGCCGTTCTGCCAGAGCACGGACGGCACGTCGGTCCGCCCATCGAAGACCTCGTCGCCCGCCCGCCGCAGCATGACGACGTCGGCGTAGCCGAAGCGTTCCGAGCCGACCATGCCGATCAGCTCGCGCAGCTCGCCCTGGATCGACCGCGAGTACTCGAGGCTGCTGACGTAGCCGTCGGCGTATCCGTGCAACGCCGCGTTGTGCGGCATCATGTCCGCCGCGATCTGGTTCGCGCACTGGGCCAGCTGGGCGTTGCCGAAGCGCTTGGCCGCGCGGGCCACGACCTGGCGCAGCACGGTCTGCGGCAGCTGCGTTCGGCGCAGCGCCCGCTGGCGCAGGACCTCCCGGCACAGCGCGTTGCCCAGCGACACCACGTCACGGGGGATCAGCCGCGTGTGGCGCAGCAGGTAGTCGATGGGGCGCTCGTCGACGCCGCAGGCCTCGTTGTGCACCTTCGGGGTACCGAGCCAGCAGGCGAGCTCGTCCTCGCTGGCGCCCGGCGCCATCTGGTACGACGGCGGGAGCCGCCGGACCTTGTCGCGCAACAGGATCTCGATCGACCCGCGGGCCCAGCTCAGCACCCGGATGTGCGGTTCGCCGTCGTAGCGCGGTGCGTGCTCGTCGCGGTAGACCGACGACAGCACGACGTCGCGGATGCAGGTCACGATGTGCAGTCGCGTGCCCAGCCGGTGGTCGCGCAACATCCGCATGGTCTGGAAGAACAGGCCCTTCTGGCACCGCAGCCAGTACATCGGCGCGCTCGAGAACTCCTCGTCGACCGCGTCGATGTAGAAGAACACCGGCGGGGTCTCGGTCAACAGTTCGGCGAGGAGGTCCTCGAGGTCATCCCAGCGCTGGTCGTCCATCAGGCGGGTCAGCTCGTAGGCGGAGTTGCAGCGGTTGACGATCGTCCGCAGCTCGCTGTAGACGGCGCGGGGCCGGCGCACGTCGTCGAGCAGGTCGAGGTAGCGCCGCCGCAGCAGCCGGTCCTCCTCCTCGGTCAGGTACGGCGCCAGCGCGCGGTCCGCGAGCAGGTGCGACGCCAGCGACCGGAGGATCGCGCAGCGCCACAGCTGCATCCACTTCTCGGTGAGGTAGGCGTCGGGGAACCACTGGCACGCCTTGACGATGACCTCGGTCGAGGGGAGGTTCTGTTGGATGTGGCCGGCGAACACCGACGCCTGCTTGTGCTGGTGGCTCTGCAGGCGGCGCAGGTACACCGTCTTGCCCGCGCCCATGCGCCCGACGATGATGCGCGCCGTCGCATCGCTCGCGCGCGTCGCGAGTGCCCCGAAGGCGGGGTTGCCCCGGAAGTCGACGAACGTCTCGA
The DNA here is from genome assembly GCA_964450395.1 of uncultured Actinomycetota bacterium. GTDB lineage: Bacteria > Actinomycetota > Nitriliruptoria > Euzebyales > JAHELV01 > JAHELV01. The sequence goes on from CAYVGE010000019.1 coordinate 7,806, forward strand.
GCAGCTCGTCGAGGTCCGCGCGCGAGCCGTCGGGGTTGCCGAAGGGCCCGACCGGATCCGTGGGTACCGCCGCCTGCGCCATGGCAACCCCCGCACCGGGTCGCCTCCGGTCGCGGCGGGACAGACGGTGTGCCCGCGCGCCGGAGGTGCTCGCCGGCCCCTACGCTACGGGGTCGCGCACGATCGCACGAGGGGTGCGGACGACCGTCCGCTCCGTGCAGGCTGCGTCGCCCTGTGTCGTGCCGGGGTTAGCCTGGGACGCCGGACGGCCACCCGCCGTCACCGGCGCCCGGGCCCGGGACGGGCACGCACCGGCGCACCGACCGCGACACACAGGAGGTGGCTGCGCACATGTGGGGCATCCCCGGCGACGCCGCCGGTGCGCCGTGAAGGTCGGCTGTGTGATCCTGACGATGGCCGACCGGCCCGACGAGTTGCGCCGCGCGGTGACCTCGGTGCTCGATCAGCGCGACGTCGACGTCGACTGCATGGTCGTGGTCAACGCCGACAGGGAGGTCGAACTGCCCGACGGTGCGCGGACCTACGCCGCCGGGGGCAACCTGGGGATCCCCGGCGGGCGCAACGAGGGCGCCCGGCGCGTCGCTGGCGACCTGCTGCTCTTCCTCGACGACGACGCCTGGCTGGTCGGCGACGACATGCTGTGCCGCGCGGTCGAGCGCTTCACCGACGAGTCGCGGCTGGGCATCGTGTCGCTGCGCATCATCGATCCCGACGGACGGCCCCCGGCCCGCCGGCACGTCCCACGGCTGCGGGTCGGCGACCCGGCGGTCGGCTCGGAGGTCACGACGTTCCTGGGCGGCGCCTGCATCGTGCGCCGCGCGGTGTTCGACGAGGTGGGCTGGCTGCCGGACGACTTCCTGTACGCCCACGAGGAGACCAGCCTGGCGTGGCGCGCGCTGGACGCGGGCTGGCGGATCCGCTACGCCGGCGACCTGGCCATCCACCACCCGGCGACTGCGCCCGGCCGCCACCGGCGGTACCACTACCTCACGGCGCGCAACCGGGTGCTGCTGGCCCGCCGACACCTGCCGTGGCCGGTCGCGGTGCTGTACCTGGGCCTGTGGACCACGGCCACGCTGGTGCGCGCCCGGGGCAGCGGGGTGGGCCCGTCGCTGCGCGGCTTCGTCGACGGGTTCCGCCACGAGCGCGGACCGCGACGGCCGATCTCGTGGCGCACCGTCGGGCGGATGACTCGCCTGGGGCGGCCACCGATCGTGTGACCGCGACCGCATCTCATCCGGCCAGCAGGTACACCCGGTCGCCGACGGCGATCGTCCCCTCGGCATCGGCCGCGCACACGAAGCCGCGGGCGCCGTGATCCAGGGTCTCCAGCGTCGCGAGCATGGTGTCGTCGACGCCGGCGCCGCGCGGCCGCTGGAGGACGAAGCCGGTGAACTCGACACACGGGGTGGCGGGACGGACCCCGACCAGTGGGACGCGGCCGTGGCCGGTCTCGACGACCAGGCCGGCACCCAGGTCCCGGTTCCGCAGCGGCCCGCCGGCGACCGTGATCGTCTCGCCGGCGACGCCATCGGTCAGGTGGTCGCCGTGCCAACCGCGCAGGTGCGCGTAGTCGGCGGACGCCATGACCGACACGCCACGGGTCCCGCGCCGGTCGCGGCACCGGGGGTGGCGGGCGTTGTGGACGTCGACGACCTCGTCGCCGTCGTCGGTCAGCCCGACCGCACCGTCACCGTCGACGCGGATCGCCGGCACCGTGACGATGTTGGCCGGCTCGTACCAGCGGTGGGGCGCCGTGCCCTGCTTGAGCGCCTCACGCTGCACCTGCAGCCGCGAGACGGTCCCCAGCAGCTCCTCGGTCATACGCGGTGTGCTCCTGTGCCCGGTCGGCCGGCGAACGCCGCGATCCTCACGCCACCGTCACGATATATCCCGGCGCTCGCGTGATGATCGCGACGCTCGCCGGATGGGAGGGCGGTTGCGACGGGGCCTGCTGACCGCGACCGGGCGGGGGCCGATGCACGCCGCCGGGGCCGACGCCCGCTACGCGCCCGTCAGCAGTCGGCGGACGCGGGCCAGGTTCACCGCCCACCCGACGCCGAAGCCGCGTGGCGTGAACAGCCGCGGGTCGTCCGGGTTCCACCAGGCGGCCTTCTCGCGTGCGAGCGACGGCGGCCGCAGGTCATAGGGCACGCCGACGACCCGCCCGTACCACCGCCGGTCGTCCGCCGGCGTGCGCAGCTCGCGGACCACAGCGGCGACCAGCAGGGCGAACCCGATCAGCGAGACCACGGAGCCGAAGCCACCGTCCCGCTCGTGGTGCGTCATCGCAGACCTTCCTCGTCGCACCGGTGCGTGGCGCGATCCTCGCACCGCCGTGGGCAGCTGTCGACGCCACGGCGTGCGCCCGTCGCCGGGAGCCGCCCGTCGGCGCGTCCCCGCTGGCGGCCGCGTCGCCGTCAGCCGCCCGCGGCGTGCCGCTCCAGCCAGGTGCGGGGCGAGGTCGCCGGCCGGCCGATGACGCGTTCGACCGCGTCGGACAGCACCGCGAATTCGCCGGCCTTGATGCCCAGGTAGGACGTGACCCAGCCGGTGACCTCGTAGTCGGGCGCGCCGTGGTGCGCCCGCGAGGCGTAGGCCTCCTCGACCGTCTCGTCGACGAAGCGCACCGGCGACCCGGTCACCTCGGTCAGCAGCGCGGCCGCGTCGGCCATGGTGAGCAGCTCGGGGCCCGTGAGGTCCAGCGCCGTCCCGTCGTGGGCCTCGTCGACCAGCACCGCGGTCGCGACCTCGCCGATGTCGTCGCGGGTCACCGGGGCGAAGCGGCCGTCACCCGCGGGTCCACGGATCTCGCCCTCGTCACCGGCCATGAACGGCAGGAAGTCGGTGTACAGGTTGTCGCGCAGCATGACCTTCGTCAGGCCCGAGGCACGCAGGTGCTCCTCGGTGTGGTAGTGGTCCCGTCCGAAGGTGAAGGTCGCATCCGGGGAGGCCCCCACGAACGACGTGTAGACGACGCGCTCGACGCCCGCGGCGACCGCGGCGTCGATGGCCGTGCGGTGCTCGGCGACCCGGTCGGCCGACTCAGCCGCCGAGACCAGGAACACGCTGCGCACGCCGTCGAACGCCGCCCGCATGGCGTCGCCGTCGCGGTACTCGGCCACGGCGACCTCGGCACCCGGCAGCTCGGGTGCGCGCGAGGCGTCGCCCCTGACCACCAGTCGTTGGGGCATCCCCCGGTCGGCGAGGTGCTGCGCGACGCGGCCGCCCAGGCCCCCGGTCGCGCCGGTCACGGCGATCTCGACGGTCATGGTGGTGCAGCTCCGGTCGGCGGTGGTGTCAGGTTCTCGGACATCCGCCGCAACGTGGCGACCGTGGTGGCGTATTCCTCGGGCGTGACGCCCGCGCGCATCCGGTCCCGGAAGGCCTCGATCGCGGCGACCATGGCACGGTGGGTCGTGCGGCCCTCAGGTGTCAGCACGACCGTGGTCCGCCCGGCGGTCAGCGCCGCCGCGATCGCCCCTGGGGCCAGCCACCCACGGCGGTGCAGCTCGTCGACCACGAGACCCACCCGCTCCGCGGAGGCGAACGGCGCGAGCCCCGTGACCAGCGTGGCCCGGTCGATCGGGGCGGCACGTGCGGTCAGGTTGAGGACCTGCCACCCGAGCCGGTCGAGCGACCACGCGGCGAGGACACGGGTCATCCCCGCCGTGATGCGTTCGTCCAGCAGGCGCGCCCACCACCCGATCGGTCGGAACGCACGACCGTCGGTGTCCGGGTCCAGGTTCATGTCCACACCATACTGTCCGCCACTGTTGACACGGATAAGGTTGCTAGTAGCGCTATCAGGTTTTATAGTTGGCCTTGTATCGGATGTCCATTGCCAACAGGTACACCGACACCCCCCACGTCGTTGCATCAAGGAGGTACAGCTGTGGCACGGTTCGTAGATCCGTTCGAAGACTTCGACCGAGTGTTCGGCCCGTTCGGCGGCCGGCTGCGTTCGGGCGGGCAGATGCCGATGGACGCCTTCGAGAAGGAGGGCGTCTACACACTGCGGTTCGACCTGGCGGGCGCCGACCCCGACGCGGTCGACGTCACCGTCGAGCACGGCACACTGACCGTCACGGCGGAGCGGCCGGTCGAGCAGACCGAAGGCGTCAACTGGCTGGTCCGCGAGCGCCCGACCGGCACCCACAGCCGGCAGGTGCGACTCGGCGAGCGGTTGGACGCCGGCAACGTCGAGGCCCACTACGACCACGGCGTGCTCGAGGTCACCATCCCGATCCGCCCGGAGGCCAAGCCGCACAAGGTGTCGATCTCCAGCGGCGAGCGGCGCGAGGCCATCGACGCCTGATCACGCGCAGCACGCAGGTCGACGAGCCCGGACACCGAGTCCGGGCTCGTCGTGTGTCGTGCCGCAGCCGTGCAGCGGTGCCAATGCAGAGGCCCGGCGACGCGGGACGGCCTGCGCGCCGCGACGGCCCGCGGATCACCGCCCCGCGGTGTCACCCTCGCGCGGCCGTCGGGTCGCCCACGGCGACCGCCGCCACACGGCGACGGCCGACAGGGTGACCGATAGCCAGGCCGCGCCCAGCACGAAGCCGCCGACCACGTCCGACAACCAGTGGACCCCCAGGTACAGCCGTGAGAATCCGATGGCCAGGGCGACCACGGCCGCCCCCGTCCATGCCAGCACCGTGCTGCGGCGGGTCACCGTGATGTGGGCGATCAGCCAGGCCAGCGCGCCGTAGCACGCCACCGCCTGGGCGCTGTGCCCGGAGGGGAACGAGAAGCCGCCGGCGGTCGCGACGATCTCGCCCACGGAGGGGCGCGGACGGGCGATCGCGAGCTTGACGATCACCACCAGCGCGGCCGCGCCGGCGCTGCTCACGGGCACCACCACGATCTCGGCCCACGACCGGCGGTGCGCCAGCAGCAGGGCGGTGACCGCCACAAGCAGCAGCACGACGAACAACGTCGACCCGAGCTCGGTCACGCCCAGCATGAGCCCGGTCAGCCACGGCTGGCGGCGCAGGACCAGCCAGCGGGTGACGGGATCGTCCAGCGCGGCGATGTCGTCGCGGGCCACGACCGCCTCGGTGGTCTCGCCGAAGGCCTGGCCGAGCACGCTGAGCGCCACCAGGCCGCCCAGCAGGATCACGCCGGCGGGGCTGCGCCGGAACCACCGGTCCAGGAACGACCACAGGTCCAGGGAGGTCCGCATGTGGGCCATCATGACGAGCGCCAAGGTGCTGGCCACCACGGTGGCCGCTGATCGACCTCACGCCGCCCGGCCGCTGACCCCCGAGCTCGTGGCGCCGCTCCCCCCGGCTCGCACCACCTCCGGGGCGGCGGCCGCCGGTCAGCTCGCGTTCGGGCCGATCGGCCCGACGCGCCACTCGAGCACGGTGCCGCCCTCCAGCCGCGACTCCACCGCGAACCGGCCGCCGAGCGTCTCGGCGCGGTGCCGCAGGTTGTCCAGACCGTTGCCCCCGGGAGGGACCGCCGCGGGGATCCCGATCCCGTTGTCGTACACGCGCACCACGACCTCCTCGCCCAGCTCGACCGTGACGGTCGCCTCGGTGGCCGCGGCGTGCCGGGCGACGTTGCTCAACGCCTCGCGCACCACCACCAGCAGGTGCGCAGCGACGGTACCGGGCACCCGGACGTCGGTGTCGCCGGGCAGCACGAGCTCCGGCTGGAAGCCCAGCGCGCGGGACGACTCGCCGACGATCCCCGCCACCAGCTCGTGGAGGCGGTCCGTCGACACCGCGTCGTCGTCCCCGCTCAGCGCGGGCGGCTGGAGCGCGAAGATCGTGGCGCGGATCTGGGTGATGATGTCATCGAGGCCGTCCACCAGGCCACCGAGCACCTGCGCCAGCTGCGGGTCGTCGTGCTCCCGCCGACCGGCGAGCGCCTGCAGCTGCAGGCCTGCCGCGAACAGCTGCTGGATCACGGTGTCGTGCAGGTCGCGCCCGATCCGCTCGCGCTCCTCGATCACCAGCAGCCGCTCCAGCTCGGTGCGCGCACGGGAGTACTCGACCATCACGCTGGCGTGGTTGGCGAAGGTCTCGACCAGGCGCAGGGCGTCGTCGTCGAGGTGCGGCGCGGCGACGATCAACGCCCCGAAGGGGGCACCGCGGACCAGCAGCGGCACACCGACCGCCGTCACGGGGGTCGTCCCGACGGCGGTCACCAGCTCGTCGGGCACCACGTCGGTGACCGTGGGCCGTCCCGCGCGCATGACCTCGCCGGCCAGCGAGCTGTCGGCCGGGACCACCGCGCCGACCAGCCCGCCGACGGCGTCGCCCGATGCGGCGCGCACGACGAGGTGGTCGTCACCCGGGGCGGCCAGCGGGACGTACAGCGACGCCGCGGCGCCCTCGAGCAGCTCGCGCGCCCGGTCGGTGACCATGTCGAGCACCCGGCCGCCGTCGGTCCCGCTGAGCAGCTCGCCGGAGATCTTCCGCAGGGCGTCCAGGGACCGTTCGCGTCGCCGGGTCGCGCCGTACAGGAACGCGTTGTCGACGGCCGCACCGGCCGCGGCGGCGAGGGTCAGCGCCAGTTCCTCGTCGCCCGCCGTGAAGGCACGCCCGCCATGCTTCTCGGTGACGTACAGGTTGCCGTAGACGCGGTCGCGCACCCGGATCGGCACCCCGACGAAGGACCGCATCGTCGGGTGGCCGTCGGGGAAGCCGACCGCCTGGGGGTGCGCGGTCAGGTCGTCGAGGCGCAGGGGCCGCGCGTCGCGGATCAGCAGGCCGAGGATGCCCAGGCCCTTCGGCAGGTGGCCGACCCGCTCGAGGTCCCCGTCGAAGCCGGTGTGCACGAACTCCGCGAGGGTGTCGCCCTCGCCGATCACGCCGAGCGCCGCGTAGCGGGCGTCGAGCAGTGCCGCCGCCGCCTCCACGACGTGCTGCAGCACCTCCGACAGCTCGAGCCCGCTGGCGATCCGCAGCGCGGCGGCGCCCAGCCGCGCCACCACCCGGTCGTCGTCGCTGTCCACTCCACTCCCTGTTCCGGGGACGTGGAGGTAGGTTATCGGCACGGCGGCAGCTGGGATCGATGCGGATGGATGACGCGACCGGGGACGAGGGCCGGGCGACCAGGGTGATGCTGGTCGATGACCACGAGGTCGTGCGCGCGGGCCTGCGCGCGCTGATCGAGGCCAACGACGACCTCACCGTGGTCGCGGAAGCTGCCACCGCCGCCGACGCGGTGCTCCGCGCACGGTCGTACCACCCCGACGTGGTCGTGCTCGACGTCCGCCTCCCGGACCGGTCCGGTGTCGAGGTCTGCCGCGACCTGCGGACCGAGCATCCCCACATGGCCGTGCTCATGCTCACGTCGTTCTCCGACGACCAGGCGCTGTTCGACTCGATCATGGCCGGCGCGGCCGGCTACGTGCTCAAGCAGATCCGCGGCACCGACCTCGTCGACGGCATCCGCCGTGTCGCCACCGGCGAGTCCCTGCTCGACCCGGCCGTCACCGCACGGGTCCTCGAGCGGCTCCGCCACCCCGAGACCAGCGGCGACGCGCGGCTGGCGCGGCTGACACCCACCGAGCTGCGCATCGTCGAGATGATCGCCGACGGCATGACCAACCGGGCGATCGGTGAGCGCATCGGCCTGGCCGAGAAGACGATCAAGAACTACGTGTCGTCGATCCTGGCCAAGCTGCACATGTCGCGGCGTGCCGAGGCCGCCGCCTACCTCGCGGATCACCGCGCCCGACTCGAGTCGTCCGACTGACACCAGGGCACCTGCGCGTCAGTGCTCGGCGCCGGCGCGCCGCTCACTCGCCGTCGGGCGCCGTCGCTCCTGCTCGAGCAGCATGGCCTCCAGGCAGTCGGTCGTCGTGACGATGCCGATCACGCGCTGGCGCTCGACGACCGGCAGCGCACTGATCTTCCACGCCAGCATCTGGCGCGCGGCGGCGAGCAGGTCATCGCCGGGCCACGCCCACTGCACCGGCGTCGACATCACGTCGCGCACCAGGTGCCGCGGCTGCGTGCGGTCGCGCCACGCCGGCGCCAGGTCGCGGTCGCTGACGATGCCGACCAGCGCGCCGTCTTCGACGACGGGCAGGTGGCGGATGCGGTGGCTGCGCAGCAATCGCAGGGCGGTCAGGACGTCGGTCGTGGGCGGCACGGTCACCACCCGGCGGGTCATTGCCTCACGGACCTCCACGACGGTGGCTCCTCTCATGGTCGGGACGACCGACGGCGATCACGAGATCTCGCGGCCGTCGACCATCCGGGTGGCGATGCGCACGACGGCGCCCTTGGGCGACGGATCCCACGGCTGCAGCCCCAGCGCGTCGAGGCGGGCGATCTCCTCGGGGTCGGTGACGCGCTCGGCGAAGCCGCGCAGCACGACGCTCCACCCCGTGCGGCGTGCGGCATCGACGTCGTCGACCTCGAACGCGATCCGCTCCTGCGCGCCGATCGCGGCCAGCTTGCGGCCCTGCCCGGTGCGGAACACCACGCTGTGCCCGTCGAGGACGTAGGTGACGGGCAGGATGTCGGGGCTCGGGCCGCCGGTGCCGACCCGGCCGATGCCGGCGGGGTGCTCGGCCAGCCGCTGCCAGCACTCGGCGTCGCTCAGCACGCGGATCCTCGAGTTCGCGTCGACCGCCATGGTGCTGCCCTCCTCTGGGTCACCCTCAGCATGGTCCGGCCCCGGCGCCCCGGCCGGGCCGATGGACCCGGGTCCATCGGGCCGTTGGACGCACCGCGGCGCCGGTCGTCGTCGGGACGACACGGCCGACCGGCTCGACGCCGGGGCGGCCGTGCTGCGCCGCTACGCCGCGGGCTAGGCGTCCGGGCGGATCGTGGCGTCGGTCCAGGCACCACCCGCTCGGTGGGACTCCACCGCCGCCTCCACGAACGCCACCCCACGGACCCCGTCCTCGGCGTCCGGCCAGGTCCGCGACAGCGGGTCGGCGGGGACGCCGTGGCGGCGTTCGACGACGGCGTCGGCGATGTCGGTGTACACGTTGGCGAACGCCTCGAAGAAGCCCTCGGGGTGGCCGGGGCCGATGCGGGTCGCGCGCGCAGCCTCGGGCGACAGGTACCCCGCGCCGCGCGACAGCCGCCGCGGCGGCCCGTCGGCCGGCCGCACGTGCAGGTGGTCGGGGTCCTCCTGGTGCCACTCGAGCCCCGCGTCCGCACCGTAGACCCGGATGCGCAGGCCGTGCTCGTGGCCGGTGGCGGCGATGCTGCACCACAGCAGGCCGCGCAGCCCGTCCGTCAGGTGCAGGTTGATGTGGGCGTTGTCGTCGGTGCCGCGGCCGGGCACCAGCGTCGACAGCTCGGCGGCGACCTCGGTGACCTCCCGACCCGTGACGTAGCGCGTCAGCTGGTGGGCGTGCACGCCCAGGTCCCCCACGACGGTCGAGCTGCCGGCCGCGGCCGGGTCGGTGCGCCACGACGCCTGCTTGTGGCCCTCGGCCTCCAGCAGGCGCGAGGCCCAGCCCGATGCGTGCTCGACCTGGACCAGACGCAGCTCGCCGAGCTCGCCGCCCGCGACCATCGCGCGGGCGTGGCGGACCATCGCGTAGCCGCTGTAGTTGTAGGTGACCGCCAGCACCAGGCCGCGCTCGCTGGCCACCCGGCGCAGCTCCAGCGCATCGTCCATCGTGTTGGTCAGCGGCTTGTCGCAGATGACGTCGAAGCCGCGCTCGAGCGCCGCGAGGACCATCGGGTGGTGGAGGTGGTTCGGCGTGACCACGCTGACGACCTCGGCCCCGTCGGACCGCGCCGCCTCCGCGTCGAGCAGCGCCCGCCAGTCGTCGTGGCCGGCGCGGGCGGGATCGACGCCGAGCTGCGCGGCCAGGTCACGGCTGCGGTCCGGCGACGTCGAGAACATGCCGGCGACCAGCGCGTAGCGCCCGTCGAGCTTCGCCGCCAGCCGGTGGGCGTCGCCGATGAACGACCCCGGTCCCCCGCCGAGCATGGCCAGTCGCAGTGGCGGACGCGTGGCCGCCGCACCAGAGTCACCCATGGCGTCGTAGCGTACGCCCTCGGCGGTGTGTCCGGGCGCGCAGTCGGCAGTCGGTGCGGGCGGGGTCCCTGGGGTGGCGGACGGTGGAACACCGGGACCCGCCGATGCGTTGCCCACGGCGACGGCCGCGTGCGCACGCGGCCGTGATCGTTGTGAAGGACCGCCCGTGCCCACGACCCCCACCACCATCGACCCGGCACGCGGCGCCACCGTCGGACGCCGGCGCGTCACGCTGGCGACCGTGGCGCTGGCAATGGGCGCCTTCGCCATCGGCACGACCGAGTTCGTGACCATGGGACTGCTGCCCGAGATCGCCGACGGCGTCGGCGTGACCATCCCGCAGGCGGGCCACGTGATCTCGACCTACGCGCTCGGGGTCGTCGTCGGCGCGCCCGCGATCGCGGTGTACGGCGCCCGGCTGCCGCGGCGCGGGCTGCTGCTCGGCCTCATCGCGGTGTTCGCGGCGGGCAACGCCGCGAGCGCGCTGGCCACCGGCTACGGGCTGCTGGCCGGCGCCCGCTTCCTGTCCGGCGTGCCCCACGGCGCGTACCTCGGCGTGGCGGCGCTGGTCGCCGCGGCGCTCGTCGACGCCGACCACCGGGGCCGCGCCGTGTCGGCGACCATGCTGGGCCTCCCGGTGGCCAACGTCGTCGGGGTCCCAGCCGCGACGTGGCTCGGCCAGGAGGTCGGCTGGCGGTCCGCCTACTGGGCGGTCGCGCTGCTCGGCGTGCTGACGGTCGCGCTGATCATCGCGTTCGTGCCGTCGTCGCCGGCGGACCGCGGCGCCACCGGTCGGCGGGAGCTGCGTGCGTTCACCGAGCCGCAGGTCTGGTACACGCTGCTGATCGGCGCCGTCGGGTTCGGCGGGATGTTCGCCATGTACAGCTACATCGCGCCGACGGTCACCGACGTCACCGGCCTGCCCTCATCGGCCGTGCCCTGGTTCCTGCTCGCGTTCGGCATCGGCGGCACGATCGGCACCGTCATCGCCGGGCGGATGGCGGACTGGTCGATCATGCGCTCGCTGGTGGTCGGCTCGGTGGGCATGGGGGCGACGCTGGGCGCCTTCACCGTCACGGCACAGCAGGCGGTCGCCGCCATCGCGACCGTCTTCCTGGCGGCAGCACTCGGCTCGGTGCTGGTCGTCAACCTGCAGATGCGGCTGATGCAGGTCGCCGGCGACGCGCAGACGTTGGGCGCGGCGCTCAACCACGCGTCGCTGAACGCGGCCAACGCCCTGGGCGCCTGGCTGGGCGGCGTGGTGCTCGCGGCCGGCTGGGGGCTGACCGCGCCGAGCTGGGTGGGCGTCGGCCTGTCACTGGCCGGCCTGGCCGTGCTGATGGTCTCCGCGGTGCAGCGACGGCGCAGCGCGTTCGGCGGCGCCTGACCGCGCCGTGCCACGCGCTGGCACGCCCGGCCGGCGAGATCGTCCCCGCACGTGGCGGCGGCTCCGGTACGGTGCGTGGGCAGGCCCCGACCAACAAGGAGCAGGCGTGGCGTCGCCCAACCCCCATCGCCCCGGCAGGCAGCACACCTCCCGCACGTATCCGGTGGTCCCACCCATCTACCAGACCACCACCTTCGAGCTCGACGACCAGGCCTACGAGGACATCCAGGGCACGGGTGGCCTCCACGAGACCTGGTACTCGCGGTTCAACAACCCGACGGTCGACGCGGCGGCGGCCGAGGTCGCCCGGTTGCACGGCGCGCCACACAGCCTGATGACCGCCAGCGGCATGGCGGCGATCGCCACGACGCTGGTCTCGCTGCTGCGCAGCGGCGACACCCTCGTGGCCGCGACCCAGGTCTACGGCGACACCAACGATCTGCTGCAGCGCGACCTGCCGGCGCTCGGCGTCGAGGTGGTGCGCGTCAACGCCTTCGACGTCGACGCCTGGCGCGCCGCGATCGACGCGCACGACCCGGCGGTCGTCTACGGCGAGACGCTGTCGAACCCACAGCTGCGCCTGCTCGACATCCCACCGGTGGTCGAGGCCGCCCACGCCGTCGGGGCCAAGGTCGTGATCGACAACACCTTCGCAACGCCGATGTGCACCCGTCCCCTGGAGCTGGACGCCGACGTCGTCGTCGAGTCGGCGACGAAGTTCCTCGCCGGGCACTCCGACGTGATCGCCGGCGTGGTGACGACCGACGACCGGGCGCTGCACGAGGAGATCCAGCGCCGCATCATCACCTTCGGCGGCGCGATGGACGCGCACGCCGCCTTCCTGGTGTGGCGGGGGCTGCGCACCTTCGAGGTCCGGCTGCGGGAGGCGTGTTCGGCCGCCGCCGACCTCGCCGACTGCATGGCCGACCACGCGGGGGTCGACCACGTCGTGTACCCGGGCCGCGCCGACCACCCGGACGCCGGCGGCGCCGTCGAGCGCGTGATGCCGGGACCGCACGGCGGCGTGCTGACCCTCGTGCTGGCCGGCGGCGACGAGCGCGCGCTGCAGGTGATCCGACGGCTCGAGGTCGCCGTCGAAGCGACCAGCCTGGGCGGGGTCGAGACGTTGGCGAGCCTGCCGTTCAACTCGTCGCACTTCAACATGACGCCCGAGCAGCGGATCGATGCCGGCATCCTGCCCGGCATGCTGCGCCTGTCGGTGGGGCTCGAGGGCTCCGACGCGCTCGCGGCCGACCTGGATCGGGCGCTGACCGCCACGGGGTGACCGTGACCCCCGCAGCGCCCACCGTGGAGGCAGCGGGTCAGCTTCTCCACCGGTCGATGCCGAGGGTGACGAGCAGGTCCTCGTGCAGCTGGCACCAGACGGTGTGGTAGGAGTCGAGGCCGTCCGCGACCTGGTCCAGCTCGCCCTTCCTGGCCCGATCGAGCGCGGAGGCCAGGCGCGGGCCGTACTGCGCGAAGCGGTGCAGTCTGGCAGCAAGTCGAGCACACACGGCCTGGGCGTCCGCGTCGAGCGTGGCGAGCCGTCGCAGCACGCCGGCGTCATGCCGCCTGTCGGTGTGGTCGTTGATGACCAGGGGGTCGAAGCTGCGCACCTGCCACGCGCTGCAGATGTCGAGCGCGCGCGGGTTGAGGGCGAGGAAGTCGTCGTAGGCGGCCCGGACCTCAGCACGCACGTCCGCGCGGTCGAGCTCCAGCGCGATCCACTCGGCATCGGCGGCACGGCCGGCACCGGTCAGCTGCCAGCCACCGAACACCCCACGGCCGTGGGTGACCAGACCCCGCGTGGCGAGATCGAGGATGACGTCCTCCACGTCGATCGACGTCGACGGGCCGACCAACGCGGACAGTCGCTCCGTCGAGACGGACCCGCAGCACCGCAGCATGTGCAGCACGACGAGGTCCGTGTCGTGCTGGTCCTTCATCGCGTCGTCACCTCCGACGGCCTCCGATCAGGTCGACGAGAGCCTACGCCGTCGGACGGACGTGGCGTCGCGGTCCACTTGCACCCGGGGGTCCCACCGTGCACGCTCGGTCCCCACCCTGGCGTGCGCCGCTGTCTCCATGCGTCCGCCGCCGCGAACCGAGGACACACAGGTGACCGGTCAGACCACCCACGCGTCGTCCGCAGCCCGGTCCGGGTACGCCCCGGTCAACGGGCTGCAGATGTACTACGAGATCCACGGGACAGGCCGGACGCCGTTGGTCCTGCTGCACGGCGGGCTGTTCGACATCGACCTGCAGTTCGGCCAGCTGCTCCCCAGCCTGGCCGCGACCCGCCAGGTCATCGCCGCCGACTTCCAGGGACACGGACGCACCAACGACATCGACCGGCCGCTGACCTGCGCCGACCTGGCCTCCGACGTCGTCGGCCTGTTGCAGCACCTCGATGTGGCGCACGCCGACGTCTTCGGCTTCAGCGTCGGCGGCGGTGTGGCCCTGCACCTGGCGATCCGCCATCCCGAGCTGATCCGCAAGGCGATCGTGTCGTCCGTGTCGTTCCACCCCGACGGCGACCGCCCGGAGAACACCGAGGCGGTGGGAGCGATGACCGTCGACATGATCGCCGGCACCCCCATGGAGGAGAGCTACCGCGCCAAGTCGCCACACCCCGACCGCCTGCAGGACCTGCTCGACAAGCTCGGCACGTTCGACCACGGCTTCTCCGGCTGGTCCGACGACGACATCCGCGGCATCGCCGCGCCGACCCTGATCACCGTGGGCGACTGCGACGCCGTCCGACTCGACCACGCCGTGCGGTTCCTGCAGCTGCGCGGCGGCGACGTCAACGGCGACTTCGTCGGGGTCCCCGCCTCGCAGCTGGCGGTGTTCCCGGGCACCACCCACTTCTTCGGGCTCGCCCGCACCGATCTGGTCCGCGACGTCGTGCTGACCTTCCTGGACGCCCCGACGCCCGGGGCCTGACCCACAGCAAGCACCACGTCCGGCTTCAGGAGCGCAGCGGCTGCGGGGGCGGGGACGCCGGCGCGGTGTCCACCGCGTCGGGGGCGACCGCGTCGATGCCCTCCAGCAGGTCCGGCAGGTCCGGCCACCAGCGCCCCGCTGGCAGACGGGCGAGCGCCCGGCCGACCGCGGCCGTCGATGGCTGGACGGGCACGACCCGGGCCGGCGCGGCGTCACGGAGCACGCCCAGGAACCAGTGGCGCACCGTGGCGGGCAGGTGCTCGGCGTCGAGGACCAGGTAGTAGTCCGGCAGCTCGACCGACCGGCTCCGCCACCGCGCGGTGACCGCGGCGACGGCGGTCTCGAGCTCCCCGCGCAGCCCGGTGCCGTCGTAGAGCGCGACCCAGCTGCGGGCGACAGCGGCCAGCGGGTCGGCATCGTGCACCACGTAGGTGCGTGACGAGCTGGCCGCGCCGGCCCATGCGGTCACGGCGCGCTCCACCGGATCGTGCTCCTCGGGCACGACGGCCAGCACGTTGCCGAACGTCCCGGCCTCGCGGGCCCGGCGCGCCGCGTCGACACCCGCGAGCGCCACGACGGTCGTCGAGATCCGCTGCATGCGACGATGGTGCCACCCGCACCGAGCCGTGCAGCGCCCACCAGGACCGGCACGCGGCGGACGGCCGACGTCACCGGCTGAACCCGCGCGTCGACGGCGGCCGCACCCACACCGCCTGACGCTCAGCCCGCCAGTCGGGCGCCCAGCCGGCGCAGCATGGCCAGGCACGCCTCGAGATCGCCGACCGGTACGTACTCGTCGGGCTGGTGGGCGACGTCGATGCGGCCCGGGCCACACACGATCGCGGGGATCCCCGCCTGCTGGTAGAGCCCCGCCTCGGTGCCGAACGACACGACGTCGATCGCGGGGTCGTCGAGCAACTCGCGCCCCAGGCGCATCGCCTCGGAGTCGGGGGCCGGTTCGAGGCCGTCGACCTCGCAGACCGCTTCGGTGGCCATGCCGGCGTCGGGGTGGGCGGCCACCTCGGCGGTCAGATCGCGCTCGAACGCCGCCACCGCGGCGCGCACCAGTTCGGCGTCGGCGACCTGCACGGGGCGCAGCTCCCACTCGACGCTGCAGGACCCCGCGACGATGTTGCGCGCCGTGCCACCCCGGATGGTCCCGACGCTCAGTGTGCTGGCGGGCGGGTCGAACGGGCTGTCGGCGGGTGCCCGGTCCGCCAGCTGGGCACGCAGCTCGACCAGGCGCGCCACGAAGCGGGCGGCGTGCTCGACGGCGTTGACGGACCGGTCGGGCGTCGAGCCATGCCCCTCGGTCCCGGTGAAGGTGGTCGTGTACTCGTAGCAGCCCTTGTGGGCCGCGATGATGTCCAGGCACGTCGGTTCGCCGACGATGGCGGCCGCCGGGACGGGGCCGGTGCGCCCGAGCTCGTCGAGCAGCACGGGTGCCCCGCGGAAGCCGACCTCCTCGTCGAACGTCAGCGCCACGTGCACGGGCCGGCGCAGCCCGCCGGCGGCCAGCTCCGGCGCGAGTGCGAGCACGCACGCGATGAAGCCCTTCATGTCGGCGGTGCCCCGCCCGTAGACGCGGCCGTCGCGGTGCGTCGCGACGAACGGGTCGCTGTGCCAGCCCGTCGGGTCGGCCGGCACGACGTCCGTGTGGCCCGACAGCACCACGCCGCCGTCGACCACGGGACCGATGGTGGCGAACAGGTTCGCCTTGGCGCCGTCGTCGCTGTAGGTCAGCGTCACGTCGGCGGCCGTCCCGTCGAGCCGGTCGGCCGCGTGGTCGACGAGGTCGAGGTTGGAGTCCGCCGTGACGGTGGGGAAGGCCACGAGGTCGTCGAGGATGGCGAGCGCGGCGTCGAGGGTCATGGCTTCACGAACAGTCGGCGGGGGTGGTCGGCGAGCAGCTCGGCGGGACCCTCGTCGCGGATCAGGATGCTCTCGGTCAGCTCGAAGCCCCAGTCGGCCATCCACAGGCCCGGCATGAAGTGGAAGGTCATGCCGGGCTCGAGCACCGAGTCGTCGGTCGGTCGGATGCTGATCGTCCGCTCGCCCCAGTCCGGCGGGTAGCTCAACCCGATCGGGTAGCCGCAACGCCCGGAGCGCTCGATGCCGAACCGCGCCAGCACCGCATAGAAGGCGCTGGCGATGTCGCAGGCGCGGTTGCCGGCCCGGGCGGCCTCGATGCCGGCCTGCAGCCCCTCGGCCACGGCGGCCTCGGCGCGCAGCAGCTCGTCCGGCGGTTCGCCGAGGAAGATGGTCCGCGACAGTGGCGCGTGGTACCGACGGTGGCAGCCCGCGATCTCGAAGAACGTGGCCTCCCCCGTCCGCAGGGGCCGGTCGTCCCACGTCAGGTGCGGCGCGGACGCGTCGGCGCCGCTGGGCAGCAGCGGGACGATCGCCGGGTAGTCGCCGCCGTGGCCCTCGGCGCCGACCGCGCCCGTGTGGAGGATCTCGGCGACGAGGGCGTTCTTGCGCATGCCCGGCTCGATCAGCTCGACGATCCGCTGGTGCATCGCCTCGACGATCCGCGCGGCACGACGCATGTACGTCAGCTCACGTTCCGACTTGACCGCGCGCTGCCAGTTGACCAGGCAGGTGGCGTCGAGGAACGTCGCCCCGGGCAGGCCGGCGGTCAGGTGCTGGTGCGCCGCGGCCGAGTAGTAGTAGTTGTCGAGCTCGACCCCGATCCGGGCGCCGGCCCACCCGTGGTCGGCGAGGACGTCCGCCAGGTGGGCGTGGGGGTGGCCCGTCCTCGACTGCACGAGGTCGTCGGGGTAGCCGATCATGCGGTCGTGGTCGATCCAGGCGGTGCGCATCGCGCCGTTGACGTCCATCCGCCGGCCCCACCACAGCGGCTGGCCGTCGGGACCGACGACGACCGCCTGGTGGACGTAGAACGACCAGCCGTCGTAGCCGGTCAGCCACGCCATGTTCGACGGGTCGGTGGCGACGAGGACATCGATGCCGGCGGCATCCATCGCCGCGCGGACGCGGTCGAGGCGGTCGGCGTACTCCTCGGTGGTGAACGGCAGCCGTGGTCCGTCGCCTGCACCGTCCACCATCGGGTCCGCCGGCCTCCTTCCCGCTCGTCGTCTTCCCTTCGCAGCGTATGGTGGTCGGCCGGCTGCGTAAAGAGCCCGACGATCGTGGTCGGGGGAGGCACCCGATGGCTGGTCCAGGGCCTGTCGGTGCTGATCGCGGCGATCCTCTTCGCGACGTCGTCGGACTCGGCGTCACTGGTGGTCGACATGCTGTGCACCGATCACGCCGACCCCGGTCCTGCGCGTCAGCGCGTGTTCTGGGGGTCTCAGAGGGCGCGATCGCCGCGGCGCTACGTTCGGCGCCGGGGGCGACTGACGCCGCCGGTCGGACGCGCTGCGGCAGGTCGCGACGAGGCATCTCGCCATAGCTACGACATGTGCACCAGGTAGCGCTTTCAGCATTGACAGTGCTGTTGCGTACCACCTACGTTCACATCCTGAGAGCGTTTCCATCGTGAGACGCGACGGCGACCATGCTCTGGCCATGGCCGGTGTCCTGCCGGTGCTGGATCCGAGCCGACAGGAGATGGGTCATGAAGGTGAGTGGTCGGACCGCGGCGGCGTTGGGCGTGATGGTGCTCCTGATGGCGGGATGCACCATCAACATCTTCGAGGCCGGTTCCGGCGAGGGCGGGGGCGGCGGTGACGCGGCCGTGCAGGAGGAGGCGAACATCGGCCAGGTCCAGATCGCCGGCGCGGCGACCGGTACCGACGGCGAGGCCATCCAGGCGGTCATCGACCAGGGCGTCAACGAGCGGGCCGACTTCGTCGCCACCTACACCGGCTCCGACTCGTTCGAGCAGAACGTCATCATCCAGATCGAGGGCGGCACGCCACCGGACATCGGCTTCTTCCCACAGCCGGGCGCCGTGATCGAGCAGGCGCAGCAGGGCAACGCGATCGCGCTCGAGGACCTGGGCATCGACATCGCCGCGCTCGAGGAACAGTACGGTGAGTACCTCGTGTCGCTGGGCGAGTTCGAAGGCAAGCACTACGGCTTCCCCGACACGATCAACTTCAAGTCGGCGATCTGGTACAACGTGCCCGAGTTCGAGGGGGCCGGGTACGAGATCCCCGAGACGTGGGAGGACCTGATCGCGCTGTCCGACCAGATCGTGGCGGACGGCAAGGCGCCGTGGTGCATCGGCACCGGCTCGGAGGCGACCACCGGGTGGCCGGCGACCGACTGGATGGAGGACATCGTCCTGCGCCAGGCCGGCCCGGACGTCTACGACGGCTGGGTCGACCACAGCGTCCCGTTCGCGTCGCCCGAGATCACGGCGGCCGCGGAGACCTTCGGCGAGATCCTCTTCACCGACGGGTACGTCTTCGGTGGTCCCGAGAACATCTCCAGCACCGACTTCCGTGACGCGCCCGACCCGATGTTCCAGGACGACCCGCCCTGCTACCTGCACCGCCAGGCGACGTTCATCGTGTCGTTCTTCCCCGAGGGGCTGACGCCCAAGGAGGACTACGACTTCTTCCCGTTCCCGAGCATCGACGGGCAGGAGGGCGTGCTGATGGCCGGTGGCCTGGCCGCGGTCTTCAAGAACCGCCCGGAGATCGAGGAGTTCCTCGAGCTGTACAGCAGTGAGGACACCCAGTGCCTCTACGGCTCCATCGGCGCCACGACGACCATCTCGGCGAACAAGAACGTGGGTCCCGACTGCTACGACGATCCGCTGATCGCCCAGGCGGTCGAGCCGCTCGTGGAGGCGCTCGACCAGGAGGTGGCGCGGTTCGACGCCTCGGACCTGATGCCACCGGCGGTCGGTTCGGGTGAGTTCTGGAACGGCATGAACAACTACACCAACAACGGACCGGACAACCTCGAGAGCGTGCTCGAGAGCATTGACGCCGCGTGGCCCGCGAGTGATGGTGCGTCCGAGTAGCACACCGACCGGACCGTAGGAGATCGCGGGAGGAGTGACGATGGCCGACGTCGAGGTCGAGCAGCGCCAGGTGGACAAGCCGCCCGGGCCGGTCCAGACCGACGACCGGCGTGGGTTCTGGGGCACGATTCTGGTCGTGGTGCTGTCGCTGGTCGCGGCGCTGGCCGTGCCGGTCCTGACCTATTTGCTCCTCAACGGCACCTTCCGGGCGATGACGAACCGGTTCCCGGCCTGGATCGTCGCCCTCGTGGCGATCCTGATCGGCGTGGTCGGCGTGTTCGCGATGTACACGCTGGTCGACATGGGGATCAAGCGGATGCCCACCAGGATCGGCCGCGCGATCCAGCCCTACGCCTGGGCGGGCCCGGCGGTGGCGGTGCTGTGCGTCTACCTGGTGTACCCGGCGGTCAACACGGTGCAGCTGTCGTTCTTCGACGCGAACGGCGAAGCCTTCGTCGGGTGGGACAACTACGGCTACGTCTTCACCGACGCGGCGATGCTGCGGTCGCTGCGCAACACGCTGTTCTGGATCTTCGTGGTCCCGGCGGCGGCTGTGTCCATCGGCCTGGGCTTCGCGGTGCTCGCCGACAAGCTCAAGCGCACGGAGTCGATCGCCAAGTCGATGATCTTCCTGCCGATGGCGATCTCGTTCGTCGGTGCCGGCATCGTGTGGCGGTTCGTCTACGGCTTCCGCATCGAGGGCGGCGGCGAGCAGATCGGCATCCTCAACGCGCTCAAGGTCGGGCTCGGTGGCGCGCCGGTCGACTGGCTGGCGGTCGTGCCCTGGAA
>CAYVGE010000019.1:27866-29388 GCA_964450395.1 uncultured Actinomycetota bacterium
GATCGTGATGATCTGGCTGCAGACGGGCTTCGCTATGGTCATCCTCTCGGGCGCCATCAAGGGCGTGCCCGAGGACATGCTCGAGGCCGCCCGCCTGGACGGTGCCACCGAGATCCAGATCTTCTGGCGGGTGATCGTCCCGACGATCATGTCGTCGATCGTCGTGGTGTTCACGACGATGATCATCGGCGTGCTCAAGGTGTTCGACATCGTCTGGGTGATGACCGGTGGGCAGGACGGCACCGAGGTCATCGCCGAGCGGATGATCCGCAACATGTTCACGTTCCGACACTTCGGTCGCGGCGCGGCCGTCGCGGTGTTCATGTTCCTGGCGGTGGTGCCGGTGATGATCATCAACGTCCGCCGGTTCCGTGAAGAGGAGGCCACCCGATGAGCGGCGGACCCACCACCGTTCCCGACGTCGAGAAGACGCGGGCCGCGAAGCCGAAGGCGCGGAAGGGGACCTCCGGCGGCGTCTCCGACCCACGCAGCCTGCAGATCGTCCGGCTCATCGTCGGGGCGATCGTGATCATCTGGCTGATCCCGACCGTCGGACTGTTGATCACGTCGCTGCGCACGCAGGGCGCGATCGAGGCCAGCGGCTGGTGGACGGTCTTCGGGTCGTTCTTCGACACCTCGCAGTGGACGCTGACCAACTACCAGGAGGTGCTGACCTCCGGCGGCTTCGACAGCGCGTTCGTCAACACGCTGATCGTCGCCGTGCCCTCGACCGTCATGCCGATCACCATGGCGGCCTTCGCGGCCTACGCCTTCAGCTGGATGGAGTTCAAGGGCCGCTACTTCCTGTTCGTGTTCGTGGTCGCGCTGCTGGTCGTGCCGCTGCAGGTCGCGCTGATCCCGATCCTGCGCCTGTACGCCGGCGGGCCTGAGGTCAACCTCACGTTCCTGTCGGGCATCGCGGGGGCGCTGACCGGCTACGACGTCGAACGCGTGACCGGCAACATCCCGCTGCAGCTCAACGGCACCTTCCTGGGAGTCTGGCTCGCCCACATGGGGTTCGGCCTGCCGCTGGCGATCTACCTGCTGCGCAACTTCATGGGGTCGCTGCCGTCCGAGCTGATCGAGTCAGCCCGGATCGACGGCGCCGACCACTTCGCGATCTTCACGCGGCTGATCATCCCGCTGTCGGTGCCGGCGCTGGCCTCGTTCGCGATCTTCCAGTTCCTCTGGGTGTTCAACGACTTTCTGGTCGCACTGGTGTTCCTGGGTGAGACCCAGAACGTGGCGGTGCTGACGATCGCGCTGAACAGGCTGAACGGTCAGTTCGGTGAATCGTGGCACCTGCTGACGGCGGGCGCGTTCATCTCGATGGTCCTGCCGGTGGTCGTGTTCTTCAGCCTCCAGCGCTACTTCGTCCGCGGGCTGACCGCAGGGGCGGTGAAGGGCTGACCTGGACACGACCACCGGTCACGGCGAACCGTCGCTGGGCCGCGATCGCGATCGGCACGCTGTACGTCGTCATCAGCTTCTGGTCGATGGCGTACGGCCTGGCGGTGGCGGC
>CAYVGE010000020.1:0-29049 GCA_964450395.1 uncultured Actinomycetota bacterium
AGACGTGCACGCCCGCACTCTCGAGCTCGCGGGCCCACACGATGTTGGCCTCCTCGTCGAACCGGGCCTTGAGCTCGACCAGCGCCACGACCTGTTTGCCGTGCTCGGCGGCGTGGATCAACGCGTTGACCGCCGGCGAGTCACCTGACGTGCGGTACACCGTCTGCTTGATCGCCAGCACGTCCGGGTCCTGCGAGGCCTGCGTGAGCAGCTGCTCGACCGACTGCCCGAAGCCGTGGTACGGGTGATGCAGGAGCAGGTCGCCGTCGCGGATCGCCGCGAACACGTCGGGCGGGTCGCCCAGGGACGACGGCTGCAGACGGGGGTGGGGGACCGGGTGCCACGAGCGCCAGCGCAGCCGCGGCACGTCGAGGTCGGCGAGCTGCATGAGGTCGTCGCAGCCAAGCAGGCCGCTGATGCGGTAGGTGTCCTGCTCGGTGACCGACAGCTCGTCGCGGAGCAGCGCGGTGACGGTGTCGGGCACCGTGCTGTCGACCTCCAGGCGGACGACGGCACCGAACCGGCGCCGACGCAGCTCCTCCTCGATCGCCATCAGCAGGTCGTCGGCGCCCTCGTCGGTGAGCTCGAGGTCGGCGTTGCGCGTCACACGGAACGCGTGGCTCGCGAGCACCTCGAGGCCGGGGAACAGCCGGTCGAGGTGGCTGCGGATCAGGTCCTCGAGCGGCACGAAGGTGGTGCCGCCGTCCAGCGCCACGAAGCGCGGCAGCACCTTGGGCACCTTGATGCGGGCGAAGCGCGTGGTGCCCCGTCGCGGGTCGCGCACCGACACCGCCAGCGAGATCGACAGGTTGGAGATGTACGGGAACGGGTGTCCGGGGTCGACGGCCAGCGGCGTCAGCACGGGGAAGACCTCGTGCTCGAAGTACCGGCCGGCCGCCGCCCGCAGGGGCGCGTCGAGGTCGGCCATGCTGACCACCGCGACGCCGTGGCGGCGCAGCAGTCGGAACAGCTGCTCGTGCAGCGTCGTGGTGGCCGTCGACAGCATCGGCCGCACTCGCGTCGCGATGGCCGCGAGCTGCTCGCCCGGTGTGCGACCGTCGGCCGAGGGCTCGGTGACGCCCGCCTGCTCCTGGCGCTTGAGCCCGGCGACGCGGACCATGAAGAACTCGTCGAGGTTGGCGTGGAAGATGGCGAGGTAGCGCAGCCGCTCGAGCAGCGGCACCGACTGGTCGCAGCCCAGCGCCAGCACGCGGCGGTTGAACTCCAGCCACGACAGCTCGCGGTTGAGCAGGAGGGCGGGGCTGTCCAGGTCCGCCTCGGCGCCGTCGGGGCCCGGCAGCGCCACGAAGCGCCCGTCGGGTGCGCGGGGTGGCAGCCGGAAGGCGCGGTCGGTCGCGGAGGCCGCGGCAGCCCGTCCTGGTGCAGCCACTCGAACCTCCTTCCCCGCCCGGGCGCCCAATGCTACGGATCCGCCACGCCGATGTCGCGGGGAGATCCGCGGGGCCGCGAACCATCGCAGGCCACGTCGCCGTGGCAGCGCAGCGGTGCGGGCGGCGGCGTCAGGCGCTGCGCAGCAGCCCACGCTCCATGACGGTCGGCGTGTGCATCGACCGGTAGCCCACGGCGTCGAAGCGGACGACCACGACCTCCCCCTCGATGCGCTGGACGGTGCCCTCGCCCCACCGGGGGTGCACGACCAGCTCCCCGGGCGCGAACGGCCCGCTGCGCGACTCGCTGATGCGGTCGCGCTCGGCGTCGGCGTCCCAGTCGTCGAACGTCCGGCTCTCGGCGACGCGCAGGCAGTTGTCGCACCGCAGGCACAGCTCGGCGGGGTACTCGTCGCCGAGGTAGTTCAGCAGGAACCGGCGCCGGCACCCGCTGGTCTCGGCGTAGCCGGCGACCATGTCGAGCCGCGACCACTCGATGTCGACCTGCCGGTCGTGGTGGCTGGCCAGCTCGTCCATCGCGGCCTGCGGGTCGCCCCTCCAGCGGATCCCGGCCTTGAACTGCGTGACGTAGCCGAAGCGGTCCAGGTCCTCGACGAGCGACACCGCGCCCGACCGGGCGACCTCGGCGACCCGGCAGATCCGGGTGACGACGTCGGCCGCCGGCGTCGCACGGTCGACCTGGCTGGCGACGTGCACCATCTTGGCGAGCGTCGTCTCCGACGGCCGGCTGCGCCGGTGCAGGTGCTCGTGCGCCGCCCGGTCCTCCGGGCGGAACAGCAGCACGCAGTCCGAAGGCCGGCCGTTGCGCCCGGCGCGCCCTGCCTCCTGCCAGTACGACTCGACCGAGTCGGGCATGGTGCGGTGGATCACGGTCCGGATGTCGCGCTTGTCGATGCCCATGCCGAAGGCGCTGGTGGCGCACAGCACGTCCAGGTCGTCGGCCAGGAACGCGTCCTGCACGGTCTCGCGCGTGGTGCGGTCCATGCCGCCGTGGTAGTGGCCGACGGTCAGCGGGCGGCCGCCCGGCACGGTCGCGGCGAAGTCGAGCAGCGCCATGGCGGTCGCCTCCGCCTCCCGCCGGGTGGTGCAGTACACCACCGCCGGGGTCTCGACCTCGTCGAGCAGCGAGTACAGCTGCCGGTCGCGGCGGTCGGGGTCGGTGACCCGCACGACGGCGAAGTGCAGGTTCGGGCGGTCGAAGCCGCGCGCCACGATCAACGGCTCGTCGAGCCGCAGCTCGCGTGCCACGTCGCGGCGGACGGTCTCGGGCGCGGTCGCGGTCAGCGCGAGCACCGGCGGTGTGCCCATCGCGTGCTTGGCGGCGGCGAGCTCCCGGTACGCCGGCCGGAAGTCGAACCCCCACTCGGAGATGCAGTGTGCCTCGTCGACGCAGAACAGATCGACGGCACACGCGGCCAGCGCCGTGCGGACGTCCGACCGCGACAGCTGCTCGGGCGTCGAGAAGACGAAGCCGTAGCGACCCGCCGCCAGGTCGGCCAGGACCTGCTCCCGTTCACCGCCCCGCAGGCCGCCCGAGAGCGCGGCCACGGGCAGGTGGCTGTCCTCGCGCAGGCGACGGACCTGGTCCTGCATCAGCGCGATCAGCGGGGTCGCGACGACGGTGGTGCCCTCCAGCAGGAGGCCGGCGAGCTGGAACACGAGCGTCTTGCCGCCGCCCGTCGGGAGGACCGCGATCACGTCACGTCCGCTGAGGACGCCCTCGAGCGACTCCCGTTGGCCCGGCAGGAACTGCCGCAGCGTCGGGAAGTACCGCCGCAGGGCGGCGTCGATCTCGCTCGCCGGCGTCGGGCTCACGACCCGCAGCTCCCCGCGACCGGTGTGCCCGGTGGACTGCCGCTCCCACTGCATCCCACGCGCCGCCCCCTCGCCACGCCGGACGTGACCTGACAGGGGTGCGACGAGGTCACCCCGAGTGCCGGTCGACGTCCACGACCATGATGTCGTGCCTCCACTCTGGTGCCCGATCGGTCGCTCGTCACGCCCCGATCGCCACTTTTTTCGATCCCCGGCGTCGCCCGGCCGGCCGGAGCCATCCGGTGGCGGTCGGGGGAGGATCGGCGGCTGTCCGGCGGGTCAGGCGCCACGCCGTTTGCCCGCGGCGATCCCGGCCGACGGTGGTCGATCGGACAAGGCGCGGCCGTGGCGGTCACCGCAAGGCTGACTACGGTCGCACGCTAGCTGGAAGTGACGCGGCCGGGACGAGCCCGGCCCTGCCATGCGAAGCACTGGTCGACCCTGCACGCGCGGAGGTCGGCCGACGAGCATCGAGGAAGCATGTCGCTGACAACCAGCGCACGTCTCGTGCGCGCGATCCTGGCCGTCGTCTGCGCGGCCGCGATCGTCATCGTGGGGGCACTGCCCGCAGCTGCCGCGCCGAAGAAGCAGGCCGGCAAGGCGGCGAGGACCTACACCGTCAACCAGGGACCGTGCGAGATCGACAAGATGCCCAAGGGCGCGATCCACCAGTGGACGCGCACGGGCGAGTCGATCGTCCACCGGGTCCAGTACGGCGAGGGCCTCCAGCAGATCGCGGTCAAGTACGGCTTCAAGGGCGACAACGCCTTCCGGCGGCTGTGGGACGCCAACCCGCAGCTCGAGGAGACGTGGCTGAGCAGCCCGGGCATCACCGTGCGCGTCCCCGCGTGCGGCACCGAGCTGACGGAGCGCAAGCTGCCGAAGCCGCCCCCCCCGCCGGAGCCCGAGAAGACCGAGGAGGCCGAGGCGACGACCACGGCCGCGACCGAGACCGGCAGCAGCGGCGCCGGGAGCAGCGGCGGCGGTGGCGGTGGCGGTTCTGACCGGTCCTCGTCGTCGACGCCGGCGCCCGCCTCGGCACCGTCGGTGCCGTCGGGCAGCGTGTGGGACTCCCTGGCGCAGTGCGAATCGGGCGGCAACTGGGCGATCAACACCGGCAACGGCTACTACGGCGGTCTGCAGTTCAGCGCGTCGTCGTGGGCGGCGGTCGGTGGGTCGGGCCTGCCGCACCAGCACAGCCGTGAGGAGCAGATCAAGCGGGGCAAGATGTTGCAGTCCCAGCAGGGCTGGGGCGCCTGGCCCGCCTGCAGCGCCAAGCTGGGCCTGCGCTAGCTCACCGCCGCAGGTGGTCGCGGATGTCGATCACCCGCTCCGACATCGCCGCCGCCCCGTCGAGGACGGCGGCGATCTCGTCTCCGACCAGCTCGTCGCGGTCGAGCAGCGCGTCGCGCAGCGCGCCGACGAGGTCGATGTTGCCGGCGAGCAGGTCGAGCACCCGCTCGCGGCCGGTCGCCAGCAGCTGATCGACCTCGTCACGGGCGCGGGCGTCCGAAAGGACCCGCCCCGCCAGGTTGGTCTGACCGAGGCTCGACTGCTCGACGGCGGCCAGCGACACGAGCGACCCGCCCATGCCGTGCGCGCCGACGACGTCGGCCGCCAGGCGGGTCGCCGCGGCCAGGTCGCTCGACGCCCCGGTGGTCGGCTCGCCGAATGCCAGCAGCTCGGCGCAGTGCCCGCCGAGCGCGATGTCGATCATGGCGAGCAGCTCGGATCGGCTGCGGGTCCACACCTCGTCGAGGTCGCCGTGGGCCAGCAGGCCCAGCGAGCCGCCGCGCTTGATGATCGACAGCACCTCCAGGCGTCGCGTGCCGGCCAGGTGGGCGACCACGGCGTGCCCGGCCTCGTGGGTGGCGACCACCAGGCGCTCGTGCTCGGTGTAGGCCACCGGGCTGGTCAGCCCGAGCTCGGTCCGCAGGCGGGCCGTCTGCACGTCGGCCCATGCCATGCCGTCACGCCCGTCGCGCAGCGCGACGATCAGGGCCTCGTCGAGCAGCCGCTCCAGCGTCACCGGCGTCGCCCCGAGGGTCTGCTGGGCCAGTTGGTCACGCAGGTCGTCGCGGGCGAGCTCGGCGGCGTGCGCTTTGGTGGCCAGCAGGTGGTCGATCAGATCGCGGCGGGCGGCCTTGGCCGGCACGTCGAACGTCAGCCGTCGGTCGAAGCGGCCGGGGCGCAGCAGCGCGGGGTCGAGGCTGTCGGCACGGTTGGTCGCCGCGATGATCAGCAGGTTGTGGTACGGCGCGGCACGGCGACGCAGCTGGCGATGGGCCGGCAGGTAGGCGTTGAGCTGGTCGACCACCCAGTTGCGGGCGCGGGTCGGCGCGGGCGGGGTGTCGAACGACTGCAGCTGGACGAGCAGCTCGTTGACGACGCCACCGGCGCCCTCCGAGCTGCCGAACCTCGCGGTCTGCAGGCCGGCCGCCGGGGACAGGCCGCCGCGCGTGGTCGCGATCGCATCGATCTCCTCGATGAAGCCGATGGCGCCGCCCTCCTGCCGGGCGGCCCTGCGCAGCGCGCGGAAGTAGCTGCGGATCTTGCGGGCCGTCGCGCCGTACCACATCGACTGGAAGCTGGTCGCCGAGACGAAGAAGAACGGCACGCCGGCATGGTGGGCCATGGCCTTGGCCAGGTGGGTCTTGCCCGTGCCCGGCGGCCCCTCGAACAGCAGCCCCCGCCGCGGCGTGCCGCCCAGGCGGTTTCGGTAGCGCTGGTAGGCCAGAAAGGTGTTGAGCGTCTGGACCACCTCGTCGACGACGCCGTCGAGGCCGCGGACGTCGTCGAACGTGACGTCGATCTCCTCGGGGCGCACCCGGACGTGGGGCGAGCGGCCCGCCGCCAGGGGCATGGCGACCATGAACCCGAGCACCGCGACCAGGAACAGCGGCAGCAGCACCAGGTAGGGGTCCTGGGGCATGGACGGCAGCGCGAAGACGTCGAACGGCGCGCCGATCGCGATCCGGTACCACAGGAAGGCCAGCGGCGCGGCGAGCGCCAGGCCGAGCAGCGCCAGGCGCCGTTGCCGGGCGCGCTCCCGCGCCGCCCCGACGTCGAAGGCCTGCCCGTCGATCAGCCCGCCACCGAGCTCCGCCGCCACCGTCGTCATGGACCGCCTCGAATCGTCCGCACCACGGGCGGCGCATCTCCCATCGCCGCAGCCCGTCACTACGGAGCGTAGCACGAACACGCATTACGCCGAGTAGAACTACGCTCCGTCACACGGTGTCGGAAGGGATGCGGTCGCCGGTGAGCGCGTCGAACAGCAGCGCGTCCCGCAGATCGAGCGTCGTCACCAGATGGTCACCACGGCGCACCCGGCGGCCGGCCCGCACGGTGGCATGCACCAGCGAGCCGTCGTCGCGCGACGCGGACCCTGGTCTGAGCGCGACCACGGTGGTCGCCCCGAGCGGCTCGACCCGGTCGACCGTCAACGACACCTGACGGGTCCACTCGTCGGCGGTGTCGGGCCCGTCCAACGCCACGGCGTCGACGCGGAGCCCCAGCGCGAGCCGCATGACGCGCCGGGCCAGCACGGCCCGACGGTGGCCGGGGGGCAGGCGCACGGCGGTGCCCTGCACGTCGACCCAGGCCGTCGTGCCGTCGTCGCGGACCGGTCCCTCGAGGATGCCGAGCGGTGGCGAGCCGAAGAACCGCGCGACGAACAGGTCCGCGGGCGACACGTACACCGCCATCGGTTCGCCGACCTGCGCCACCCGTCCGCGGTGCAGCACCGCCACCCGGTCACCCAGCGCCATGGCGTCGCGCTGGTCGTGGGTGACGTAGATCGACGTGACCCCCAGCCCGCGTTGCAGGGTGCGCAGTTCCCGGCGCATGCGGTCGCGCTCGCCGGCGTCGAGCGCGGCGAGCGGTTCGTCGAACAGGAAGACCCGCGGGCGGCGCGTGGTGGCGCGGCCCAGCGCCGCCTTCTGCCGCTCGCCGCTCGACAGCTGCCGTGGGCGTCGGCGCAGCTTGGCCCACAGCCCGAGGGTGCGGGCCTCGGCACCGACGCGGGCCACGGTCTCCTCCCGCGGCACCTTGCGCAGCCGGAGCGGGAAGCCCAGGTTCTCCTCGACGGTCAGGTGCGACAGCAGCGTGTCGAACTGCGACACCAGGGCGATGTCGCGGTCGGCGACGGACTGGTGGTTGACGATCACGTCGTCGATCTCGACGGTGCCGGCGGACGGCGTCTCGAGCCCGGCGATCGTCCGCAGCAGCGTCGACTTGCCCGAGCCCGACGGCCCCACCAGGGCCAGCAGCTCGCCGGAGTGGACGTGCAGCGAGCAGTCGCTGAGCGCGGCGACGCGGTGCTCGCCATCCTCGGCGGCGAGCTCGACCGTGACGCCGTCGAGCCGGACGTCCACCACGCGCACTGCCTCCTCGTCGTGCACCCAAGCGTACGGTGCCCGACGCGGTCGCCGCGCGGTTCGGCCGGGCTCAGCCGGTGTACAGGCGGCGCTGGTACAGGCGCCAGGCGACCACGAACAGCAGCAGCGCCAGGCCGGCGAGCAGCGGCAGGTGCAGCGGCGCGATCAACTGCCCCCGCAGCATCTCGTCGCGCAGCAGCACGACGCCACTGGTCACCGGCAGGACCCGGGCGATCCAGCCCACGATCGGGCGGAACCGCTCGAGGCTCAGCAGGAAGCCGCTGAAGAAGATGCTGGCGAGCAGCACGAGCATCGCGTACTGCACGGCCTGGCTGTCGCTGCCCGCCAGCAGGGCGAGCAGGAACCCCAGCCCGGTCGAGGCGAGCAGCAGGAGGAGGACGGTGATGACCACCACCGCCCAGGAGCCCACCATCGGCACCCCGAGGGCGAACACCAGCCCGGCGGCCAGCGCCGCGGCGATCACGCCGCCCATGATCGTGAACGCGATGTACTTGCCCACCACCATCTCGGCGGTGGTCACGGGCGCCGCCCGGAACAGCTCGTTGGTGCCCAGTTGCTGCTCGCGCACGATCGACAGGCCGACGAAGGTCACCACCATGTGCTGCACCAGCAGGGCGAGCACGGCCGGGGCGTAGAAGTCGACCAGCTGCACCGAACCCTCGACCAGCCGCTGCACCCGCCCGTCGAAGGGGCTGACGATCACCTCGGGCTCCAGTGACCGGAAGGTCTGCAGCTCGCTGTCGAGCTCGTCGAGGTCGGACGACAACTGCGAGATCTGCGCCTGGTCGATGTCGGACGCCTCGCTGTCGCCGAGCGTGTTCGAGCTGTCGGTCAGCGACCCGTAGGCCTCGAGCAGGGCCGCGCTGTCGCCGGGGCCCGAGGTCTGCTGGACGCTGCCGAGCACCGCGAGCGACGGGCCGAGCGCCAGCGCCAGGGCGGACAGGTCCCCCTGGGCGATCCGCAGCTGCTCGTCGCTGGCCGCGCCGCTGCTGCCCGCCTGCTGCTCCAGTGCGGCGACGCTGGCCTGCGCGGCGTCGAGCCGCTGCTGCACGTCGCCCGACTCCTCCTGGCCGCTGCGGACCAGCTCCCGCAGGACCTGCTTGTTGATCTCGTCGACCCCCGTGCGGGTGAACAGCTGGATCGCCTGCGTCTCCAGTGGGTCGATCTGGTCGTGGTAGACCTCGACCTCGGCCTGGGAGCCGCTGCGGACGGTCTGCTCGGCGTCGTCGGGGAAGACGAGCACCATCTGGACGTCACCGTTGCGCAGGCGCCGGATCGCGCCCTCTTCGTCCTCCTGCACGCCCTCGACGGTCAGGCGCTCGCTCTGCGCCTCGGCGAACTCCTCGACCTGGGACTCGATCTCGCTGCCCTCGGGCACCACGAAGATCGTCCTGACGGCCGGGTCCTCCTCGCGCAGGCCGCTGCCGAAGATCAGCAGGATCAGGAACGGCCCCAGCACGAGGCTGAGCATCAGGCCGGGCTGGCGCAGGACCTGCACGATCTCCTTGCGGACGAACGCGCCGGTCCGGATGATCCGCCGCATCAACGCTCGTCTCCCGTGCGGTCGTCGGGCGTGCGGTCCTCGGGCGCGACGGCGTCGAGCGTCGCGCGGTCGTCCTCGGTCCCGGACGGCGGGGGCGGGGCCGACGGGGGTTCGGGCAGGGTCAACGTGGAGTCCCCGCCGGCCGCGTCGCTCACGCCATCGAGCTCGGTCGGGCCCTCGGACTGGACGAGCTTGACGAAGACGTCGTCGAACGGTGGGGTGTGGCGGTCGATCGACTCGGCCGCCACCCCGCGCTCGTCGAGCCAGCGCTGCAGGGGCGGGATGACCGTGTCGGCGTCGTCGACGGTGATGCGCATGCCCCGGCCGTCGACACGGGTGCGCTGGGCGTGCGAGACGTAGTCGAGCTGGGTCACGCCGGTGATCAGGTCCTGTTCGATGCGGTCGGCGACCGTCAGGTCGATCACCTCGCCTCCGAAGGCCTGTCGCCGCAGTCCCTCCGGGGTGTCGACCGTCAGCAGCCGCCCTGAGCGCAGCACGCCGATGAGGTCGCAGTAGGCGGCCTCGCCGACGTACTGGGTCGTGACGAACAGCGTGCGCCCGTCGTCGCGCAGCGACTCGAAGTGGTCCCAGAACTTGCGCCGCAGCACCGGGTCGATGCCGGTCGTCGGCTCGTCGAGGAACAGCAGCTCCGGCTCGTTGACCAGCGCGGCCGCGAGCGCGAGCCGGCGCTGCATGCCGCCGGACGCCTGCTGCAGGCGCTTGCGTCGGTCGTCGGTGAGCTCGACGAACTCCAGCACCTCGTTGAGCCGGGCGCGCCGGCGCCACGGCATGCCGTAGATCGACGCGACGAACCGCAGGTTCTCCATGATCGACAGGTGGGGGAACAGCACCGACAGCTGCGGCATGTAGCCGATCTTCGAGCGCTCCTCCTCGCTGAACAGCGACGGCTGCGTGCCCATGACGCGGACGGTGCCGTCGGTCGGCGACTGCACGCCGGTCAGCAGGCGGACGGTGGTCGTCTTGCCGGAGCCGCTGGGGCCGATGAAGCCGAAGATCGTGCCGTGCGGCACCTCGAGCGTGAGGTCGTCGACGGCCTTCTGCTGGCCGAACTGCTTGGTGAGGCCTTCAGCGACGACGATCGGTGAACGCGGTGCCGGTGACTGCTGCGCATCCGCCGCGGTCGATGCTGCCATGCCACCGTCCTTCTTCGCAGACTGATGCGCCGCGGGTCCGTCTCCGCATGCCCGCGCGCCGGCGTTCGTGCCCGCCGACCGGGTCGACAAACGCCGCCGAGCCGGTCCGCGGGAGACGTTGTGGTCCGGTATCGCCGGAGCGCAGACCATTCGGCCTACGATGTCCCACGACGGCACGTGACCCGCGGCGAGCGCCGCGCAGCATACCGGACGCACGGCCGAAGGGGACGCCGACACGTGAGCCATGCCGACACGACCGTCGTGATCCACGGCGATCCGGGCCTGCGCCGGTTCGGTCGCGTGCTGCGGGCCGTCGGGCTGGTCGGCGTCTTCGCCGGCGGGCTCGCGATCGCGCTGTGCCTGTGGCTGCTGCGCGACGTCGACGCCATGGTCGGCCGCTCGCTGGTGCTCACCGCGGAGAGCCTGGCCACGGTCGATTCGTCGCTGGGCGTCGCCACCGAGTCGGTCGCCACGATCGGCGACGGCCTGGTGCAGGCCGAGCGGACCTCGCGCGGCCTCGAGGACTCCCTCGTCGAGGGCGCCGACCTGCTGGACGAGACGGCACGGCTGCTGCGCGGTGACGTCGCGTCGTCGCTCGACTCGGTCCGGCGCTCCATGCCCGCGCTCGTCCAGGTGGGCGGGACGATCGACGGCACGCTGCGTGCGGTCGACCAGCTGCCGGTCGGGCCGGCCTACGACCCCGAGGAGCCGTTCGGGGAGACGCTGGCGGCGCTGGAGGAGGATCTGGAGGACCTCCCGGGGGACCTGCGCGACCAGGCCGACACCGTCGAGGACGCCGGTAGCAACCTGCGCACCGTCGGGCGCCAGGGCGAGCGCATCGCCGGCTCGCTGACCGAGGTGCGGTCCAGCCTCGACGACGCGTCGTCGGTGCTCGGCGAGTACCGCGCGACCGCCGGTGACGCCCGGCAGCTCATCCGGGAGACGACCGACGACCTGAGCCGTCGGCTCGTGATCCTGCGCGTGCTGGTCGTGGTGCTCGGCGGCATCTACTGCGTCGGGCAGGCGCTCCCGCTGTACCTGGGCCACCGTCTGGCCGAGGCGCGGATCGGTCGCGTGTCCGTGGAGGGCGACCGGCTCCCGGTGGACGAGCGGCCGCGGACCATGGCGGGTCCCGCCCCGGCCGAGGTGGCGGGTGCCGCGGGCCTGTCCGACTCGGCGGAGCTGTCGGGCCCCCACTGACCCACGGCCGGCACCGGTCAGCGCAGTCCGAGCCTGCTGGTGCACGACGGCCAGGCGCCCCAGCCCTGCCGCGCCTTGAGCATCCGGCCGCGCTTGATCTGCTCGGCGCGGGAGGCCTGGTGAGGGTAACCCCTCCCGCCGACCGCCCGCCACGACCCCACGCTGAACTGGAGGCCGCCGTAGTAGCCGTTGCCGGTGTTGATCGACCAGTTGCCCCCGGACTCGCACCGGGCCAGGCGGTCCCAGACGCCGTCGGCGGGCGCCGCGGTCCGCTGGCGCCGCGGCGTGGGCTTCGGCGTCGCCGGCTTCGACCCGCGGGTGGGCCTCGGCTTCGGCCGCAGCTCGGCCTTCGACAGCGGGTCGAGCGACGTGCGCGGCACCCGGTCGAGGGCCCGGGCGACGAAGGTCGCAAGCTCGCCGCGTCGCACGTCCTGGCGCGGGCAGAACCGCGCCGCCTTCGCGGTGCAGCCGTCGGTCACGCCGGCGGCGGCCAGCCGGTTGACGGCGTCGCCGTGCAGTCCCCACACGTCGCGGAAGAAGGTCCGCTGCGTCGTGGGCAGGTGGGCGGCCCGTGCGAGCAGCGTCGCCATCTGCGCCCGGTCCAGGGGTCGGTCGACGCAGTAGCGCCCGTCGTCGCAGCCGACGCTGACCTCGGCCGCGGCGAGGCGGTTGATGGCGTCCTCGTGCACCGAGCCGTCGTCGTCGTCGAAGTGGTCGCGGTCGGCTTCGGGCAGCTCGAAGGCGCGGCTGAGCATCGACGCCGCCTGGTCGCGCTGGACGTCGCGCCAGGGGCAGAAGCCGCCGTCGTCGCAGCCCTCGACGATGCCGGCGGTGGCCAGCGCGTCGATCGCCGCCTCGTACGGCGTGCCGTCGTCGTCACCGAACGCGTCGGGGGCGGCGACCGCCGCCGTCGGTGGCAGCGCCATCGCGACGCTCACCATGCAGCACACCAGCCATCGCAGCACAGACATGCACCCTCGCTGATCGATCCGACCTCACTGGTTGGGACGTCGTCGTCCGGTGCGCACGCATGTCCGGATGGCCAGGGCGGCCGCGCTAGCGTCGGGCGGATGCAGATCCACATCCACCCCCGGGTCCGCGCGGCGCTCGATGCCGGCGGGCCGGTCGTCGCCCTCGAGAGCACGCTGATCGCCCACGGCCTGCCGCGACCCTCCAACGTCGAGGTCGCCCGGCGCATCGAGGAACGCGTGCGCTCGTGCGGCGCGGTGCCCGCCACGATCGCGGTGCTCGGCGGCCGCGCCCACGTGGGGCTCGACGCCGGGCAGCTGGAGCGCGTGGCGGGCGAGGGCCTCGCCAAGCTCAGCGAGCGCGACCTGGCGGTGGCCGCCGCCACCGGCATCGACGGAGCCACGACGGTGGCCGCCACCGCCGCCCTCGCCGCCCGCGCCGGCATCCCCGTGTTCGCCACGGGCGGGCTTGGCGGCGTGCACCGGGAGGCGTCGGCCACCTGGGACGTCTCGGCCGACCTCACGACGCTGGCGCGGACGCCGGTCGTAGTGGTGTGCGCCGGGGTCAAGTCGATCCTCGATGTTGCCGCCACGCTGGAACGGCTGGAGACGCTCGGCGTGCCGGTGGTGGGCCACGGCAGCGACCGCTTCGCGGGGTTCTACCTGCGCGACTCCGGGCATCCTGTGCCCTGGCGCCTCGACGACCCGGCGCAGATCGCCGCGGTCCACCGCGCACAGGTCGCGCTGGGCGTCCCCGCCGGTCTCGTGGTCGCCAACCCGCTGCCCGCCGAAGAGCAGCTCGATCCGCAGCTGCACGACCGCGTGCTGGTCGAGGGGGTCGATCGGGCGGCCGCCGAGGGCGTGCGTGGCGCCGCGCTGACGCCGTACCTGCTGGCGCACTTCCACGCGGCGACCGGTGGTGCGAGCCTGGACGTCAACATCCGCCTGGTGCTGCGCAACGCCGAGCTGGCTGCCGCCGTGGCCGGCGCCCTCGCGGCGTGAGCGCCGGCCCGACGACCGGGACGGCGCGCCCGGCGGTCGCGGGGCGTCGTGCCGGCCCCGACGTCGTCGTGCTCGGCGACGTCATGACCGACGTGGGCGTCCACACGGCCGGCCAGCCGGCCGTCGGCAGCGACATCGACGCCCGCATCGCCGTGGGCGGTGGTGGCGCCGGCGGGAACGTCGCGGCATGGCTGGCCCACCTGGACGTGGCGGTGGGCCTGGTGACCAGCGTCGGCGACGACGCCGCGGGTGCCGCCGCCGTCGCGGAGCTGCGACGCGTCGGCGTGCGGGTGTCGGGGCGACGTGACCGGGACCGGCCGACCGGGACCGTCGTGGCGCTGGTCGACGCCGCGGGGGAGCGGACGATGCTGACCGATCGCGGCGCCAACGTGACGCTCACGCCGGCGGACGTGCCCGCCGCGTGGTTCCGGCCCGATGCGCACCTGCACGTCTCCGGCTACGCGCTGTTCGCCGGCCCGGGTCGCGCCGCGGCCGTGGCGGCGCTCGACCGGGCCAGGCGGGTCGGCATGACCACCTCGGTCGACCCGGCCTCGTGGGCCCCCCTGCGCCGCCTCGGCGCCAGACGCTTCCTGGGGCTGACGGCGGCCGCGCAGCTGTGCCTGCCGAACCTTCCCGAGGCCCGGGTCCTCACGGGCCTGGAGGCGCCGGACGCCGCGGCACGCGAGCTGGCCGCCCACTACGGCGCCGCGGTGGTCACCTGCGGGGGCGACGGCGTCGTGTGGTCGGACGGCACCGCCACGATCCGGGTGGCCGGGGCCGAGGGTGCCGTGGTGGACACCACGGGGGCGGGGGACGCCTTCGTCGCGGGCTGGCTCGGGGCGACGGCATCCGGCGCCCCGGTCGACGTGGCGCTCGGTCGGGCGGCGGTCGTCGCGGCCGCGGCCGTCGCCGCTGCGGGCGCGCGCCCCGCCGCGTCCCACCACTGGACAGCACCGGAGCCGTAGGAGATGCTGGACGTCGTCCACTACCCGCGGTCCGTGAGGCCTGCGATGCCCGATGCCGTCGATGTGATCCGCCACTTCAACCGTGACTGGACCGCGGTGCTCGGCCTGCTGGGGCGCGGGCTGCTGGACACCGAGCACACCCTCGTCGAGGCACGGGTGCTCTACGAGATCGGGCAGCGGCCGCGGACCGCCCGCGCCGACCTGCGGGCGGTGCTGGCGATCGACGAGAGCTTCCTGACGCGGGTGCTGCGCCGGCTGGAGCGGGCCGGCCTGATCGCGACCGTGCGGGATCCCGACGACGGCCGCCGGCTGAACCTCGTGCTGACCGCCGACGGGCGCCGGGCGTTCGCCGAGCTCGATGCGCGGTCGGCCGCCCAGATCGGCGAGCTCCTGGCGTCGCTGACCGCGGATCAGCGACGGTCCACCGCGGCGTCGCTCGCGGTCGTCCGGCGCCTGCTGGGTCCGGGCGACGACGCGGCCGAGATCGTCATCCGCGAGCCCGGACCGGGCGACCTCGGGTGGATGGTGCAGCGCCACGGCGAGGTCTACGCCGACGAGTACGGGTGGGACGCCTCCTTCGAGGGCCTGGTCGCCCGCATCGTGGCCGACTTCCAGGCCGACCCCGACCCCACCGGTCGCCGTGGCTGGATCGCCGAGGTGGACGGCGCCCGTGCCGGCTGCGTGCTGTGCTGCCGGAAGGACGAGCGCACGGCGCAGTTGCGCATCCTGCTCGTCGAGCCGTGGGCGCGTGGCCACGGCATCGGCCGCCGCCTGGTCGAGGAGTGCATCGCCTTCGCCCGCGCCGCCGGCTACGCGCGGCTGGCGCTGTGGACCAACGACGTGCTCACCTCGGCACGGCGCATCTACGAGGCCGCGGGGTTCCGGCTCGTCGACGAGGGCCCGCACCACTCGTTCGGTCACGACCTCGTCGAGCAGTCGTGGGTCCTCGACCTCGACGGTGCCACCGGCTGAGCGGGCGCCCGCGATGCACGCGGGGCGGTCCACCAGGCGGGGCGCCGGTGGTGCGCAGAGCGGGTGCGGCTGCGGGCGGTCAGCAGGGGAGTGGCTCGCGGTCCTGCGGTGGTGGGTCGGCCCGTGGTGGCTCTGCCGGTGGTGCGGGGTCCGGCGGCGGGTCGGGTGGTCTGGCGTGTCGGGGTCGTTGGCGTCCGGGGGTGGCGGTCCGGTGTCGTCGGGTGTGGTCGGGGGGCGGGGTTGGCTGTGGAGGGTGGTGTGGTGGCGGGTGAAGGTCATCGTCGCGGTCGTGATGTTGAGGGCCGACTGCCAGCCGGTCTTCGTGGCGGCGCGGTGAGGGGCGTTGCAGAGCAGCGCCAGGTTGGCTGGGCGTCGGTGGGTGTTGAGCACGTACCGCCGCTGAGCGCACGTACCGCCGCTGAGCGCACCAAATGCATGTGAGCGCTTCGGCCGCGCGAGACGTTCGCACGCATTCCGTGCGTTCGGCTGCGAAGGGTGCGTCAGGTGCTCGCGGGACGGGCTCAGGCGGCCTCGGCCGCCTCGGCGACGATGCGGTCCGCGACGTGCTCCGGGACCTGTTCGTAGTGGCTCGGCATGATCTCGAGCGTGCCCGCGCCGCTGGTCAGGCTGCGCAGCTCGGCGGCGTAGCGCACCAGTTCCGCCCGCGGCACGTGCGCGACGATCAAAGCCATGCCCACCCGTGCCCGGCCGCTGCCCTGGATGCGCCCGCGCCGGCCCGACAGGTCGCCCATGACGTCGCCGGTCAGCGCGTCGGGGACCTCGACCCGCACCTCGTCGACCGGTTCGAGCAGCACCAGCCCCGCGTCGCGCGCCGCGGCGCGGAACGCGAGCGCGCCCGCCATCTGGAACGCCCAGTCCGAGGAGTCGACGCTGTGGTGCTTGCCGTCGAAGAGCGTGACCTCGACGTCGACGACGGGGTAGCCGGCCAGCACGCCCGCCGCCATGGCGTCGCCGATGCCGCGCTCGACGCTGGAGATGAACTGGCGGGGGATGACCCCGCCGACGATCCGGTCGTGGAAGACGAAGCCGGTACCGCGCTCGCCCGGCTCCACGCGGACGTGGGCGATGCCGTACTGGCCGTGCCCGCCCGACTGCTTGACGTGCTTGCCGATGCCCTCCGCCGACGAGCGGACGGTCTCGCGGTACGCGATGCGCACCGGCACAGAATCGACCGAGACGCCGAACTTGCGCTGCAGCCGCGACTGGACGACCGCGAGGTGGGTGGGCCCGTAGACGTCTGCGACCAGTTGGTTGGTCTCGACGTCACGGTCGATGCGCAGTGCGGGGTCCTCCTCGGCGATGCGCGCCAGCGCGCTCGACAACTTGTCCTCGTCGCCGGAGCTGGTCGGCTGGAGCGCCACCCGGTAGTACGGCGTCGGCGCCGTGACCGTCTTGGGCGCGACGGCCCCGCCGTCGGTGTCGAGCACGTCGGCGGTGCGGACGTCGTCGAGCTTGGCGACCGCCACGATGTCGCCGGCGACCGCCTCGGTGACCGGCTCGGAGCCCGGGCCCTGCTGGCGGAACAGCTGGTGCAACCGCACCTTCTCACCGGTGCGCTGGACGCGCAGCACGTCGTCGACGTGCAGCGTCCCGCCGAGCACGCGCAGCAGGTTGACCCTGCCGACGTAGGGGTCCGACTGGGTCTTGGCGACCAGCAGCGAGGTCTGCTCGCCCCGGGGGACCGGTGCCGGTGCCTCGGAGATCAGGAAGTCCGCCAGCAGGCGCACCCCGATGCCGGCAGTCACCGAGCAGCACAGCACCGGGTAGAACCCACCGCTCGCGATGCCGTCGGCGAACACCTCACCGAGCCGCTCGACGCTGGGCAGCTCGCCGTCGAGGTAGGACAGTAGCAGCTCGTCGTCCTGCTCGACGATGGCCTCGACGAGGAGCTCACGGTTGCGCTGGGCCTGCTCGCGGCGCTCGTCGGGCACCTCGCGCTCGGCCCGGCCCTGGGGCACCTTCTCGACCGCCACGAAGCGCAGGAGGTCGATGACACCGGTGAAGCCGTCGCCGATGCCGATCGGCATGTGCACCGGCGCCAGCGCCTTGCCGCACCGCTCGCGCAGGGCGTCGACGGTCGGCTGGTAGGCGGCCTGCGGCTGGTCGAGCTGGGTCAGCACGATGATGCGCGGCAGCCCCAGCTCGTCGCAGGCGAGCCACAGGCGGTCGTGCTGCGGCTGGATGCCGGCCGCGGCGTTGACGACGAACAGCGCGACGTCGGCGGCGGCCAGCGCCGGGTAGGCGTCGCCGATCGCGTCGTCGCCGCCGGGCGCGTCGAGGATCGTGAGGTGGTGGTCACGCCAGCGCGTCCACCCGACGCCCAGGCTCAGGCTCGAGCCGCGCTGCTGCTCCTCGGGTTCGCAGTCGAGCAGGCCGCCACGCCCCGGTGCCGTGCCGCCGAGTGCGATGAGCGCTTCGCCCAACGCGGTCTTGCCCGTGCCGCCGTGGCCCACCAGGATGACGTTGCGGATGCGGTCGGTGGTGGGTGTGGTCGCAGCGGCCATGTGGCTCCCCGATCGTCGTGGGGCGCCGGCGCTGGACCCTCACACCAGCGGCGTGCCGGCGCGGTCGGTCGATCGTAGGCAATGCCGGCGCGTCGGACCAGAGCCAATTCGGGTTCCGGTCACCTGTCCATCAGGCCCTGGCGGCCACCTGGTCGCGCACCCGCCGCTTCAGCCGGAACAGGATCGCCGTCATGCCCTGCAGGCGCAGCGGGCTGATCGTCTGTCCCAGGCCCAGGTGCTGCGCGAGGTCGTCGGGCACGGCCAGCACCTCCTCGGCGGTCGCACCCCGCAGCCCCTCGGCGAGGATCCCCGCGAACGCGCGCGTGGTCGGCGCCTCGGGCGGGCAGTCGAACCACAGCCGGACCCTGTCGTCGTCGGCGACCTCCGCGTGCAGGAAGAACGGCGTCTGGCACTCGACCACCTGCTCCATCCCGGAGCTGTCGAGGTGGGCGGGCAGCGTGGGCAGCGCCTCGGCGTACTCGAGCAGCAGCTCGATGCGCAGCTGGTCGGGCGCCTCGCGGAACTCCTCGGCGATCCCGGCCAGCGGGCCGCTCAGCTCGGTGCTGCTCATCATCGCTCCTGGGCTCGGGGTGCGGATGGGGCTGGGGTGTCGGGGGGACCACACGGCCGACGCCGGCGGCGGTGGCGGGTGGGTTACCGTGCAAACCGGAGGCCGGTGCGGAACCACCCCTCCTACTATGGCCTGTGCACCGCGCCCCGCACCGGGGCATCCCCATCGCGACCGGCGCCGAGCCACGGCGCCCTCTCCAGCGTCGCGCATCCGCAAAGGAGATCCAGGTGACCGCGCCCATCGACGCAGACCCGACCCTGCAGCAGTACGCCCACCCCGAGCGCCTGGTCACCACCTCCTGGGTCGCCGATCACCTCGACGACCCCGACGTGGTCATCGTCGAGTCCGACGAGGACGTGCTGCTCTACAACACCGGCCACATCCCAGGTGCCGTCAAGGTCGACTGGCACACCGAGCTCCAGGACCAGGTGACCCGCGACTACCTCGACGCCGAGGCGTTCGCCGAGCTGCTGTCGTCCAAGGGCATCGGCCGTGACCAGACCGTGGTGTTCTACGGCGACAACTTCAACTGGTGGGCCGCCTACGCGCTGTGGGTGTTCTCGCTGTTCGGCCACCCGGACCTGCGCCTGATGAACGGGGGGCGCCAGAAGTGGGTCGAGGAGGACCGCGAGCTGTCGACCGAGGTGCCCCGGCGCGAGCGCACCGACTACCCGGTCGTCGAGCGTGACGACCGCGCCATCCGGGCGTTCAGGCGCGACGTGGAGGACCACATCGCCGCCGACGGCCCGCTGGTCGACGTCCGGTCGCCCGAGGAGTACCGCGGGGAGAAGCTGCACATGCCCGCCTACCCGCAGGAGGGCGCGCTCCGTGGCGGGCACATCGTCGGTGCCGCGAACGTGCCGTGGAAGCAGGCGGCCAACGAGGACGGCACGTTCAAGAGCCTCGACGAGCTCACGGAGGTCTACCGGAAGGGACAGGGGCTCGAGCCGGGACAGGACATCATCGCCTACTGCCGCATCGGCGAGCGCTCCAGCCACACGTGGTTCGTGCTGACCCACCTGCTGGGCTACGAGAACGTGCGCAACTACGACGGGTCGTGGACCGAGTGGGGCAACCTGGTCGGCGCCCCGATCGCGAAGGGCCCCGACCGTCGCTGACTGCGGGGCGTGGTGACCGGGGCATCCGTGCCGGCCGCCACGGATGTGCGCCCTGGGCGCCGGGTGGGCGGGCAGCCGTTAGGCTCACACACCATGAGCGACGGGACCGGGGAGATCGACGCCGGGGCGGTCGGGCGGGTGCTGGGCACCGAGGACGCCACCCCGCTGGAGTTCTGGGTCGGCATCGACCCCGAGGCCGGCCAGTTCCTGCAGCTCGACGACGTGGTGGCGTGTGACCGCGCCCTGCCCGACGGGCGGTCGCTGCGGATCAGCGGTGTCGTCAGCCAGGTGCGGGCCCGCCACGAGGGCTCGAGGTTCGACGGCGACGTCTTCCTCGTGTCCGACGGTGTGCTGCCCGCCGACACCGCCGAGGCCGCGCAGGTGCAGGCCACGCGCTTCGAGCCGGAGGTGTTCGTGCCGCCGCACCCGGGCACGGCCGTGCGCCGGGCGACCGGGGTGGAGCGCGAGGAGGCGCTGTTCTTCGACACCATGCGCCAGCGCCTGCCGGTGGGGCTGACCCGCAGTGGTGAACCGGTCTACGCCAACCTCGAGTTCGTCGACGGCACCCGCGGAGCGCACGTCAACATCAGCGGCATCTCCGGGGTGGCGACCAAGACCACCTACGCGACGTTCCTGCTGCACAGCCTGTTCCACTCCGGCGTGCTGGGCGGCGAGGCGCACAACACCAAGGCGTTGATCTTCAACGTCAAGGGCGAGGACCTGCTGTTCCTCGACCACGACAACCGGCAGCTCGACCCCGCCGAGCGGGCGCGCTACGACGCCCTGGGCCTGTCGGGCACGGCGTTCAAGTCGGTGGAGCTGTGGGCGCCGCCGCGCCGCGGCGCCACGACGGCGGTACCCGACACGGGCGCCCGGCTCGACGGCGTCGGGGCGTTCTTCTGGACGCTCGACGAGCTCTGCCGCGACGAGCTGCTGCCGTTCCTGTTCGCCGACGCCTCCGACGATCGCCAGCAGTACACGATGATCGTGCACCACCTGACCGCAAAGCTGCGCCGCGAGGCGGTCAGCCTCGGTGACGGGGGCGTGCGCATCGAGGGGCGGACGGCGCGGACGTTCCAGCAGTTCATCGACATCCTGTCGGACCTGCTCGAGGGCGAGGAGACGTCCAGCGACTGGGCGGGCCGGGCGATCGGCTCGGGGACGATCAACGCGTTCCTGCGCCGGCTGCACGGCGCGGGCAAGCACCTCGAGCACCTGATCCGCGGCGACCTGCCCAACCCCGACCGGCACCGCATCGTCCGCGAGCAGCAACTGACCGTGGTCGACATCCACAACCTGCACGACCGCGCCAAGCGGTTCGTCGTCGGGGTCGTGCTGCGCAGCACGTTCGAGGACAAGGAACGCTCCGGGCAGGCCAGGCCACTGGTGCTCGTCGTGCTCGACGAGCTCAACAAGTACGCGCCGCGCGAGGGCTACTCGCCGATCAAGGAGGTCCTGCTCGACATCGCCGAGCGCGGCCGGTCGCTCGGCGTGATCCTGATCGGCGCGCAGCAGACGGCCAGCGAGGTGGAGCGGCGGGTCATCGCCAACTCGGCGATCCGGGTCGTCGGCCGGCTCGACACCGCCGAGGCCGGACGCGAGGAGTACGGCTTCCTGCCGCCGGTGCTGCGCCAGCGTGCGACGATCGCGAAGCCGGGCACCATGATCCTGTCACAGCCCGAGCTGCCGGTGCCGCTGGTGTGCGAGTTCCCGTTCCCGGCGTGGGCTACGCGGCCGTCCGAGGCCGGGGTCCAGGTGACGCAGCGCGTGGTCGCGCAGCCCGATGATCCCTTCACCGACCTCGACGGCGACGACGGCCTGCCCTTCTGATCATGCGCGCCACCGCTGCACCACCGGAGTGCGGGCCCCTCGTCGGCCCCACCGGCGCGCTGCCCGCGGGCGGGTGCGCGTGAAGCTGCTGCACACCGCCGACTGGCACGTGGGGCGCACGATCCGCGGCCACAGCCGCGCCGACGAGCACCGCGCGGTCCTCGCCGAGCTCGCCGAGCTCGCCGCCGC
The DNA here is from genome assembly GCA_964450395.1 of uncultured Actinomycetota bacterium. Classification (GTDB taxonomy): domain Bacteria; phylum Actinomycetota; class Nitriliruptoria; order Euzebyales; family JAHELV01; genus JAHELV01. The sequence goes on from CAYVGE010000020.1 coordinate 21,662, forward strand.
GCACGAGGTCGACGTGGTGCTGGTCGCCGGCGACCAGTTCGACACCGCGGCGCCGTCGGCCGAGGCCGAGCAGATCGTCTACACCGCACTGCTGGAGCTCGCCCGGACGGGGGCGCAGGTGGTGCTGGTGGCGGGCAACCACGACAACCCGCGCCGGTGGGGCGCGATCACCCCGCTGCTGGCCCGCAGCGACGTGCACGCCGCCGCGCAGGTCCGCCGACCCGACGCCGGCGGCGTGCTGGAGCTGACCACCCGTGGGGGCGAGCCGGCACGCATCGCGCTGCTGCCGTTCCTGTCGCAGCGTTCGATCGTGCGGGCGCAGCACCTGATGGACCACGACGCCGGCGCGAACACCAGCGCGTACGCCGAACGGGTCATCAGCATCGTGCAGGCCCTCACCGCGGGCTTCACCCCCGACGCCGTCAACGTGGTGCTCGGCCACCTGACCGTCACGGGTGGCGATCCGAAGACCGGCGGTGGCGAGCGCACCGCCCACACGATCTTCGACTACTTCGTGCCACCCCAGGCGTTCCCCTCGACCGCGCACTACGTGGCGCTGGGCCACCTGCACCTGCCGCACCGCATCCCGGCGTCGCCGCCGGTGTGGTACGCGGGTTCGCCGCTCGCGCTGGACTTCGGGGAGGCCGAGCGCGACCACAAGGCCGCGCTGCTGGTCGAGGTGAGCCCCGAGACGCCCGCAAGGGTCGAGCAGCTGCCGCTGCGCGCCGGTCGGCGCCTGCGCACGCTGCACGGCACGCTCGGGGAGCTGCGGGCACGTCGTGACCAGATCGACCCGGACGCCTACCTGCGGGTGGTGCTCGACGAGCCGCCACGGCCGCGGCTGGCCCACGACGTGCGGGAGGAGTTCCCGCATGCCGTCGACATCTCGCTGCGCGTCGACCACGACGACCGGCGCCGGTCGGTCGAGCAGCGCGACGTGCACGGCTCGCCGCACGAGCTGTTCGCCCGGTACCTCGACGACCACCACGCCGCCGACGCGTCGCTGACCCGGCTGTTCGCGACGCTGCTGGAGGAGGAGCATGCGGCCGACGCGCCTTGAGCTGACCGGCTTCGGGTCGTTCCGCGAGCCGGCGACCGTCGACTTCGCCGACACCGACCTGTTCGTGCTGGTCGGACCGACCGGCGCCGGCAAGTCGACGATCATCGACGCGCTGGTGTTCGCGCTCTACGGCTCGGTGCCCCGCTACGACGACCGCCGCCTGGTCGCGCCCGCCATCAACCAGGGCCGCGTGGAGGCCAGGGTCCGGCTCGACTTCGTCGTCGACGGGACCGGCTACACCGCCGTCCGGGTGGTCCGCCGGACGGCGACCGGCGCGTCGACCAAGGAGGCGCGCCTGGAGCGCTGGGACCCCGCCGCCGGGCCCGACGGCCACACCACGACGCTCGCCGGCAACGAGAAGGAGCTGACCGAGCAGGTCGAGCGGGTGCTCGGGCTGACCTTCGACCACTTCACCCGCTGCGTGGTGCTGCCCCAGGGGGCGTTCGCCCAGTTCCTGCACGCCCGCTCCAAGGACCGCCAGGACCTGCTGGTCGATCTGCTGGGCATCGAGGTCTACCGGCGGATCGGCCGGCGCGCGCGCGAACGCGCCAAGCAGGCCACGTCGCGGGTCGAGCACACCCGCCGCCGGCTCGACGGCGAGCTCGCCGACGCCACCGCCGAGGCCGTGGCGGCCGCCGCCGACCGGGTCACCCGCCTGGAGGCGCTGCACCGGCAGATCGGCGACGCCCAACCCGAGCTGGAGCGGCTGCGTGAGCGCGGAGCCGAGCTGCGCGCCGCGGCCACCGCCGCGGCGGAGCGTGCGCGCCTGCTCGAGGGGCTCGAGCAGCCCGAGCGGGTGCACGAGCTGGCCCAGCGGCTGCGGGACGCCGAGCAGGCCCGTGCCGACGCCCTCGCCGGCGTCGAGAAGGCCGAGCAGCAGCGACAGGCAGCCGAGGATGCTCGTGCCGGGCTGCCCGACGGCGCGCTGGTCGCCGAGCTGCGCCGGCTGGTCGCCGACCGCGACGCCCGGCACGCGCAGCTCGGGCCCGCCCGCGCGGCTCGCGCGGCCGCGGAGCAGGCCCGGGAGGGGACCGGGGTCGACCTCGCCCGCGCGCAGGAGGCGCTGGCGGCCGCGCAGGCCGAGCGCGAGCGCGTGCGCCAGGCCGACCTCGCCCGCACGCTGGCGCAGGGGCTCGGGGCCGGCGACGACTGCCCGGTCTGTGCCCGACCGCTGGACCACGCCCCCGACCACGGCGACGCCGCCGACCTCGACGCGGCGGAGCAGGCGGTGGCCGCCGCCGACCGCGGCGCCCGGCAGGCGGCCGAGGCGGCCCAGCGCGCCGACCGCGAGCTGGCCCGCCGCCAGGTCGAGCACGACCAGGTGGTCGCCGCGCACGACGAGCTGGCGGCGCGCGTCGACGCGGTGGCGGCCGACCACGGGGTAGCCATCGAGCGCCTGCCCGAGGTTGCCGGGGCGGTGCAGCGCGCTGACCACGACGTCGAGGCGGCACGCGGCGACGAGCGCGCGGCCCGTGCCGCGCTCCGGACCGCCGCCGCGGCGGTCGACCAGCTCGACGGCCGGCGGACCGCCGCGTGGCGGGAGTTCGACGCCGCGCGCGACCGGCTGGCCGCCCTCGGGCCGCCCCCCGCCGACCGGCGCGACCTCGCCGCGGCCTGGGCGGTGCTGCTGCACTGGGCGGACGACCGCCGGCCCGCCCTCGCCGCCGAGGCCGAGCGCGCGCAGCAGGCGGTAGACGCCGCCGCCGCGCGGTACCGGGAGCGCACCGGCGAGCTCAGGGCCGCCTGCCGCGCGGCGGACGTCGTCGTCGAGGCCGGTGACGCCCCGTTGCCGGCGTGCATCGCGGCGCTCGAGCGCGCCCGGGGCGAGCACACCCGGGTCGCCGCGTCGGTCGAGACCGCCCAGCGGCTGCGGGCCGAGGTCCGCGACGACGAGGCGCTCGCCGACACCGCCACGCGCCTAGGGCACCACCTGGGCACCCGGCGCTTCGAGCAGTGGCTGCTCAACCAGGCGCTCGGTCAGCTGGTCGCCGACGCCTCGGTGCGGCTGCGGGAGCTGTCGTCGCAGGCCTACTCGCTGGAGGTCGACGAGGCCGGCGCGTTCCAGGTCGTCGATCACCGCAACGCCGACGAGCTGCGGTCGGCGCGGACGCTCTCGGGCGGGGAGACCTTCCTGGCATCGCTGTCGCTCGCGCTCTCGCTCGCCGACCACGTGGCCCAGCTGGCGACCGGCACCAGCGCCCGCCTGGACGCGCTGTTCCTCGACGAGGGCTTCGGGACGCTCGACCATGACACCCTCGACGTCGTCGCCGCCGCGCTCGAGGAGCTCGGCGCGCAGGGCCGGACCGTCGGGCTGGTCACCCACGTGCGGGAGCTGGCCGAGCGGATGCCGGTGCGCTTCGAGGTCCGGCGGACCGGCGAGACGTCGACCCTGGAGCGGGTCGAGGCGTGAGGAGGCGAGCGGCGTGACGACGCGCATCGACCTGGCGGTGTGGCCCGCCGACTACGGCTCGCCGGTCACCGACGACGTGCCCGGCTCGACGACCGTGCCGGTCGACTACGGCTGTGAGGTGGCGCAGGCCGCGTGGCGACCCCTGCGGCCCGCGGCGCCGGCGGGCCGGCCGGTGACCTTCGTCGACGGCGTGCGCCGCATGGAGGCCCGGGCGTGGCTCACGACGGGCGACGGGTCGACCATGCCGGGGCTGGTGGGGTCGTGGGCGGCCGGCGCGATCCGCTGCGACGGCGCGGCCACGATCACCGAGTGCCGGGTGGCGCGCGGGCTGTTCAGCTGCGACCCCGACCGCCCCGGTCTGCAGGTGCGCCCCGGCCTGCTGTTCGCCGGCTGCGAGAGCCGGACCGACACCGACGACGGGCTGCGCAACGCCCTGCAGTCGCGCATGCGTGAGCTGGAGCTGGAGGTCGCCCGCGACACCGCCGGCGACGACGGCCTGGTCGTGCTCGACGGCCCGCTGCGCCGCAGGCTTCCGGGGCGGGCGGTCGGCTACGTCAAGACCCAGCACGTCGACTACCTGTCCGAGGCGCTGCGCCCGACGGTCGCCGCGCTGGAGGTGGGGGAGCGGACCCCGCTGCTGGTGCTGGCCACCCGCGACCTGCGGCACTGGTCGTGGTACCTGCGCCTCGCCGACGTCGGCAGCCACCCGTGGGAGGCGGTCGTCCGCTGCGAGACGCCGGTCGAGGGCCTGGACCTGCCGGTCGCCCGGCAGCTCGCCGACGAGGTCACGGCGGTGCTGCCGCGCTTCGCGTCGTCGCCGCACCGCGACGTGCGGGCCCCCCAGAACCTCTACCCGATCGGTGCCCTCGAGCGGCACCTGCGCCACCGCCTCGGCGACGGGGCGCTGGTGTCGCGCCACCTGCGCCGCCACGTCGCCGCGCTGCCAGCCGGCGCCTGACGCCACACACCTCCCGACAGGTGGGGCCTCGTCGTCCATGATGTGGGCGGACGAGGCCACGGCGTACCCGGTCGCGATCCGGTGGATGCGGCCGGTCGCCCGGGCGGACGGGAGGGTGCATGGACGGCGACGAGGTGGCCGGCCACAAGCAGGAGCTGCGCGAGGCGGTCTGGAGCGCGCTGCAGGAGGCCGGGGTCGCGCGCTTCCCCGGCGCACGGGGGCGCATCCCGAACTTCACCGGCGCCGAGGCGGCCGCCGAGCGCCTGGCGGGGACCGACCTGTGGGCGACGGCGTCGACCGTCAAGTCGAACCCCGACTCGCCGCAGTGGCCCGTGCGCCAGCGTGCCCTGGCGTCGGGCAGGACGGTGTTCGTCGCCGTGCCACGCCTGGCCGAGGAGCACCCGTTCCTGCGACTCGATCCGGACCGCCTGGAGGTCTCACCCCGCGCCGCGTCGTCGATCAAGGGTGCCGCGCAGCACGGGGAACCGACCGCCGTCGAGGAGCTCGATCCGGTGGGGATCGTCGTCGTCGGCTGCGTGGCGGTCGACCGTTCGGGCGCGCGCCTGGGCAAGGGCGGCGGGTTCGCCGACCTCGAGTTCGCCCTGGCCGGCGCGGCGGGACTGATCGGCCCGGACACCCCGGTGGTCACGACGGTGCACCCGCTGCAGGTGCTCGACGACGGGCGCATCCCGATGACCGACCACGACGTGCCGCTCGACGCGATCATCACCCCCGACGAGCTCATCAGGTGCGCCGGCGGTCGGGCGCGTCCGGGCGGCGTGCTCTGGGACGACCTGCCCGAGGCCAAGATCGACGAGATCCCGTTGCTGCGCCGCCTGGCCGACGCCCGGAGCTGATCGGACCGGGCGCCGGGCCCTGGCGCTTGCAGCGGATCCCGCGGCGGCCGACGGTACCGGGACCGCCCGCCCCGGAGGCTGTGCCAATGCCCGACGCCCTGCTGGGCACCGCCACGCTGGCGCCGCGTCCGGCGCTGGTGCTCGCCATCGACCGGATGCGCGGGCTCGGGCGCGGGGACCGACGCGCGCTCGGCAGCCTGCGCGCCTACCTGCAGTCGCTGTCGTTCGTCGACGTCCGGTGCTCCACGCTGACCGACCGCGCCGACGGGGTGACGGTGCTGCGTGCTGGCGTCGAGGACGCCCTGGTCGCCTATCGGGGGAGCGGTGCGGCGCACGCCGACGCCTGGCTCAACCGGCAGGCGCACCACCCACCGCGGTGCGCCCCCGCCACCGGTCGTGGGACGCAGACCGACCAGCTCGCCCGCACCACCGACGTCGGCGCCCTGCAGCCGCGGCACGAGGTAGACGGCCAACGCCTCGGTCACGCCGGCGACCGCCACCGCGTCGGCGATCGGCGCAGCCCCGCCGAACGCCCGCTGCACGTCCCACCGGTGGATGGTCGTCTCCAGCGCCATGCGCCGCCGCCAGAAGGCGACCGTCCGGTCGGCGCCGAACGACCACACCGGCGCGGCAGCCGGTGCCGCGGCGAGCACGTCGAGCACCCGGGTGACGCCCGTGCGGAACCAGCCGATCAGGTCGTCGGGTCGGCGGGCGAGGTCCGGCTGCGCGGGTCGTGCCGTCGCCCGGGCCTCCACGATCCGGGTCCCCCACCGGTGGATGCGTCCCGTGTGGGCGACGAGATCGGCGACCGACCAGCCAGGGTAGGTCGGCACCGCCCGGTCGAGGTCGCGCGCGGCGGTGTCGGCGAACTCGACCGCGGCGTCGCGGAGCACGCCCAGCGCCGCGTCGTCGTCCATGGCGGGACCATACCGGCCGCGCCACGGCCGATGCAGCTAGGTGAACTTGTCCTTCGACTCGTTGATCTCGGCCCGGGTGAACTTCGCCTTCGTGCGGTTGCGGATCGCCTCGACGCGCGCGGCCAGTTGAGGAGCGGTGACCAGTGCGTCGTAGACGCCATCGGTCGGGAGCCAGGTCAGATCCTGGAACACCTTGACCGCCAGCTCGGTGCCCCGCCCGAAGTCGCCGTCGACCGATACCGCCATGCCGCACGTGCCGAGCCACTCCTGCATCTTCCTGACATACCTGCCCGTGTCACCTCGCTGGAGCATCTCCTCGTCCTCTCCGCCGTCAGGTCCCCGGCCCGCCGCGATGCGGTTGACCCTGCCGACGATCGCCACCCCGTACCGGCCAGGGCAGTTGGTCGGCGCCACGTCGCGGTGCACGTTCGTGATCCTGCCCGGTCCCCGGTCCTGCGCGCCATGCCTGCGCACCAGACCGGCCAGCGCCTGCACCATCCGCTCGGGCACGCGGTCGGCCTGGAAGTTCCCGACCAGGCTGATGCCGTGCGCAGTGGAGTTGAAACCGGCGGTGTGCGCACCCTGATAGCCCCAACCGCGGCCCTCGATCTGGTTGCCGTCGACGTCGATCAGCCAGCTGTAGCTGATCTCGGCGAAGCCACGGCCGAGCGCGATCCGGTCCAGGCGCCGTGCGGCATCGACGCCGGTCCACTGGGGCGTGACCGTGTGGTGCAGGAACAGCCGGCTCACCGGCGTGCCGATCCGGGGCGAGCTGTGCGCGCCGGCGTTCCAGTCCGCACGCCGTATGACCGCCATCGCGCCTCACCGCCTCGTGCGCCGCTGCGTCGGTCGGACCATCCGGCACGCTCGCCGCGCTGCGGTCGCCACCGCGCGCGCCGGGAGGGCCCGACCACCGGTGTCGGCCTCCCGTGACCGCACGAGGGCCGCCGACGGGCACACGTCGGCCGTCACCTCGATGGCGACCATCGTCACGCCACCCCCCGCACGTCCCCCGGCGACCCACTCTGTGCAGAACGTAGCGCAGCACATGCACGGCGTACATGCCCATCGCCGCAACAACATCCGGGTGCGCGGGACCGGACGCGATCCGGTCTCCGCTGGTCACAGGTGGTGTCGGCGGGGGGACTTGAACCCCCAAGGACCGAAGTCCACATGGCCCTCAACC
>CAYVGE010000021.1:0-29032 GCA_964450395.1 uncultured Actinomycetota bacterium
CGGTGCCGATGAAGCGCAGGCCGCGGCCGGTCAGGTCCGCCTCTCGGCGGCGCGTGTCGGCGAAGTGCGCGTTGCCGCCGTCGATGAGGATGTCGCCCTCGTCGAGCAGCGGGCCGAGCTCGTCGATGACCGCATCGGTCCCCGACCCGGCCTTGACCATCAGCAGCAGCTTGCGCGGCCGCTCGACCGTGGCCAGCAGCTCCTCGACCGTCTTCGCGCCGACGATCGGGCCCTCGGCACCGTGGGCCTCGACGAACTCGGTCATGCGCGCGGTCGTGCGGTTGTACACGGCGACGGGGATGTCGTGGCTGGCGATGTTGCGGGCGAGGTTCTGGCCCATCACCGCCATGCCGATCACGCCGATGTGTGCGGTGTTGGTCATCGCTGGTCCTCCAGGGGTCGGTGCGGTCGTCGGTCGACGTCGGCGCGCCGCGTCACGCGCGCGGCCCACCACAGCAGGGGGAGCTGGAGCGGCACCCGCACCCACGCGGCGACCGGGCCCCCCAGCCAGCCAGGCAGGGCCCGGTAGCCGCCCTGCAGTGCCACGTGGATGTTGGCGACCCACACGCCCGCCAGCGTGGCGACGGCCAGCAGGCCGCCGGCCCGGGCGGTGCGGCGGGTGCTCAGCAGCGTTGCCGAGCCGAGCTCGGCGGCGGTCGCCACCTGGTTGAGCAGGCGCGGGCTGCCGGGCACCCAGCGCGGGATGGTGCGCTCGAACGGCTCGGGCAGCACCACGTGCGCGAGGCCCGTGATGGCGAACATCGCCGCGAGCAGCAGGCGTGTGCGCGTGCCTGCCGGCGTGCGGTCCTGCGTCGACGTCACCGGATGGCCGGCAGGCTGAACCGGTCGGGCTCCTGCGGCATGTGCCAGAGCCGCGGTGCGATCAGCTCGTTGGCCGCCTCCGGCCCCCACGAGCCCTGCGCGTACGGGTGGGGGTCACCCAGGTCGAGGACCGGGGCGACCAGCTCCCAGGTCCGGGCGATGCCGTCGGTGCGGGTGAACAGCGTGCGGTCGCCGAGCAGTGCGTCGTGGACCAGCCGCTCGTACGGCCCGATGAGCTGGCTGCCCGTCCGGCCGTAGTCGAAGTTCATGTTCGCGCGGCCGAGCTTCAACGCGGGACCCGGCACCTTCGCCAGGAAGCTGAACCCCGCGCCACCTCCGGACAGGTCGAACGTCAGGTGATCACGCTCGAGGCCGTTCTCGGGCACCTCGGGGAACATGGTCGCCGGAGGGCGGCGGAACGCCAGCGTGACCAGCTGCTGCTTTTCGGCCATCGCCTTGCCGGTGCGCAGGAAGAACGGGACGCCGTCCCACCGCCAGTTGGCGATCTGCACCCGTGCCGCGACGAAGGTGTCGGTGTCCGAGCCCTCCTCGACGCCGTCGAGCTCGCGGTAGCCCTCGTACTGCCCGATCACCACGTCGTCGGCCGACAGCGGCTGCATCGAGTCGAACACCTTGAACTTCTCGTCGGTCAGGGGGCCCGAGCGCAGCCGCACCGGCGGCTCCATCGCCACCACCGACAGGACCTGGAACAGGTGCGTCACGAGCATGTCGCGGATGGCGCCGGTCTTGTCGTAGAACGCCACGCGGGTGTCGACGGCGAGGTCCTCCGGCACGTCGATCTGGACGTGGTCGATGTGGGCGCGGTTCCACATGGCCTCGAAGGCGCCGTTGGCGAACCGGAACGCCAGCAGGTTCTGCACCATCTCCTTGCCCAGGAAGTGGTCGATCCGGTAGGCCTGATCCTCGCGCAGCACGTTGTTCACGATCTCGTCGAGCTCGCCGAAGCTCTCGGGGTCGTTGCCGAACGGCTTCTCGTAGACGACCCTCGCGTGCTTGGCAAGGCCGGCCTCGCCGATGCCTGCGGTGATGCGCCCGAACGTCCCCGGCGGCGTCGACAGGTAGAACAGCAGCTGCGGATCCTCGGAGAACGACCGGCTGACGTGGGCGATCGCCTCGGCCAGGTCCTGCGTCTCGCCGGGCTGGAAGTCGGTCGAGGTGAAGGTCAGCCGGCCCGCGAAGCGCGCGAACCGTTCCTCGTCGAACGTGCACCGCTCCTCCTCGCGGATCGCCTCGCGCGTCATCTCGCGGAACTCATCGTCGCTGACCTCGCTGCGCGCCGTGCCGACGACCCGCCAGGTCTCGGGCAACAGATCGCCCTCTTCGAGGTTGTACAGCGCGGGCAGGAGCTTGCGCTTGGCGAGGTCGCCGTTCGCGCCGAAGATCACCAGCAGGGTGTCCGGCGGCGTCTGGTTCTGCGTCTGCATCACAGCCTCTCGGCAACAGGGGTGCTGCCGTGTCTCCTACCCACACGGCGGGGTCTGGCTACCGCCCGCCCGCGGGCGGGTCGCGCGGGCAGCGCGCGGCGCGGGCCGGTGGATGCCCGCACACCGCATGCGCCGCAGTCGGGCGATCTTCGGCCATCGCGGCCGCTGTCGGGACCGTTGCACAGGGCCCGCAGGCCGGCCCGCGGGCTAGCCTGAGCCGCCGCTTGATGGACGAGGGGCGAGCGGCGCGCTGCGGCGCGTCGGAGAGCATCAGGATGTGATGACGTCAACGCTGATCCGGCCGACGGCGCCGGTGGAGAGGCCCACGCCGGCACCCGTGCTGGCCTACCGACCTGCGCTCGACGGCCTGCGCGCCGTCGCGGTGCTGGTCGTGATCGCCTACCACCTCGAGGTGCCGGGCTTCGCGGGGGGCTTCCTGGGCGTCGACCTGTTCTTCGTGCTGTCGGGCGCCTTGATCACCGCCCTGCTGCTGCTCGAGCACGAGCGGGACGGCCGCATCGACTGGCTGCGCTTCTGGGCCCGCCGGGCGCGCCGCCTGCTGCCGGCCGCCCTGCTGCTGATCGCGGTGGTGGTGCCGCTGGCGCGCGCCGACATCGGCATCCGGGGCGACGCGTTGGCCACGCTGGGCTACGTCGCCAACTGGCGCTTCGCGGCGCAGGCGCGCTCGTACTTCGCCGAGGCCGCCGCCATGTCGCCGCTGAACCACATGTGGTCGCTGGCGATCGAAGAGCAGTTCTACATCGTGTGGCCGCTGCTGCTGACCGCGCTGCTGCGCGTCCGCCGGTGGCTCGTGCCCGCGATGGCGGCGCTGGTCGTGGCGTCGGCGGTGTGCCTCGCGGTCCTGTTCGCCACCGGCGACCCCTCGCTGGCCTACTACCACACGTTCGCCCGGATCCACGAGCTGGTCGTGGGTGCGCTGGCGGCCGTCGCGCTGGTGCGGACGTCACCACGGGCCATCGCGGTCCGCGACCTCGCCCGCCGCGCGACCCCTGCCGCGGTGGTGCTGATCCTGGCGTCGGTGGCCGCACTGCCCGACGCGTCCCCGCTGTACTACCTCGGGTTGTCGCTGCTGTTCAGCGTGGCGGTCGCCGCGGTGATCCTCGGGCTGGAGACGGCCGAGCCGAACGTGCTGCGCCGGGCGCTGTCCTGGCGGCCGCTCGTCGTCGTCGGGACGCTGTCGTACGGGCTGTACCTGTGGCACTGGCCGCTGGTCGTGCTGCTGCGGCGCGCCGGGTTGGCCGGGGTGGGGCTGGGCGCCGCCGTGGTCGTGCTGACCGCGGCGGCCGCGACGGCATCGGCCTGGCTGGTCGAGCGGCCCGTCCGGCGCGGTCACGTGGGCGCGCTCGTGCTGACGGTCCGGCGGTCGCTTGCGGGTGCCGGCGCCGCGATCGTGGCGCTGGCCGCGGCCGTCGTGGTCGCCACGCCGGCGAGCCTGCAGCCGGCGTGGGCGGACATGACGGCGGGCGACCCTGAGGTCATCGTCGCGGCGCCGGCCGCCCACGACGTCGAGGCCGGCGCGGAGGACGCCGGCGCGGTGGGTGCCCGGTCCGACGGCGCCGCGCGGGCGGTCGACGCCGCGCGGGCCGAGCGCGAGGCCGAGCCCGACGGCGCGCGCTCGGCAGCCGGCGCCAACGGTCCGGCCGACGACCGCGCCGCACGGGCCCGTCCGCCCCTGACCATCGGTGTGGTCGGCGACTCGGCCGCCGCGTCGATGCTGCCGGGCATCGCCGCCGCGGCCGAGCAGCGCGGCGACGAGGTGATCTCGGTCGCCGCCCGAGGCTGCCCGATGGTGCCCGCCTGGCAGCTCGACGAGACCGGGCACTCGCTGAACTACTCCCAGGAGTGCCGCCAGCACGTGCAGTCTGCGTTCAGCAAGCTGGTGGAGCGCCACGACCCTGATCTGATCATCTGGTACAGCGGGCGCGACACCCAGACGCGCTTCATCATCGACGGCGAGATGGTCGAGCCGGGGGAGCCGCAGCACACCGCGACCGTCCGCGACGGCTTCCGGCGCGCCGCGGAGCAGCTGACGGCCGGCGGCGCCGACCTGGTCATCCTGCGCTCGCTGCCCCGCCACGGCAACGACATCACCGACTGCGACAGGCCGCCCGCACCCGGCGACGACTGGTGCGACGACGTCGAGCGCTACGTCGGCCCGACCGGGCAGAACGCGCTGTACGAGGAGCTGGCGCACCGCTTCCCCGAGGTCACGCTGATCAGCGAGGCCGGCCTGGTGTGCGGCTCCGGTCCGGTGTGCGACGACTCGATGACCGAGTTCGAGCGGTGGCGCACCGACCTGACGCACTTCGGCGGGCGCGGCGCCGAGCGGATCGGCGAGGCGATCATCACCGACGCGCTGGTCGAGACCGGCCGCTGGTGAGCCCGCGAGGCGCCCGTTGGGCGCCTAAGCTCGGTGGGACCGATGGCCGGACGCCGCACCAACCTGGCGCTGCTCGTCGCGCTGGCCGTGGCGATGGGCACGGGCGTTGGCGCGTTCGCGGTCGGCACACCGGCCGGCCGGGCGGTCGTGGTCGCCCACGGTGTGGCGGGGCTGGCGGTGGTCGTGCTGGCACCGTGGAAGCAGCGCATCGTCAGGCGGGGCCTGCGACGCCGTCGACGTGACGCCTGGCTGGGGCTGGCGCTGCTGGCGTCCGTCGTCGTGACCGTGGTCTCGGGCCTCGCCCACGCCGCCGGGGTCGGTGCCGTCGCGGGCCTCACCACGATGCAGGTCCACGTGGGCGCCGCGGTGGCGGCCGCGGTGTCCCTGCTCGGCCACGTCCTCGCGCGGCCGGTACGCCCCCGCGGCGTGGACCTGGGACGGCGCGCACTGGTGCGCGGCGCCGCGGCCGGGGTCGCCGCCGGCGGCGCCTGGGCGCTGGCCGAGGGCACCTACGCGCTGGCGGGTGTGCCCGACCGCCGGTTCACCGGGTCACACGAGCGGGGAACCGACGACCCGACGGCGATGCCGGTCACCCAGTGGTTCACCGACGTCGTCCCTGCGGTCGACCCGGCGACCTGGGCGGTGACGCTCGACGCCGGTCAGGGGGTCGTGCGGCGGCGCACCCTGCTGGAGCTGCGGGCGGTGCCCCTGCGCGAACGACGGGCGGTGCTCGACTGCACGGGCGGGTGGTTCGCCGCCCAGACGTGGCGTGGGGTCACGCTGGGGGACCTGCTGCCCGCCGCCGTCGGCCGCCGGGTGGTCGTGACGTCGGTCACCGGGTACGCCCGGGCCTTCCCCACGGCGATGTTGGCCGACCTCCTGCTGGCGCTCGACGTCGCCGGCGCGCCGCTGTCGGCGGGCCATGGCGCGCCGGCCCGACTGGTCGTGCCCGGCCGGCGCGGGTTCTGGTGGGTCAAGTGGGTCACGTCGGTCGCGGTCGACGACCAGCCGCCGTGGGCGCAGCCCCCCTTCCCGTTGCGCTGAGCCGGGATCAGCGCCGAGAGGCGGTCGCGTGCCCGACTGCGATGGCCTCCAGCGCCCACCCGGTCAGCAGCTCGTCGTCCTCGAGCACGTCGACGGGCACGGACCAGTACGGCATGTGCATGAACTGCTCGGCGCCCGCGGCCACGTACCGGGACCGGGTGCGGTCGTCGGCCTTGAAGTACAGGGTCGACGCGCTGGTGACCAGGGCGAACATGTCGCCGTCCTCCCAGATGCCGTAGCCGCCGAACATCCGCCTGCCCGTGACGGCACCCAGCGGCTCCAGCCGCTCCATCACGTACTCGACGTAGCCGAGGTCGAGTGCCACGGATCCTCCTCGCACACCGATGCTGCAGGCAGCCTACGCTCGGCGGCTGCGATGATGGCTCGATGGCTGACGGGTGGCGCGGGACGGTGACGATGGACGGTGACGGGGCGGTGCCGGCACTCGCCGACGACGTGCACGACCTGGCGATGGCGCACTCGCCGGTGGAGGCGAGCCTGCTGGGCGACCACCGCTTCGACGCGCTGGTGCCCGATGTGACGCCCGACGGGCGGGATGCTGTCCGCCGGGCCGTCGCCGGCCTGCGGGACCGCGTCGCCGGCGTCGCCGTCGAGGGCCTGTCGGCAACCGATCGGGTGACCGTCGAGGTGTGCCGCCACGTCACCGACCAGCTGGCCCACGAGCTCGACGACCGCTACCTCCGGTCCGCCGCCGGTCCCATGACCTCCGGCGCGGTGATCGGCAGCGCCGCCTCGGCGGTCCTGTCCGGCGTCCCCAAGCTGGTCCTCGACAGCGCCGCGCACGCCGACGACCTGCTGACACGCTGCCGGCGCGTACCCGGATGGCTCGCCGCCGCCGAGGCGCAGCTGCGCCTGGGGGTACGCGACGGCGTCGTGCCGCCGGCACGGCTGGTCGCGGCGACCGTGCGCCAGCTCGACCGCTACCTGGCGACGGCTCCCGGGGACGACCCGCTGCTGGTGGACGCGCCGCCCGACCTGGACGCTGCGCGGTGGCGGGCGCTGCTGGGCGACGTGCTCGCGGCGACGGTCCGCCCGGCGCTGGCCACCCACCGGCGGGTGCTGGTCGACGAGATCGCGCCCGCCGCCCGCTCCGACGCGCGCCCGGGCATGTGCCACCTCCCCGACGGCGACGCGCTGTACCGCGAGGCGGTCCGCATCCACACCACGGCCGACGACGGGCCGGAGCACTGGCACCAGCTGGGCCTCGACCTGCTGGCGGCACTCGACGCGGAGTACCGGCGACTCGGAGGGGCGGTGCTCGGCACGCACGAGCCGGCCGACGTGTTCGCCCGGCTGCGCGACGACCCGGCCCTGCGCTTCGCCACCTCAGCGGAGGTGTTCGACGCGGCGGCCGCGGCCCTCGCCCGGGCCCAGGACGCCGTCGGCGACTGGTTCTCCTGGCTGCCGGCCACACCGTGTGAGGTGCGGGCGGTCCCGCTGCTCGAGGCGCCGGAGTCCACCATCGCCTACTACCAGCCGCCGGCGATCGACGGGACCAGGGCCGGGACCTACTTCGTGAACACGACCGCGCCCACCACCCGCCCGCGCTTCGAGGCGGAGGCGCTCGCCTTCCACGAGAGCGTGCCAGGCCACCACACCCAGATCGCCACCGCGCTGGAGCTCGACCTGCCGAGGCTGCGGCGGGTGCACTACCTGACCGCGCACGCGGAGGGATGGGGCCTGTACGCCGAGCGACTCGCCGACGAGATGGGGCTGTACGGCGACGACCTCGCGCGCCTGGGCATGCTGTCGTTCGACTCCTGGCGCGCGTGCCGCCTGGTCGTCGACACCGGCCTGCACGCGCTCGGGTGGTCGCGTGACCGCGCCGTGGACTTCATGCTCGACCACAGCCCCCAGGCCCCCGGCAACATCGCGAACGAGGTCGACCGCTACCTCGGCTGGCCGGGCCAGGCGCTGGCCTACATGGCCGGCAGGACCGCGATCGTCGACCTGCGGGACCGCGCCCGGCGTGCGCTGGGGGACCGCTTCGCCATCGCCGACTTCCACGCCCAGGTGCTCGGCCACGGCGCCGTCCCGCTGCGGACCCTCGAGCGGCTGGTCGACGGGTGGATCACCGATGTCGCCGTGGCGGGTCGACCATGACGGCGACCGCGGGCGCGGAGACCGGGACGCCGGCGACCGCAGCCGGTGGGGCCGTCCCGCCACGCCCCGACCGGGCGGTGCTGCGGCGGCTGCTGGGGTGGTACGTCGCATCGCGTGCCGTGGTCGCCACGGCCGTGCTCGCTGCCTGGACGCTCCGTCCCGACCTGACCGCCGAGGCGCTCCTGCGACGGCTGGACGCCAGCTGGTACCTCGACGTCGCCCGTGACGGCTACGCGGCGCAGGCGGCGACGCCCGACGCGATCGCCGCGGACCCCGCGGTGCTGCGCGGCGCGTTCTTCCCGTTGTGGCCGCTGCTGGTGCGGGTGACCCGCCTGCCGGGCGTCTCGCTGGAGGTCGGCGCCACCATCCTCGCCACCGTGGTCGGCTTCGCGGTCGTGGTCGGGACATGGACGCTCGTCGCGCGCCTGGCGGACCGTGCGGCTGCGGACCGCGCCGCCCTGCTCGTCGCCGTCTTCCCCGGCTCGTTCGTGCTGTCGATGGCCTACGCCGAGGCGCTGATGCTGGCGCTGGTGGTCGCGAGCCTGCTGGCGCTCGTCGGCCGCCGCTGGTGGCTGGCCGGCGTGGCGGCGGCGTTGGCGACGGCCACCCGGCCCAACGCGGTCGCGCTGGTGTTCGCGTGCCTGTGGGCGGCGGGCGTGGCGATCCACCACCGCCGCGAGTGGCGGGCCCTCGTCGCGCCGGCGCTGGCGCCCGTCGGGGTGCTGGCGTTCCACGGGTTCCTGTGGGCGCGGACCGGGCGCCTCGACGCGTGGAACCTGATCCAGCGCAACGGGTGGGACGAGCGCGTCGACCTGGGGGCGCGCAACCTCGGCCGGCTCGCCGCGCTGGTGCGGTGGGACGACCCAGATCCCGGGACGGTGCTGCTCGGGTTCGGAGCGATCGTCGCGCTGGTCGGCGCATGGGCACTGTGGCGCTGGCGCCCGCCCGGCGCGCTCGTCGTCTACGCCGTCGCCGTGCTGGGGCTCGCGCTGGTCGCGCGGACCCTGGGCCCGCGGCCGCGCTTCGTGTTCACGGCCCTACCGCTGGTCTGGGCGCTGGCCGTGTGGCTGCGCGGCGAGGCGTTCCGCATCGCCGTCGTGCTGGCGACCGGGGGCCTCGCCGCCCTGGGAGCCATGTACATCGTGGGCAGCATCGCCAAGCCGTAGCCCCGGCGGCGACCACCGCCCCGGCGTCGAGCCGGGCGGTGGTCCGCGTGCGGGTCAGTCGCGGCTGAGGTCGGCGGCCGCCTCCTCGGTCGCGATGACGACCGCGTCCCGCCGACGGACGTCGGAGGCCGGCACCCCGCGACCCTGCAGCCCCTGCCGGAGGGCCGACGCCTTGGCCGCGCCCGTGATCTGCCACACGAGCAGGCGCGCGGCGTTGATCGCCGGGTAGGTCAACGTCATCCGGCGCCGCCCCTGGTAGGGCTCGGCGGTCATCGCGACCCAGCGGTCGCGGACGCGCAACACGGGGTCGCCGGGCACCAGCGAGGCGGTGTGGCCGTCCTCGCCGATGCCCAGGTGCACGACGTCGGCGACGGGCGGCACGCCCGCGACGGTCTGCAGCAGCTTCTCGTAGCGACCGGCCGCATCGTCGACGTCGTCGTCGGTCACCGGCATCGGGTGCAGCAGCGCCTCCGGGATGTCGGCGCCGCGCAGCAGGCTGTCGGTGATCATGGTCCAGTTGCGGTCGGGGTGCCCCTCGGGAGCGACCCGCTCGTCGACCTGCAGCACGTGGGTCGCGTTCCAACGCAGGTCCCGCCGGCCCAGCGCCAGCAGCATCGGCGCCGGCGTCGAGCCCCCACTGAAGGCCAGCACCGCCCTGCCGTGGCGCTCGACGCCCTCGCGCGCGGCGTCGGCGATGACCTCGGCGGTCCGGTCGGCGACCGCGGCCTCGTCGGGGTACGTCTCGATCTGCATGGCGCGAGGATGCCCGACGCCCTCGCGCGTCAACCGGCCGGGTGAACTGCCGGGCGGCGGGGCATGCATGAGCCATGGGTGCGAACGGCCTGCCCAGCGAGGTGCTCGACGACGTGGTCGACCTGCTGGTCGCCTGCCCCGCGTTCGTGGGCGTGGAGCGGGCCGACCTCGAGGGTCTGGCGGCCGAGGCCGAGATCGCGTACGTGGACCGGGCCGGGACCGCGCTGACCCCGGCGCTGGTCGTGCAGCGTGGCGGGCTCGTCGTCCGCGACGACGCAGGCCGTACGGTCGACCTGGTCGGCCAGGGCGGGTTCAGCGCCCCTGACGCCGCGTCGCAGCTGGATCCCATCGAACCCAGCATGGTCGTGTGGCTGCCGGAGCGGGCGATCGACCACGCGTGGTCGGCGACGCCGGGGACGCTGGTCGAGCTGTTCGCGCGCCCCGCGCACACCGTCGACCTGCAGACGGCTGCCGTCCGCACCGTCATGCGCACGCCCCTGTGCACGGCCGCACCCGACGAGCCCAGCAACGCCGTCGCCGCCCGGATGACCGCGGAGCGCATCTCGTCGATCGTCGTCCTCGACGGTGACCGGATCGGCATCGCCACCGACCGGGATCTGCGGTCGCGGCTGATCGCCGGGTGCCGTCCACCCGACACGCCGATCGGCGCGATCGCGTCCGACGACGTGCGCACGATCGAGGCGCGGGCCCCCGTCTTCGAGGCGCTGATCGAGATGCTGGCAGCCGGCATCCACCACCTGCCCGTCACCGAGGACGGCCGGCTGGTCGGGATGATCAGCTCGAGTGACGTCCTGGAGCTTGGCACGCGCAGTCCGCTGCACCTGCGCACGGCCATCGACCGCACGGCGTCGGTGGAAGACGTCGCCGGGGCGCTGCGCGACCTGTCCGACGTCGTCGAGGCGCTGATGGCGGCCGGGACGACGGCCGGCGACATCGGTCGGGTGGTCGCCACGGTGACCGACCGGGTGCAGCGCCGGCTGCTGGCGCTGGCGTTCGTCGAGCACGGGGACCCGCCGGGGCCCTACGGGTGGATCGCCTTCGGCAGCCAGGCCCGCCGCGACCAGACGCTCCACACCGACCAGGACCACGGCCTGCTGCTGCCCGACGGCGTCGACCCGGACGCCGACGCCTGGTGGGAGCGCGTGGCGGGGTGGATGGTCGAGGCACTGGAACGCTGCGGCTACGCCCGCTGCGGCGGCGGGGTGATGGCGGTCAACCCCGCCTGGCGCCACGACGTCGCCGGGTGGCGGCACGCCGTGGCCGACTGGATCGAACGGCCCAGCGAGCGCAACATCCTCGACTCGACCATCGCCTTCGACCTGCGGACCGTCACCGGACAGCTGCAGGTCCGCGAGCTGCTGGCGCCGACCATCGCCACGGCCGCCGACCACGATGTCTTCCTCGGCCGCCTGGCCCGCGACGCGATCCGCAGCCGCCCTCCGCTGGGCTTCTTCGGCCGGTTCGCCGTCCAGCGCTCCGGGGAGCACGCCGGCTCGTTCGACGTCAAGGCAGGCGTCATGGTGCCGATCACCGACATCGGCCGGCTGTACGCGCTGGCCCGTGGTGGCGGCGAGATCGGCACCGACGAGCGCCTCGCGGCCGCCGCCGACGCCGGCCAGGTGTCCGCCGAGTTGGCCACGACCCTGCGCGCGGGGTACGAGCTGGCGACGGGCCTGCGGCTGCGCCGGCACCTGCAGCGCCGCCGCGCCGGCGTGCCGCCGGACAACTGGCTGGACCCGGACCAGCTCGAGGCGCTCGCGCGGGCACAGCTGCGGGAGACCTTCAAGGCGATCCGCACGGCGCAGCAGAGCATCGAGCAGCGGTTCCTGACGGGCATGCTGGGGTGACGCCGACTTCGAGGAGGGGCCATGGGACAGGTGCGGGTGATCCGGGCGGCGGAGCTGTCGGCCGACACGTCCCAGTCGGAGGGCATGCGTCGGCGGGCCGCGGTGTCGGGTGAACTGGTCGGCTCGTCGTCGCTGTGGATGGGCGAGACGCGCGTCGCGCCCCGGACCGCCAGCCAGCCCCACCACCACGGCCGGTCCGAGACCGGCATCTACGTGGTGTCGGGTACGCCGACGTTCTCGTTCCGTGACGGGCAGGGCGGGCTCGTCCGGCTCGAGACCGCGCCCGGCGACTGGGTCTACGTGCCGCCGCACGTGCCCCACATCGAGGAGAACCCGTCGGAGGACACCGAGGCGGTCGTGGTGATCGCCCGCACGACGCAGGAGGCGATCGTCGTCAACCTGCACGTGCTGTAGCGCAGCGGCCGTCGCGTGTGGTTCCGTCGTGCCGACGACCGGCCCTGGCGCGCCGCGGAGTTCCTGGCGCTGGACTTCGAGACGACCAGCGCCGACCCCCGCAGCGCCGAGCCGCTGTCGGTCGGGTGGGTCGTCGTGGCGGACGGCCGCGTGCGCCTGCGCGACGCCGGGTACCGCCTGGTTGCGCACGACGGCCGGCTGCCTGCGGCGTCGCTGCCGGTCCACGGGCTGCTCCCACAGGACCTCGCGACCGGCGCCCCGCTCGCGCAGGTCGCCGACGCCGTGCGTACGGCAGCCGACGGGCGCGTCGTCGTGGCGCACGGCGCGTGGATCGAGCACGCCCTGCTCGGGCGGCTCGAGGTCGATCACCAGGGCCTGGTCGACACCATGGCGATCGTGCGCCGCCTCGACGAGCGGGAGGGGCGCCGTGTCGGCGGCCGGTCGTTGGCCGCCACGACGGCGCGCTTCGGCGTGCCGCAGCAACGGGCCCACCACGCGTTCGGTGACGCGCTGACCACCGCGATGCTGCTGGTCGTCCTGGCGACCAGGCTGGAGCGTGCCCGCGACGGGTGTCCCGTCGACGACCTGCTCCGCCTCGGGCGCCTGTGACCGTCCCGGTCCGCCGGATCAGCCCCCGGGGCCGCACAGCGCGGCGGTGACCTCCATCGCGGCGTCGGCGTGCGTCCGGTCCCGCCGTCCCAACCCGCACGACGTCGCCACGTCGATCGGCCGCCCGGTGCGCGCGGACAGGTGCGCGAGCGGCTGCCCGCTGGGCGTCGAGCGGCAGCGACTCGTGCACGAACCCGGCCACCACGGCCACGTCGGCAGGGACCCGGAGGTCGCGCAGCGGGGCGTACGGAGCGCCTCGATGATGTGGATGATCCAGTTCCGCCGGTCACCGGTCTCGCCGTCGGGCAGCGAGCGCAGGTGCGGCGCGAGGTGGCCGAGCGCGGCGTCCATGGCGTCCTCGGCGTCGACTCCGGGCAGGCTGCCCACCAGGTGTGCGGACGGGGTCACGGGTCTCCGTTCGTGATCAGCGGCCGTGACGACGCCGGCGTGTGGACGATGGCCGGGTCAGCGCACGTTGCCCGTCTGCACGTCGATGAAGACGTTGCGGATGTCTTCGGGCCGGTCGAGGTCGTACAGCTTCCCGCCGGTGATCTGGGTGACGGCGCTGAGCGCCTCGAAGTCCGCCTCCGGGCCGTAGCCGACGCCGATGAACAGCGCCTCGCGTTCAGGGTCGACGAGGTCGCGCAGCCGACGCTGCAGCTGCTGCAGCGTGATCCCGTCGTCATCGTCGTTCTTGCCGTCGGTGAAGAAGATCACCGCATTGAGCTTGTCGGGCTCGTAGTTGTCCAGGAGGTGCTGGTAGCTGGCCAGGATCGTGTCGTACAGCCCGGTGTCCGCCAGCGGCCTGAGCCCGCGGATCGCCGCGATCTCGGCCTGCTGGCGGGGGACGCCGTCGATCTCCTCGTCCAAGGGCCCCATCGGGATGAGCTCGCGGTGGTCCTGGTCGCCCCGCAGGTTGGTCGAGAACTCCCAGAGCCCGCCGTGGCTCGCGGGATCCAGCAGCTGCAGGCCTGCGGCGAGGCCGTCTGCGGACAGTTCGAGCCGGGTCGCTCCGGTGCCCGGCACCGGGGTCTTCATCGACCCCGACACGTCGACGACGCCCAGCAGGTTGCCGGTCTGGCTGAGTCCGCGCCACGCCTTCGCCACGGCGCCCGACACCAGGGCGAGCGGCGCCTGTGGGGCCGGACCCGCGAGCTCGGGGCTGATGCCGTCGGCCTCGATCAGCTCGGGCGTCGCTTCGCGCGAGCTGTCACGGAACCCGCTCGCCCGCAGCCGCTGCATCCCCTCCTCGGTCTGGAGGAGCGCCAGGAACGCCTCCGAGGCCGCGACGGTCTGGTCGGTGGTCCAGGGACCGTCGAGCTGGACGTAGGGGTAGTCGGCGTCCGGGCTCCCGTCGTCGGGGTACCAGGCCGCCAACGTGGTGTCGGGCGTGTCGTCGGACGCGCCGCCGTTGAACTGCCACACCATCTGCTCGGTCAGCGGCACCGCCGACACCGTGTCGGCCAGTTCGTCGGCGGCGTCCGCGGCGCGCAGCTCGTCGAGCTGCTCGGCCGTCGACGAGCCGAGGTAGTCGACGCGGCGCTCGAGCAGCAGCAGCTGCGCCTGCGACTGGAAGCGCTCCTCGTCGGACTGGTCGGAGGTGTCGGGCCCCGGCAGGGCGCCGACGGCCCCGGCCAGGGCGGTGACGGCGCCGATGGTCGGCTCGGCGTCGACCCCGCGGACCAGGCTCAGCCGGAACGGGTCCCAGTCGGGGTGGCCCTGGTTCGCCCACGCGTTGTCGGCCGACGCCAGCTGGGTGACGCCCTCCCAGTCGAGGTCACCGTCGGGCCAGCCGAGCGCGTCGGCCATCGGCTGCGGCATCGCGATGACCGTGGGGGAGCGCGCGAGCGACGGCAGCTCGTCGGGCAGCAGGTCGGCGATCTGGCTGCGTGCCAGCTCGACCTGGGTGGACGTCGTGGGGATCCAGACCTGCGGGGCCGGGCCGTCGCTGCTCTCGGTCCAGCCGCGCGCGAGCGCGGCGCTGACGTCCGCGGGTGGCACCGGCGTGACGTCGATGGTGGTGCACTCCAGCGTCTGGTCGGCCTCACCCGCCTGGGACGCCACCTCCTGCAGCACCGGGGCGATCTCGGGTGCCGCGGCGATGTGGACGTCGACCCGCTCGTCGTCGCTGCACCGCACGGCGACGTCCGCGCCCGCCGACGGGTCGGCGGGCGTGGTGCGGTCACCGGCGCCGAGCACGCTCCCGGTGCCGGGGAGCACGTCGAACCCGACCAGCAGCAGGCCCACGACCACGCCGAGCAGTGCTGCGACAGCGGCGACGACCCCTCGGACGATCCAGGCTCGGTTCATGCGATCCAGGTGCTCAGACGTCAGGTGGCGGGTGTGGCGGTCACCGCCGTCACCGGAGTGGGCGACGGCCACCTGCGCACAGGCGCACCGGCCCGGGATGCTACCTGTTCCACACGTTCCGTGCGCAAGTCGCACGGAACGAGGCGGATGATCCTGCCATACGCGCCGTCGAGATGACGCTCAGTGATGCCGCACGGGTCTGCACCGCGCCGGCCGGCACCGTCGACCCGCGTGTCGTCAGGCTGCGGTGGCCGTGTCCGGTGGGGGCAGCTCCGAGGCGGGCAGCACGTCGACCTCCGTCGCGGTCAGGGTGCGCAGGCGGTCGAGCGGGAACTCGCGGGCGTCGGCCGGGGTGTGCTCGGCGCAGGCCGGACGGATCGGCGCGCTGCCCAGCGGCAGGGCGAGGCGGGCCAGCAGGGTGCGCTCGTACAGCAGCTGCTCACCCCGGAAGTGCGGGTGGGCGACGAACGCGTCGGCGGGTGTCCGCCGGGTCTCCCGCAGGCAGCGGATGCAGACCGCCGGGACCTCGATGCGCAGCACCCGTTGCCGCTGCGCGCGGAAGCCCGACTCGTACTCCAGCACCTCGCCGTCGAGGTCGACGGTCAGCAACACGTAGCTGCGTGCGGGGTGCCGCACGGTGAGCTGGGCGAAGAGGTCGATCGCGCGGTCGCGGTCACGGAACGCGTAGAAGCCGCACCGGCAGTCGAGCCCGGGGGGGTGGCAGGACCGCCGGCGGCACCGCGCCAGCTCGTCCACCCCGTAACGCAGGCTGGTCACGCCGGCGAGCCACACGTGGTCGTCGGGCCCGACGATCAGCTGGGCGATCTTGTGCCCGCGGAACGCGTCGAGCGTCGGGGTGACCGGCTCGTCGGTCCACACCCGCCGCCGGTTCGCGCGCTGCACCGCCTCCGCCAGCCCCCGGGCCAGCAACGGCAGCGCCAGCACCGTCAGGCTGAACAGCGTCTCCACGGTGCCGGGGTGGTGCTCAGTGCTCGGATTGTTCCGAGCGGACCGGCGCCTGTTCGGTCGTGCGCTCGTCGACCGCCTCCTCGGCGGTCAGTTGCTCGAGCTCGGCCGCCTCGTGCGGGCGGTGGATCAGGTGGCGAGCGATAGGTCGTCCGAGGTCCATGGAGGCTCCTTCGCGCCGGGACCGACCACGTACGTATACGGTACCGCACCGTCGGTTGCAGCGAGCGGTGTGTTTTCGAGGCCGGCCCGGCTCGCCGACCCTGCGTGCCCGACGCGCCCCACCGCGCCCCGGCCGGTGCCGGTCGGGTCCGGTCGGCACCGGCCCGGGTCCGGTCGGCGGCCGGCACCGGCGTCAGCGGGCGCGCGGCTCCCAGGTCCAGAAGCGCAGCGCCATCCCGAGCCCGAGCAGCAGCCAGAGCCCCATCATGGCCAGGTGGTCCCAGAAGAAGCCCGCTCCCGGGACCGTCGGGTTGACCCCGTCGGCCACGGCGTTCGCGAAGTGCTTCAGCGGGAAGACGAAGCCGATCACGTCCATCCAGCGCGGCACGTCACCGACCAGGAAGATGTCGGAGAAGAACGCGAGCGGCAGCAGCGTCGCGTTGGCGATCGCGGGCACGGCCCGTGCGTTGCGCGCCATGGCCGCCAGCGCGAGCCCCAGCGCCGCGAAGCACGCGATGCCCACCGCGACCGACGTCAACAGCCCGGGCAGCGCGCGCGGAACCAGCTCCACGCCGTAGACGGCCATGCCGACGGCGACGGTGATGGCCAGGCTCGCGAAGGCGATGGCGATCGCCGACGCGATGCGGCCCGCCACGAACGCCCACACCGGCAGCGGGGTGCCGTGGATGCGCTTGAGCACGCCGTCGTCGCGCAGCCGCGCCACCCGCTGGGCGAAGTCGGCGTAGGCCGCGGTCGCCGCGCCGTACACGGCCAGCACCGGCGCCAGGAACTGGGTGAGCGGCACCCCGCCGCGGCCGGCCACCGGGCCGTTGCCGAAGACGACCGGCAGGAGCAGCAGCAGGATGACCGGGAAGCCCACGATGAAGAACGCCGACGCGCTCGTGCGCCAGAACGCCCGCGTGGCGTACCGGGTCTGGTCGACGATCAGACGCGCGACCCCCGGCCGGGCCCCGTGCTCCACCGGGCGCAGGGTCGGCGTCGAGCCGACGTCTCCCGCGGTCCCGTCCGGCGCGTCGTCGGGCTCCGCCCCGGTCGCGCGTCGGCCTCCACGGCGGCGCGACACGGCGACCGGCTCCCAGCGAAACGACCGGAGCGCGACCAGACCGCCCGCGAGGCCCCACAGCGCCATCACCGCCAGGTGGTCCCAGGCGAACTGCGGTCCGGTGGCGAAGGGGTCGAACGTCGCCGTCAACGCGTTCACGAAGTGCTTGAGCGGGAACAGCCAGCCGATGCGCTCCAGCAGCGGCGGCAGCGGGCCCAGCGCGAAGATGTCGGACACGAACGCCAGGGGCAGGATCACCGCGTTGGTCAGGGACCGCACGGCGCTGGGCGTCGGGACGAGCGCGACCAGGGCGAGCCCCAGGGCGGCCCAGCAGCCGATGCCCACCAGCAGCGTCAGCAGCGCGGCGGGCAACGTCCGCCAGATGATCGAGACGCCGAAGAACGCGACGCCGACGCCGACCATCAGGGCCACCGACACGAGCGCGATCCACACGGTCGACCCCACGCGGGCCACCAGGAACATCCACGGCGCCAGCGGCGTGCCCCGGGTGCGCTTGAGGATGCCCTCGTCGCGCTCGATCGCGACGGTGATCGACAGCGCGGTGAACGCGGCCGTGGTCGCCGCGAACGCCGCGATCGCCGGCGTGAGGAACTGCGCGATGCGCACGCCACCGGTGCCGGGGACGACCTCGTTGCCGATCAGGCTGCCCAGCAGCACGAGGAACAGCAGCGGGAACACGATGGTGAAGAACGCGGCGATCGGCGAGCGCCAGAAGTCGCGGTTGCTGTGCCGCAGCGAGCGCCAGATCATCGCGGCCGCCGACGGACGGCCGACGCTGACGCGTGCCGGCGGCGGCGCGACCTCAGTCGTCACGGCGCCCGGAGTCCTCGGCGACGAGCCGCAGGTAGACGTCCTCCAGCGTCGGTCGCGCCAGCCGCAGCGACTCGAGCTCGATGCCACGCCGGGCCGCCCACGTGGTGAGGGTCGCCAGCGTCGCGGTCGGCGCAGGGGTGTGCGTGGTGACCTGAGGGCCGTCGACCTGGGTCGCCGAACCCAGGTCGGGCAGGTCACCGGCCGCCGTCCCGGCGGGCAGGCGGAAGCTGATCACCGCCTCGTCGGTCTGCTGGTCGCTCAGCTCGTCGGGTGTACCCAGCGCCACCAACCGGCCCTTCGCGATCACCGCGACCCGGTCGGCGAGGTGCTGGGCCTCGTCCATGTAATGCGTGGTCAGCAGGATGGTCTTGCCCAGCGCCTTCAGGTCGTCCACCAGCTCCCAGGCGCGCCGCCGCGCCGACGGGTCGAACCCGGTCGTCGGCTCGTCGAGGAACAGCAGGTCCGGGTCGCCCACCAGCCCGAGCGCCAGGTCCAGACGACGGCGCTGGCCGCCGGACAGCGTGCGCACCCGGGCGTCGGCCTTCTCGGCCAGGCCGACCAGCTCGATCAGCTCATCGACGTCGCGCCGGCGCGGGTACATCCCGCGGTACAGCGTGACCAGCTCGCGCACCGAGAACTCGTCGTCGACCCCTGCCTCCTGCAGCACGATCCCGATGCGTTCCCGGAACGCCCGGCCCCCGTCGCGGGGATCGAACCCGAGCACCGACACGTCACCTGAGGTGCGCTCCCGGTGGCCCTCGAGGATCTCCACCGTCGTCGTCTTGCCGGCGCCGTTCGGGCCGAGCACGCAGAAGCACTCGCCCTCCCGCACCTCGAAGCTGAGGCCGTCGACGGCCGCCAGGTCACCGTACGTCCTGCGCAGGTCCCGCACCGAGATCGCGGCGGCGTGGTCGTCCGTCGTCGTGGGTCGGTGGGGATCGGTCTCCGGGAGTGTCCCCATGTCGATCGCCTCGTTCGCTGCTCCGTCGGCGCCACCTTAGTCGTCCCGCCACGCTCGACCTCCGACGGCCACGAGCGCCCGCCCCGGGCTCCCCCGGGTCGCCCCCCGTGTCCGCGGCGCAGGGTGATCTGCCCGGCGGGTGCACGAGAATGGGTGCCCGCGGTGTTGACCGGGTGACGGACCTCGACGGGTGGTGCGCACATGAGTGGACGGGCGCGGCCGGTGGCCGACCGCTTCGGTGCGGTGTTCCGCCGCCGCTACGCCGAGCTGGTGCGGCTCGCGGCCAGGATCACCGGCGACGCCGGCGAGGCCGAGGACATCGCCCAGGAGGCGTTGGACCGCCTGTCGACCCACGAGGTGCTCGACCGACCCGACGAGGAGGTCGCCGCCTGGCTCCGCCGGGTGACGATCAACACCAGCTTCAACCGTCTCCGCGCCCGTCACCGGGCGGTCGACCGCGAGCAGCG
Source organism: uncultured Actinomycetota bacterium (assembly GCA_964450395.1). Taxonomy (GTDB): domain Bacteria; phylum Actinomycetota; class Nitriliruptoria; order Euzebyales; family JAHELV01; genus JAHELV01. Next base: position 19,410 of record CAYVGE010000021.1, read on the forward strand.
GACCGCCGCCGCCGCACGCCCGCTGCACGCGGTCGATCCGACCGGGCCCCAGCTGGCCCAGCTGGTGCGGGCGGAGGAGCAGGCCCAGGTCCGTGCCGCGCTGGCGCGCGTGCCCGAGCGCCAGCGCGCCTGCCTCATGCTGCGCCACAGCGGCTACCGCTACGCCGAGATCGCCGCAGCGGTCGGTGTGGCGGAGGGATCCGTCGGTGCCCTGCTGACCCGCGGCGAGCGGGCGTTCCGCCGCCACTACGAGGAGCTCCAGCCATGACCTGTCCCACCGACGCCGAGCTGCGGGCCCACGTCGACGTCGTCGACGACCACGTGGCCACCCATGCCGCGGGCTGCGCGTCGTGCGCGACCCGCCTGACGGGCATCCGTCGCAACGCGCGCCTCGCCGCGACGGCGATCGCCGGGCTCGACGACGGTGTCCGCGCCCCGGTCGACGTCGAGGCGGCCGCACAGGCCGCGGTGCCGGCGCCCGCAACGGTCGGCGCCACCCGGCTGCGGCTGCCGCTGTCGGTCGCGGCGGGCGTCGTGGCGCTGCTGGTCGCGGTCCTGGTCGTCGGCACGCCGACCGGGCGCCGGGCGGCGGCGGACTTCCTGGCGGGGTTCCGCTCGGAGCGGTTCGAGGTCGTCACGTTCGATCCCGACCAGCCGACGCGCAGCTTCGACGGCCTGGAGGAGGTCGTCGACGTCGAGGCCGACCACGCGGAGCTCGAGCCCACCAAGGTCGACAGCCCGGACGAGGCGGCCGAGGTCGCCGGCTTCACGCCCGGCGACGTCACGTCGCTGCCCGATGGCGCGTCGCTGTCGTCGATCCAGGCGTCGGCCCCGGGCACCGTCCGCATGACCTTCCGGGCCGACCGGGCACCCGAGCTGCCGGCGGAGCTCGACGGCGCGCGGCTGATCGTGTCGATGCCCGGCACCGTGGCCCAGCTGTACGACGTCGATGGCCGGGCGCTCGTGATCGGTGAGGCGGGGCAGTTGACGGTCGACGCCGAGGGGGCCGACCTGGCGACCATCCGGGAGTACCTGCTCAGCCGGCCGGAGGTGCCACGGGACCTCGCCGACCAGCTGCTGGCGATCGACGACTGGACGACCACGGTCCCGATCCCCATCCCGGTCGACGACGTCGTCTGGCAGGACACCACGGTCGCCGGCGCCCCCGCCCTCGCGCTGCAGGACCCCGCGGGCTCCGGGCTGCTGTGGCAGGCCGACGGCCGCATCCACGCCGTCGGCGCGGAGGGCCTCGACCTCGATGCGCTGCGCGCCGTCGCCGATGGCCTCGGCTGACCCCCCGGCGATCCGCGCCCGCGGACTGCACAAGCGCTACGGCCGCCACGTCGCCCTGTCCGGGTTCGACCTCGACGTCGAGGCCGAGCAGGTCGTCGGCCTGCTGGGCCCCAACGGCGCGGGCAAGACCACGACCGTCAAGATCCTCACCGGGCTGGTGCGGGCGACCGGCGGCACGGCCGAGCTGTTCGGCGTGCCCGTCGGCGACCCGGTCGCGCGGCGGCGGCTGGGCTACCTGCCGGAGCACTTCCGCTTCCCCGAGTGGTTGAGCGGCATCGAGCTGCTGCGGTTCCACGCCCGGTTGGCGGGGCGGGACCCCCGCCGCGAGGACGACCGCCTGCATGGGCTGCTGGAGATGGTCGGGCTGGAGGGCCGCGGCGACGAGCGCGTCCGCGGCTACTCCAAGGGCATGACGCAGCGCCTCGGACTGGCACAGGCGCTCGTCGGCGACCCGGACCTCGTGCTGCTCGACGAGCCGACGTCGGCGATGGACCCGCTCGGCCGCCGCGAGATCCGCGAGCTGATCCGCAGCCTGGCCCGGGAGGGCACGGCGGTGCTGCTGAACTCCCACCTGCTCAGCGAGGTGGAGCTCGTCTGCGACCACGTCGTGGTGATCGACCGGGGCCGGGTGCTGCGCAGCGGGACCATGGACGAGGTCCGCAGTGCGTCGCTGGAGGTACGTGTGCAGGTCGACCACGTCGACCAGCGCATCCGCGACATCGCCGCCGGCCACGGCACCGTGATCGCCGCCGACGACCACGAGCTGCTGCTGGGTGTCGACGACGTCGACGTCGTGCCGCGCCTGGCGGCCGACCTCATCCAGGCCGGCGCGGCGCTGCGTGCGCTGGTGCCGCTGCAGCGCTCGCTGGAGGACGTGTTCGTGGGGCTGATCGGCCGGGAGGGCCAATCGTGACCGCAGTGGGAACGCCAGCGACCCGGTGGTCGGTCGGGACCGCCCTGCCGATCACCCGACTGAGCATCCGCGAGGCCGTCAGCCGCCGACTGGTCCTGATCGGCGTCGTGGTGAGCCTGGCGTTCCTCGCGCTGTTCGCCGTCGGCTTCGCCGCGCTGTACGACCGCGTCGGCACCGAGATCGGCTCGCAGGCGGGGAGCTCCGACCTCGCCTTCGCAGCCTCGTTCATCACGGTGCTGGGCCTGTACATCGTCCGCTTCCTGGCCGCGCTGCTCGCGATCTTCCTCGCCAGCAGCGCGGTGGCGACCGAGATCGACTCGGGGCTGCTGCACGCCGTCCTCGCCCGTCCGCTGTCGCGGCGGTCGTGGCTGGCGCAGCGGTGGCTGGCGTTCGTGCTGGTGACCGTCGGCTACGTCACGGTGATGACCCTGGCGGTCCTCGGCATCGCCGGCGCGATCGCCGACTACGCGCCGCTCGATGCGGGGCGCGCGATCGCGGTCGTCGCCCTGGAGCTGGCGGTGCTGCTGTCGGTGGGGCTGCTGGCGAGCACCGCCTGGTCGTCGGTGACCAGCGGCGTGGTGACCTTCTGCCTGTTCGGCGTCGCGTGGCTCGCCGGCATCATCGAGCTGATCGGTGAGCAGCTGCGCAACACGACGATGCAGCTGATCGGCATCGCGACCAGCCTGGTCATGCCCAGCGACGCACTGTGGCGGGGCGCGTCGTTCTACCTGCAGCCGCCGTCGGTGCTGATCCTCACACGGTCCCAGGGCGGCAACCCGTTCGCCGGGATCGCCCCGCCGACGACCCGGCTGATCGCGTGGTCGATCGGCTACGCCGTCGTGCTGCTCGCCCTCGCCGCCTGGCGCCTGCGGCGCCGCGACCTGTAGGTCGCCGGGGGTCGTCAGCGGACGACGGCGAGTGCCATGCCGTCGTGCCCCTTCGTGCCGACCATCTGGACGACCGCACCGGTCACCCGTGGCTCGCCGGCGAGCGCGGCGTTGAAGCGCCGGACGCCGGCGACCGCCGGGTCGTCGGGGTCCGCGTCGACGATGCCGCCGCCGCGCACGACGTTGTCGGCCACGATCAACGTGCCCGTCGCGGACAGGCGCAGGACGGCCTCCAGGTAGTCGGCGTAGGGCGGCTTGTCCGCGTCGATGAACACCATGTCGAACGGCGCGACGCCGTCGCGCTCGAGATCGGCCAGCGTGTCGAGCGCCGCGCCGACCCGCACCTCGACCCGGTCGGCCAGCCCGGCCGCCTCGAGGTTGGCCCGTGCCACCTCGGCGTGCGCCGACGCGTACTCGAGCGTCACGAGCCGCCCGCCGGGTGGCAGTGCGCGGGCCAGCCAGATGGTGCTGTACCCGCCGAGGGTGCCGATCTCGAGGATCCGCCGGGCACCGCGGGCGAGCGCGAGGACGTGCAGCAGCCGGCCATGCATCGGCGACACCGCGATCGCCGGCAGCCCGGCGTCGTCCGACCGCGCCAGCGCGCCGTCGAGCGCCGGGTCGGGCGGGCCGAACAGCTCCTCGAGGTGGAGGTCGACCGCCGTCCAGACGTCGTCCGCCACCTGCGGACCTCCCTAGCGGTCGATCTCGCGCTCGCGGACGACCTCGCGTCGGCGGGGCCGCTCGACGACCGGGTCGGAGCGGCGCCCGAAGATGAGCGCCGTGAAGAGCAGTCCCAGCAGGCCGGCGGCCATGAGGATGTAGCCGATCACCGTGATGTTGAGGCCCGCGATGTCGAAGTCGAGTGCGAACGCGAAGATCGCGCCGACTGCGATCAGCGCGATGCTTGATCCGATGCCCATGGGATGTACCTCGGCTGGATGGTGAGCAGGTTGCGTCCCGCGACAGACCGACCTTACCCGACGACCACGGTCCAGATGCCGATCCCGGTCACCGCGGCGGGGTGGTGGTGCCTGCGGCGGCCAGGATTTCCGCCGTGCGCATCACGAACGACGCCATCGCCGCACGGCTGACGTCGTCGCCGGGCGCGAACAGGCCCGGCGAGCGGCCCTGTGCGACACCGGCCTGCGCCAGCCGGCCGATCGCACGGCGGTGGGTGCTGCGGTTGTCGTCGGCGAACACGTCGCTGCCGTCGGCCAGCGCCCGTCCGCGGACGTGCGTCAGGGTGCGGTCCAGCAGCGACGCCATCTGGGCGCGGCTGATCGGCCGACCCGGACCGAAGCGCGACGCCGGCAGCCTGCCGGGGCCGCCGCCGACGATGCCGGCGGCGGCCAGCCGTCCGATCGCCTCGGCGTGCGGGGACCGGCGGGCGACGTCGGCGAACGCCCCCGGCCCGGCGTCGGGCAGCGCACGGGCGGCCCGTCCTCGCCCGGGGTGTGCCACGGCGTGGTCGACCAGGCGCACCAGGAAGCTGGCCATCTGCGCCCGCGTCACGGCGCGGCCGGCGGCGTAGCGGTCGACCGTCACCCCCGTCGTGATGCCGTACCAGGCCTGGCAGCGGATCGTCGCGTGGTGGGCGTTGCCGGCGATGTCGCGGAAGCCCGGATCGGGGACCCGCCCCGCGGGGCAGGCGGTCGTCGCGGGGTCGCGCACCGGCAGCGACGGTAGGTACCGCACCGACAGGAAGCTGGCGACGGGGCGCTCGACGGGGTCGCTGAACCGGTTGCGGATGCGCCCGAGCGTCGTCAGCGTCGTCGAGCCGCCCCCGTCGAGCGAGAGCCCGTGCACGGCGCCGAGGTCGATCAGCAGGTCGGCCAGCTCCCACATCGTCATGCCGGCGGAGTGGGCCTGGCGGCCGTCGACGGTGACCAGCAGCAGCGTGCCGTCGGCGAGCGCGGCGATGGCGGTGCGCGGGTGGCGGGGACCGTTGTGGCGGTCGTGCGGGAACCCTTCGTGCTGCCAGTCGTCGGGCGGGGTCATGCGGCCGTCCCGCACGATGAAGGGCCCGCCCGGCAGCACGTCGACGGCCTCGACCCACGCCTCGTCCGCGATGTCGATCGGGTCGATGGCGACCCGCACCTTCGCCGTGCCTCCGACGGCCAGGTCCGCCAGTCGCTCGCGGGCCCCGCTGTAGGCGACGAGCACGGCGCCGCCGCCCGGGACCCGCACATCGCCCGACGCCGGCCCGACGCTGCGCACGGTCCCCGTGCCCGCGCCGAGCACCGGCAGCCGCAGCCCGTCCAGCACCGCCACGGTCGCCCCACGTGGGGGCGCGACCGGGCGGCCCCACGCCGACGTGTACGCGAGCAGCTCGCCGGTGCCGTCACCACCGACCTTCAGCGGCACGGAGTTGAGGTCGTCGATCGCCGCGCCGGGCTGGCCGGGCCGCTGGAGCCGCAGCTCACCGCCCAGCCGCGAGAACAGCGCGCTGCCGTCGGCCCGGACGCCGAGGGTCCCACGGTGCCCGGGTTTCCCCCAGTGGGTCCGTGGACCGGTGAGCAGCCGCCGGTTGCTCGCCGCGACGCCGTGCGGCTTGCCACCGGCGGCCGGCAGCCAGAAGCCGCCGTTGACCACGGCCAACCCACCGCGCGGCAGTTCGCGCCGGGCCATGGTCGACGTCGTGATGGTCCCGGGGATCCTCCCGCCTGCGTGGACCGGCTCGACCCGCAGGGTGGGGGTGCGCGCCACGCGGACGAGATTGCCGCGCGCGACGGCGCCGTCGTCGAGGGTGACGACGAACGTCTCGTGGCGCAGGCCGTCGACCAGCGGTTCGCGTGACGTCGTCCGCGGCGGCGGTTGGGCGTCGGCCGGCACGGTGGGCATCAGCAACGCAAGCAGGGTCAGGACGGCGAGGCGGGTGAGGTGCGGGTTCACCACCGGACCGACGCGGCGGGTCCCGGCTCCGGTACGCCGGTGTCCCACCAGGGGCACGGCGTAGACTCGCGCGCATGGCGCAACGTCCCCTGGTCGTCGCTTTCGACGTCAACGAGACCCTGTTCTCCCTCGACGCGGTCGGCCGCCGGCTCGACGACGCCGGCGCGCCACCGGGCACCCTCCAGCGGTGGTTCACCCAGGTCCTGTCCGACGGGTTCGCCGTGACGGCCGCGGGCGGGTTCATGGAGTTCCGCCAGCTGGCGCTGCGCTGGCTGATCCGGATGCTCGACGACGAGACCACCGCGTCGCACGTGCTCGACGGGTTCGGCGAGCTCGACCCGCACGACGACGTCCGCCCGGCGTTGGAGCGCCTGGCGGCCGCCGAGGTGCCCGCGGTCACGCTCACCAACGGCCACGCCGAGATGACCGACGCACTGCTGCGCCGGGCGGGACTGCGTGACCTCGTGGCCGGCTGCCACGACGTCGGCGAGGTCGAGCGGTGGAAGCCCGCGGCCCTGCCCTACGAGCACTGCGCGCAGCGCAACTCGGTGACGCCGCAGCGGCTCGGGATGGTCGCCGTCCATTCGTGGGACATCGACGGCGCCAACCGCGCCGGGTTGGTCACCGGCTACGCCAGCCGGCACGAGGGGACCCACGTCGGGCACTTCTCACCCGCTGACGTGGCCGCCGACGACCTGGTCGGGGTGATCGACGGGCTGCTGGCGCTGCCGGCGTGACGGCGGGGCGCAGTGAGCGGGTGGTCGACCTGGACGGCCCGGTCCGGATCGTCGACCACGGTGGCGCCGGTCGGACGTTCGTCTGCGTGCACGGTCTGGGCGGCGCGGCCCTCGACTGGGAGGTGATCGCGCCGGCGCTCACCGCCCACGGCCGCGTGGTGGCGGTGGACCTGCCCGGGTTCGGTGACAGCCCGCCACCGCGCGAGCCCGTGACCCTGGGACGGCTGCGGCGGACGGTCGACGTCCTGCTGCGGGCGGAGGTCGACGGTCCGGCCATCCTCGTCGGCAACTCGCTGGGCGGGATGCTCGCGCTGCTGCAGGCGGCGGCCCGGCCGGCCTCGGTCGAGGGCCTCGTGCTGCTGTCGCCGGTGCTGCCGGCCCACCTGCGGCGGCTGCCGCACCCGCTGGCGACGACGCAGTTCCTGGTCTACGCGCTGCCGTCGGTCGGGGAGTGGTTCGTGCGCAGCCGCCGCCGACGCCTCGGGCCGCGGCGCCTGGTCGACACCACCCTGCGCTTCGTCGCCGCCGAGCCCGCCGCGATCCCCGCCCAGGTGTCGGAGCAGCGCGCCGAACTGGTCACCCGCCTCGCATCCCGGCCTGGCAGCGAGCGGGCGGTCGTGACCGTCGTCAGGTCCATGTTGGGGCTGCTGACGACCCCGGGTGCCTACGAACGCACCATCCGTTCGGTCACCGCCCCGGCGCTGGTGCTGCACGGCGCGGAGGACCGGCTGGTGTCACCGCGGTCGGCGGTCGCGCTGCAGGGGCTGCGCCCGGACTGGACGGTGCGGGTGCTCGACGGCGTCGGGCACGTGCCGCAGCTCGAGGCGGCACAGACGGTGGTCACCGAGGTCGTCAGCTGGCTGACCGCTCGCGGACCGGAGGCTGCGGATCTCGCAGGACCGGCCTAGCGCCGCGGGCGTCAGGCGGTCACCGGCAGCTGTGACGGGTCCGACGGCCGGTCGATGCGCTCGAGCTCGCCGGCGATGAGCTCGGCACGACGCAGCTCGGCCTCCAGTTGGGCCTCGAGCTCGCCGAGCCGCTCGGCGACGCCCGTCATGCGGGTCGACGCCTGCAGTGAGCGGGACAGGCCCCAGAGCTGGTGCGTGTAGCTCAGGGCATTGCCCAGGGATTCCTTGAGGTCCTCTCGGTACTGGCGGGCACAGATGGTGACCGCCGGCGCGCGGGGCGCGCGGTTCTCGATGCGGGTGGGCTCCAGGCCGCAGCGGGGGCAGGTCGGGTGCTCCCGGTCACGTTGAAACCAGTTCGGGCAGGGAAACCACCGCGCACACGACGGGCAGCGCCCCCAGATTTCGGGCTTCGTCATTCGCAGATCTCCCCTTTTCGCCGTCGCGGGCATGACGTGCGTACTGGCCGCCTGGGCACTGTACAGTCGGACACATCGGGAATGCCAGTCCCGATCATGCGTGACGAACTGGTCACTGAACGGCGCGGACTAGTCTAGTATTGCCACAGAAAGCAATCAAGCGATTACCGTACGATCTGGACTTCAGATGCAGGTGATCGTCATGGTCAGGCAGCATTGCGAACCGAGCAGACGGCCACCGCGGCGGCTGCACCGCTGCAGGAGCCACGGTCCCGGGGTGACGACGTGCCGCGGATGACCGGACAACCGGCCCAGTTGGCGGGCAGCGTGGCGGATGGCATCATGCTCCGCCGGGCCGGGCGCGGGGACGTCCACGACATCGCGGAGCTCTGGCGTGCCGCCGGCCTGCCGCCATCACATCGCGGATTTCGCAACGAGATCGCCAGGCTGCGGCGACGCGACCCCGAGCTGCTGCTGGTCGCGGTCGCCGAGGGGCGCCTGGTCGGCGCCATCGCCGGCTCCTACGACGGCCGCACCGCGGTCGTCTCGCGGCTCGCGGTGGCGCGCGACGCCCGGCGACGTGGGGTCGGCGGGAAGCTGGTCGAGGCGCTGTGCGAGCAGCTCACGTCGCTCGGCGCCGGCGCGGAGCGCCTCCTGGTGCTGGACGACAGCGAGACCGCGGAGGCGTTCTGGTCGGCGCTCGGCTTCACCCGGGGTGCCGCGACGTCGGTCTTCGTCCGCGAGGGGTGATCCGGGCTACAACGAGCGCGGCGACCCGGCGAGCACGGCCCGGGCGGCCTCGTCGCCGCGCACGGTGACGTCCGCCCGGTCACGGCCGGCCACATACAACAGCAGCTCGCCGGCCGCCCCGGCCAGGGTGAGGTCGGGCGCGGCATCGGTGGCGGTCGCGACCGGCATCAGGCGTCGGCTGCGCAGCCGGTGCGTCCGGACGCCGTCGGTCAGCTCGACCACGAGGTCGGCGTCGAGCGCCAGGGTCCGTGTCGCGAACCGCTTGGCCGACGACCACAGCAGCGGCCCCAGCCGGTCGTCGGGTGCCGCCAACGGCACATCGGCGTCGCCGCGGCGCACGTCCTGTTCGTGGATCCAGTCCTCGACGACCTGGGTGGCAGCAAGCGGTCCCGACAGCGGCCATGGCGGACCCGACCGCAGGGCGTCCACCAGCGCGGCGCGGCCGCGGGCCTTCGTCGCGTCGCGGCGGCGGTCGGTGAGCGCTGCGAACGGCCCACCGAAGTACAGGCCCGGGCCGGTCCACGGCTCCCGCTCGCGGATGAGCAGGTGCGCCGCGACGTCGCCGGCGTCCCAGCCGTCGCACAGCGTCTCGGCACGCCACTGCTCGTCGGTCAGCCCGTCGAGCAGGTCGCACAGCTCGTCGCGGCGCTGGCGCACCAGTGACGGCATGGATGTTCTCCTGGGTCGATCGCGGATGGGGCGGGCGCCCCGGACCGGCGATGGTAGTCTGTCGGCTCGCCGCGCACGTCGGGTGGGACGCCCATGTGCCGTCCGGTGGAGTCGCATAGCCCGGCCTAGTGCGCCGCACTCGAAATGCGGTAGGGCGG
>CAYVGE010000022.1:0-26781 GCA_964450395.1 uncultured Actinomycetota bacterium
GCCGGCGCGGTCCGGCGGGCGGCGATCCTCGACGTGCCGACCGACCAGCTGCGCTACCTGTCCTACGGCCGCGTCGCCGACATCGACCGGCTCCGGTATCGGTTCGGCTACGAGCCGCGGTACTCGACCCGCGCGACGCTGGAGGCGCACCTCGCGGAGCAGGGCGTGACCCGGGTCATCGACGACCTGGGGCTGCGGTGGCTGGAGCGGCGCGCGGTCGGGGTGGCCCGCGGGCTGTCGGGAGGGCGCGGCGCATGAGTCCTCCCATGGCCCACCTACCGGCGGCCCGCCCATGAGCGGGCGGGACCACGACCTGGCCGAGGTGATCGCGATCGACCGCTCGGCGCGACAGCGGTGCGACGAGCCGTTGCCCTCCGGCGGTACCTGCCGGAACTGGGCGGGGCCCACCGGACGCTGCCGGATCCACGAGGCCGACCAGCCGGCACCGGCGGTGTCCGAGGAGGAGCCGGTCGACCCGGGGGCGCTGGAGGCCTTCATCGTCGGCCTGCTCGAGTTCCTGCGGCGCCGGCTGCGCGGCGACTACGACATCGACGTCTTCGGCTTCGACCGCGAGCTGACCGAGCAGGTCATCCTGCCACTCGCCCGGCCGCTGTACCGCTCGTACTTCCGGGTGCGCAGCACGGGGCTCGAGCACGTCCCCGACACCGGCGGCGCGCTCCTGGTCGCCAACCACGCCGGCGCGCTGCCCTTCGACGCGATCATGACCAAGATCGCGCTGCTCGACGAGCACCCCGCCCACCGCAACCTGCGCGAGCTGGCCGCCGACCTCGCGCTGCGGCTTCCGGTGGTGGGTGCGCTGGCCCGCAAGACGGGCAACACGCTGGCCCACGACGACGACGCGGTCCGTCTGCTGACGGACGGCGAGCTGGTCGGCGTGTGGCCCGAGGGCTACAAGGGCATCGGCAAGCCGTTCCGCGAGCGCTACAAATTGGCCCGGTTCGGCCGCGGCGGCTACGTGCGGGTGGCGCTGCGGTCGCGGACCCCGATCATCCCCGTGGCGATCATCGGGTCCGAGGAGACCTACCCCATCGTCGGCGACGTGCGCTGGCTGGCGCGCCTGCTGAACCTGCCCTACTTCCCGATCACCTGGCAGTTCCCGCTGCTCGGGCCGCTGGGGCTCCTGCCGCTGCCGTCGCGGTGGCTGATCGAGTTCGGCGAGCCCATCGACGTCAGCGGCTATCCGCCGGACGCCGCCGAGGACCCGATGCTGGTCCTCGAGCTGTCCGACCGCGTCCGCGACACCGTCCAGCACATGCTGTACCGCAACCTGATGGGGCGGCGCTCGGTGTTCCTCTGACGCGCCGGCCGCCGCGGCGGATCACCCGCCGCTGGCCCGCGGCCGGTGCCGTCCGGGCGCATGGCGTCGTCGTGCTCACCCCGGTCCCCCGGGCGTCGAGCTGCGCACCCGCAAGCTACGACAGGTGACGTAGGGGTCCATGCCCCGGTTGCGGGATCTTCCGGCTGCCTGTGCGTCAGAGCGGGTGGTGCGGGCACCACGCCAACGCCACATCCGTACATCGTGACAAGGAGCAGGCATGCGTGGAACACCAACGATCCGATCGAAGACGGCGACCTCGCTGGCGGTCGTCGCGGCACTGGCGCTGATGGGCTGCGAGTCGCAGAGCGCCGGTCCGGAGGCCGGCGCCGACGTCGAGAGCATCGTCCAGGAGCAGATCCAGCCCCTGGAGGAGGACATCACGGCGCTCCAGGATCAGGTCGACCAGCTCGAGTCCGGCCTGGGCGGTGAATCGTCGGAGCAGACCGCCGGTGACTTCTTCGCCGACCCCGACCAGTTCGTCGGCCAGCAGGTCGTCGTCAGCGGACGGGTCTCCAGCCTGCTCGGTGGGGACAGCAGCTTCACGATCAGCGGTGACGTCGGCAGCGGCGAGGCCCTGCTGGTGATCAACGCGACCGGGGCGAGCGACAGTCCGGTGGTCGAGCAGGGCGCGCTCGTCCAGGTCACCGGTACGGTCCGGGAGGGCTTCTCGGTGACCGACGTCGAAGACGAGTTCGGCGTCGAGCTCGACGACGACCTGTACGGTGACTACGAGGGCGACAACTACATCGCGGCCTCGAACGTCAGTGAACCCAACAGCTAGCGGTACCGGCGCCCCCCGGACACGGTGGCACGGCCGGGCACGCCTGTCGTGCACCGGTGGCCGGGGCGGCGCGCACCTCCGGGGCGTCCGTGTCGTCGGGGTCGAGGATGCACGCGGACTCGTGACCCGGTCAGGTGGCGGTCTCCGCGCCGGATCCTGCGTCGTTGACCGGATCGCCGATCACGTCGGCCGCGAGATACGGCTGGTCCTGGTACTCGGCGAGGGCATCGACATCGAGCTCGATGTCGGTCGCCTGCTCGAAGTCTGGGATCACCAGGGCCTCGCCGACCGTGCCGGCGACCCGCACCCGGCTGCCCTGCTCGACGATCGACGTGTCGGCGCTCGCCGCCAGCACGAGCAGCGAGCCTCCAGGCACGCTGATCACGAACGCGTTGTCGGTCACCACCTCCTCGACGACGGCGGTCGTCGTGACCTGCTCACCTGCGTAGCGCGCGGGGTGCCGGAGCAGGTCCTCGGCGCCGACCTCGGGGTCGTCCTGCGCCTGCTCGAGGGCCGTCAGACGGTCGTCGAGCTCGCTGAGGCGCGCGTTGACGTCCTCACGCACCGCGGCGATCTCACTGCTGACGTCCTCCGTGCCCGCACCGCATGCGGGGACACCGAGGAGCGCGAGCGCCGTGAGGATGCTCCGCAGTCGATGCCTTCCGGGATGCTGATCGTCACACAAGACGTGGTCCCTTCGTCGCGGTGCCTGGAGGCGTGGGACGTGGGGCCCGGCGACCCCACGTCGGAGCAGGACCGTCAGCGGTGCGTATGGCCGGACGCACCGGGTACCGGTCCGCCATCATGACAACCACAACCGAGGTCGTCGAGCTCGTCGTGCAGCCGGCGACGGCGGTGCGGGACCAGGGGGCGTAGCCATCACCTCGACCGACGAAGGTTCCCCAGGGGTCATGTGGCTCGACGCATCGGCGAGCGACGACGACGAGCGCGCCGGAGGAAAGGCCGCGGCGCTCGCACGGGCAGCGGCCGAGGGCCTGCCGGTGCTCCCCGGCTTCGTGCTGCCGGCTCGGACGCCCGACGAGGCGGATCCACCAGGTGGCGCGGTGCGGGCGACGTGGAGGGAGCTGACCGACGACGGCGCCCGACCGGTTGCGGTGCGCTCGTCGTCGACCGTGGAAGATGCTGCAGACGAGTCGATGGCGGGGCGCTTCGAGTCCGTCATCGGGGTGGAGGGGTGGGACGACTTCGTGGCGGCGGTCGAGACCGTCCGGGACTCAGCGCGGGCCCTGGCTGACGAGGGGGATCAGCCGCCGCCGGTGGCCGTGCTCGTCCAGGCCGTCGTCGACGCGGCAGTCAGCGGAGTGCTCTTCGGCGTGGACCCGGTCTCGGGAGCGGAGGTGATCGTGGTCACGGCGGTCGCGGGCGACCCCGACGCGCTCGTCAGCGGCGAGGCAGAACCGACGCGGTACCGCCTGGACCACGACGGGACGGTGCTCGACCACACCGACGGCGTGGACGGTGCGGACCTCGACCAGGAGACCCTCGAGCGCCTCGCCGCACTGGCGGCGCGGACGCAGGAGGTGTTCAACGGTCCCCAGGACGTCGAGTGGGCCATCGACGGCGACGGCGAGCTGTGGCTGCTGCAGGCCCGCCCGATCACCACGACCGGGCCAGCGGCCGGTGGGGGCAGCGGTCCCGTCTACGGGCCCGGACCGGTGGCCGAGACGTTCCCCGAGCCGCTGGCGCCGCTCGAGGTCGACCTGTGGGTCCCGCCGCTGCGTGAGGCCCTACCCGTCGCGCTCCGGCTGATCGGTGCGGTGTCGGAGGACCGGCTCGACGGGCCGCCGTTGGTGGTCGCACCCGGGGGTCGGGTGGCCGTCGACCTCGTGGCCCTCGGCGCGCTGCCAGACAGGCTCAACGACGCGTCGTGGTGGCGTCGGCTCGACCCCCGGCCGCGCCTGCGCACGCTGCGAGCCGCCTGGCGCGTCGGGCGGCTGAAGTCGGCTCTGCCAGACATCGCGATGGATCTGGTGGCCCGTGTCGACGGTGAGCTCAGCGCCCTGCCTTCGGTCGAGCAGCTGACCGGACGGCAAGCGGTCGGCCTGCTGGGGCGGGCGGGCCACGCGCTGCGTGCGCTGCACGGCCACGAGATGTTGCTGGGACTCATCGGCGAGGAGTCGACACCGCGGCTCACCAGCGCCTCCGTCGCCCTGCGTGTGCTCGCCGAGGCGCGCCACGACGGTGTGCCTGACGACGAGATCCTGGTGAGCTACCCCGTCGTGCTGGCGCTGCAGGCCCCGCGGATCGGGGAACGCGCGCAGCTGCCGGAGACGCCGCCGATGCCGCCACGCAACACCACCGGGGACGACGGCCGGGCCGCCGTGATGCGTGAGGCGCTGCGGCTGCGTGTGCGGTGGGTGCAGGAGCTGCAGGCGCGGACGGTGGTCGAGCTCGCCCGACGCCTGCACGACGACGGGGTGCTCGACGACCCTGCCGCCGTACGGTTGCTGCACCTCGACGAGCTCGAGGCACTCGTGCGCGGCCGGGCCGACGCCGTGGACCACCTCGTCGGCGACGAGCGGCGGCCGGCGACCTCACCGTTGCCGAGCGCCTTCCAGCTGACGGAGGACGGTGAGGTCGCCGCGCTCGATACAGGGGGGGAAGGCGGCGGCGGGACGGGGGCGTCCGCCGGTCGCGCGACCGGCCCTGTGGCGTACGACCCCGAAGACGCCCCCGATGGTGCAGCGCTGGTGGTGCGGACGCTCGATCCCGGCCTGGCACCGGTGCTGTCGCGTGTCGGCTCGCTGGTCGCCGAGACCGGCAGCGTGCTGTCACATGTGGCCATCCTGGCGCGGGAGGCCGAGGTGCCGACGGTCGTCGGCGTCGAGGGGGCCCGTGACCGGTTCGACGAGGGCGACCGGATCGTCGTGGACGGCGCATCCGGGATGGTAAAGCGCGCTGATGGGACGGAGGAGCAGGCATGACCATCGCAAAGCGGATCGCGACGCTGCTGCTCGCGGCGGCGGCCGCCGCGGCGCTGTACTACCTGGTCCGGCACCTGTACCGGTGGGAGTGGCACCGTGCGCTGTTCTCCGCGCTGGTCGTGATCGCTGCGGAGATCGCCGGGTGCACCGCCTACGTCGTCCGGGTGATCAGGCGCACCTCCGATGAGGACCGTGCCTCACGCAGGCGGGAGCCGACCCACCTCGATCCGGTCGTGCTCGCCCGCATCCGCAACAGCCGGCAGCCGTCCAGGCGGCACTTCGCCTGGCTGCAGGACCGCAGCGAGTTGTCGGTGTTCGTATCGTTCCTGATCGGTGGCGGCGTGCTCGTGTCCGCCGGCGCGTGGCTCGTCGACCGCATCGCGCAGGGCACTGCGGGCGCCGGACGTGAGCGCGACCTCGCGGACCGGCTCTCGGCGATCGCCTATCCCGAGGACGGCTTGCTGCCGGTCCACCAGGAGCTCATCGCCAAGGACGCCGCAATGAGCAACGACGCGCACATGCGCCTCCTCCTGGGTCCGACCGGCGAGACGCCGTGAGCGTCGGCAGGGCGGCTGCGATCCTGGTGGGCGTCGTCGTCGTGGGCGCAGGGCTCTGGTTCCTGCGGTCGGCCTCCATCAGCCGCGACGTCGAGGTTGCCGCCGGCTCGCGGACGGAGGTCGTCTACGGCGTGACGACCCGACAGCTCGAGGAGCACACGGTTGCGGAGGCCGCGTCCGCGCTGTTCCAGGCGTGCCGCATGACCGTCGAGGCGCGGGTCGTGCAGCCGCCGACCGACATCGGGACGGACGTCTACCGCGCCGTGTTCGCGCCCGCGCTCGACCGCACCGACCGCCTCCAGCTGCGCGGATGCCTCGAGGACCTTCAGATCGCACACGTGCTGGGAGACGTCCTGCGCGTCGGACGCGTGGAGCCGCACGTGCCGGCGCCGCGCAGCCGCCCTGATGGTCACAGGTAGCTGAAGATCCGCCGGGGCGCATCCCACAGCCGGCTCACCGCGGTGATCACCTGCCCCGGCTGCGCGAAGGCGCCCGTCGGGTCGAGTGTCCCGACGAACACGATCTGTTCGAGCGACGGCGGCCCGACCGCGAGGTTCCGCAGCAACGCGTTCGTGGGCGTGACGTCCTGCTCGCGGACCAGCCAGGCGCCGGCGACGGTGCCGGTCCGCCCGACGCCGGCGCCGCAGTGGACGTAGACGCGTCCGTCGGCGGCGCGCATCGTGTCCAGCGCAGCGCGCAGGGTGGTGTCGTCGGGCACCTGCCCATCCCGGATCGGGAGGTGCACGCGTCGGATGCCGAGGTCGTCCAGCCGGGCCTCGTCGACGATGACGTCACGTTCAGCACGGAGGTCGACCACGGTCTCGACGCCCGCGGCGGCGAGGTTGCGGTATCCCTCCCTCGTCGGGGCGTCGCCCCGCCACACACGGTCTTCGAGTGCGCGCAGGTGGTCGACGCCGACGAGGTGGATGTCCGGCGCCGGCGCGGTCGCACGGGCGACGCCGGTCGCGACGACGATGGCGAGGTTGCCCGTCAGCACGACGGCGGCGAGGCCGAGCAGGAGCCGGAGGGCTCGCCGCCGGGCGCGGGCGGTGATGCTCATGCGATGGTCCACACGCACCATGGTGGCATCAGCGCCCTGCCGACGCCCCAGGGCGCCTGGCCGGGACCGTCCTGTCGTCAGGGTGACCTCGCTGGCGCTGCCGATCCCCGCGGTCGTCCGTTGGTGCCGTCGGTCCCCGGTCGCCCGTCCCCGTGATCCGTCCGACCGCCCGCGACGCGACCGTGACGGGGTCGCGGCGGCGCGATGACGCCGCTGCGCAGCGCGACCGCTACCGCCTCCAGGCGCGACGTCGCCCCGAGCTTGGCCAGCAGGTTCGCGATGTGGGTCCGCACGGTCTCGGTCGAGATGCTCAGCGCCGACGCGAGGTCGTCGCGGGTCCGGCCCTCGGCCAGCGCGGTCAGCACCTCGAGCTCACGGGGCGTGAGCAGAGAGCGCACCCGTGCGCGCTCGCGGGCCCATGCCTGGTGTGACGCCCAGGCCGCGCGCAGCCGCCGGCGCGTCGGCGCGTCGAGCGGCATCTGCCCGTCGTGCATGGCCAGCAGGATCGACGCGAGCCGGCGCAGCGGCACCTCGGCCGACACGATGCTCGGAGCCCCGGCCTCGAGCAGTTGCCCGCGGGCGGCGGCTGACCCTCGGGGGGCCACCGCCAGGCAGCGCGTCAGCGGGCTCGCGGCATGGATCTGCCGGACGGCGTCGACCGAATCGCCGGTACCGTGCTCCGCATCGATCACCGCCACCGGCGCCTGGGTGTCGGCGGCGAGCCTGCCCGCCTGCACCAGCGGCCCGCAGGCGGCGACGGTGACGCCGGGGAGGCACTGCAGGCTGTGCACCAGCGCATCGCGCCACACGGTGGCGTCGGCCACCACCAGCACGGTGATCTCGGCGTCGGGCATTCGGCCCACCCCCCGGCAGCAGCCATGTGTGTTCTCCCTTCGACCGTATGGTCGGGTGGGTCATGCGCGCGGCGAGCCATCGTCAAGCGGCGGTCAAGTTCCCGTCAGCCGTACGTCCGGTCAGCCGTGAGCGGCCCCGCCCTCGAGCGCTTGCGATGGTAGTGCCCGGCGACCTGGGCGGTCAGGGCGGTCAGCGGCACGGCAAGGAACGCGCCGACCAGCCCCGCGATGATGAGGCCGGCCGACACGGCCGACAGCGTGACCAGCGGGTGCAGACTGACTGCGTGTCCCATGATGACCGGCTGCAGGAGGTTGCCCTCGATCTGCTGGATGAGGATGGTCGCCAGGACGACCAGCAACGCGGTCTGGAAGCCACCGGCGACCAGCGCCACCAACGCGGCGACTGCGCCCGCCACGACGGCGCCCACGATCGGGAAGAAGGCGGCTGCGAACGTCAGCAGCGTCAACGGCAGCACCAGTGGGACCCCGAGTACGATCAGCACGATCGCCAGCAGGCTCGCGTCGGCCAGACCGACCCCCGCCGTGCCCACCAGGTACCACCGCATCACCCGCTGCGCGCGCGTGCTGATGACCGCGAGATCCTCACGGTATGCCGGATCGACGCGCTTCGTGATCCATCGGCCCATGGCGGGACCGTCCTTGAGCAGGAAGAACGTGGCGAAGACGATCAGCACCGCACCCGCAAGCACCTCGAGCAGCTGGCGCGCTCGACCGACGATGCGCTGGGTCAGTCCGCCCCCGGTGGCCTGCACCGAGGTGAGCTGGTTCTCGAGGCGATCGACCCGGGCGGGGTCGAGGTTCAGCGGGCCGTTCGTCAGCCACTGTTCGACCTGGCGGAGGCCCTGCCGCGCCTGGGCTCCGAGGTCGTCGAACTGCCCTCGGACCCGCCCCGAGAGCCACCAGCCGACAAGGACCAGGATGGTGCCGACCACCGCGAAGGCGAGGACCGCCGCGACCGTCGACGGCACGCCCCAGCGCCGCAGGCGGTCGACGGCGGGCTCGAGGGCCGAGGCGATGAACAGCGAGAGGACGAGCGGCACGACCACCACGTACAGCTGCGTGAGCACCCAGGCGATGACGAACACCGCCCCCGCCACGACGACGATCCGCCAACCGTAGACGGCGGCAGCGGCCAGCGCGCGCGGCACGTGGGCGGGTTCACGGTCGGTGGCCGGGGTCGGTCGGTCGTTCACAGTCGCCTCCGTCTCGGTGGGGTGGTGACGGTGTCGTGGGGGCCGGCCGTGCGATCAGGTCGGGCGATCGTTGCGGAGGCGGTCGACCCCCTCGACGCCGCTCAGCAGATCGAGGTCGACCGGGCCGGCGCCATGCAGGACGCTGATGTCGCCCGTGGTCTCGAGCACGACCGCCTGCACCTGGTCGTACCGCAGCACGTTCGCCTCGCGCAGCTTGGCCTTGACGTCGTCGACGCTGACGCGGCTGCGCCGCAGGCCGTCGTGCAGGAACCGCCCGCCGGCCATCAGCAGGCGCGGGGTGTTCTCGAGGACCTTCGACGCGGCCTGGTTGCGGCGCAGCATCGCCACGAGGGCCTGGATGCCGAACAGCACAGCGAGGGCCACCGCGCCCTGGGTGACCGTCGTCGACGATGACGTGATCGTGGTCGCCAGCACCGCGCCGCTGGCGATCGTGACGGCGAAGTCGACGCTGGCCATCTTCGAGAAGGTGCGCAGCCCGGTGATCCGGGTGATCAGCAGCAGCCACAGGAAGATCGCGACCCCCGACGCGGCGATGCGGGCGATCCCGGACCACGTCGTAGCGAGCCAGTCCACCGGCATGAGGGACCTTTCGTGAGGCGGGGTGGGACGCCTACCTGCCCGGTCCCGGCCCAGACAACCTCATCGACACCGACCGTGCTGGGAACCGCCGCACACATCACGGTGGACCGGCGGTCGGGTCGTCCCGGCGAGCAGCAGTCACCACGGCGTCGCGTGAGGAGCCTGCAGCCGGGGCAGGGTGCACAACGGTCGGTCGACGAGAACAGACGGAGGCGTGGTGCGCGTCGGTGAGGTCGGCGAGCGGATCAGCGACTCGTGGTGGCCCGTGCCGACCGCCGGCGCGGTGGGTGCGGTCGTCGCCGCCGGCGTCCTGATCGCGCTCGACAACGCGCTGCACCCGCCGCCGCTCATCGCCTTCCGCGGTGACGCCAGCGAGGCCCGGCTGCTGATGTCGACGATCACGTCGGCGATGCTGACGTTCGTCGGGCTTGTCTTCTCGGTGTCGATCGTCGTGTTCACGCTCGCCAGCGGCCAGTTCTCGCCGAGGGTCCTGCGGACGTTCCTCCGCGATCGGTGGAGCCAGAGCACGCTCGCCGTCTTCGTGGCGACCTTCGTGCTGGCGCTGATCACCTTCTGGGCGGTGCGCGGATCGGAGGGCGAGGGTGACGCATTCGTCCCAGGGCTCACGATCACCGTGGTGTTCCTCCTGGTGGGGGCGTGCGTAGGGCTGTTCGTCCACTTCGTCCACCACATCACCCAGCAGATCAGGGCGGTGACGGTGATCGATCGGATCTTCGCCGAGACGGTGACGACGATCGACCACCGCTACCCCGACCCCGTCGATGCCGAACGTCCGGCACCGCACTGGACGCCGACGGACACGCCCCGGGTGCTGCGGTCCGACTCCACCGGTGTGCTGGCCAACGTGAGCTTCGACGCCCTGGTCCGACTGGCTCGTCGCCACGATGTCGTCTTCGAACTGGTCCCGAGCCTCGGCAGCTACGTGATCGAAGGCCGGACGACGGTGCGCCAGCACGGCGACGCGCCGGTGCCGCCACACAAGGTGCGCGACGCCCTCGCGTTCGACAAGGAGCGCAGCTACCGCCGTGACGTCGCCTTCGGCATCCGCAAGCTGCTCGACATCGCCGAGCGCGCGATGTCGCCCGGGGTCAACGATCCGACGACCGCCGCCCAGTGCATCGATCGCCTGCACGCGATCGCCGACCGGTTGGCGGGCCGCCGGCTCGACGTCGGCGAGCACCTCGACGACGACGGCGTCGTGCGGGTCGTCGAGCCGGTGCCCTCCTGGAGCGACTACCTGGCGCTGATCTGCGACGAGGCCCGCCACTGGGGCGCCGACTCGATCCGGGTGCACGAGCGCCTGCGGGCGATGCTGACCGACCTGGTCGAAGTGTCCCCGGCCGATCGTCGACCGGTGTTGCGCAGCCAGCTGGACGCGCTGGCCGACCGCGCTGCCAGCGACCTGCCGGAGGTGGAGCGGCGGGCGATCGACGATGCCGCGCTTCCGAGCCGCCGACCGCAGCAGCCGTCCTGAACGTCCGTCGGTCGTCGGTCGTCGGGCGCCCGACGCCGGATGCCACACAGGGGTGACGCGTGGCGGCGTCCGCCGTGCCGCCCCGGCGCGCGCGACCTCCCCGAACGGCGGATCATCCATCCGGGGGTCGCGGCGGCAGTAGGGTGCGGACACACACCGTGCATCCGCCGGCTGCGGATCCTGGCCCGGGTCGTGCGGGGCACCTCGGTCATGCATATGCCTGGGACGTGCGGAGATGAACCTGCCGACGGCGGCCGTGGAGGAGCGACAGTGAGGGCTGGCACCGACGGACACCGGAGCGCCCGGCGGCGGTCGCTCGCAGGCTGGGCGGCCGTCATCGCCCTGGCGGTGACCGCATGCGGTGGGCCCATGACCCGCACCCAGCAGGTCGCCGACGGAGATCCTTCGATCGGCCAGCGACTGGTCCGCGACTACGGCTGCGTGAGCTGCCACGTGGTGCCCGGCGTGTCCTCGGGGGCGCCGTCGTACGTCGGTCCGCCGCTGGACCACTGGGGCCAGCGGTCCTACATCGCCGGGGCATTGACCAACAACCAGGAGAACCTCGTGCGGTGGATCATGGACCCCCAGGAGGTCGAGCCGGGGACCGCCATGCCCGACCTGGACGTCACCGAGCAGGACGCCACGAACATGGCGGCGTACCTGCTGTCGCTCGAGGACGGCGGCGGGAGCCGGAGCCTATGGCCGCGACCGGAGGCCCCGTCGGACCAGTGATCCGACCGCGACGACGGCGCCGACGAGCGCCACCGTCCCGACGATCCCGACCGCACCCTCGCCCGACCGCGACGTCGGCGCCTTCGTGAGCGCCGCGGCGCCCGCCCGGTGCGCGGTGGCGGCCGCGGCCGGCTGTGGTGCGTCCCGGTCGGCGGTGCCCGTGGCCGTGCGCCCGCCCCTGTGGTCGGCGGGCGGGGGGTCGGCGCGACGCAGGTCCGACGCGATCTTCCAGACGATCACGCCGACCACGGCGGGCAGCACCAGGAACAGCACCCGTTCGGTGTTGCGGACCGGCACGATCGACCAGTCGAACGTGGTCACGAACACGTCGTCGCTCCCGGCCAGCAGGAGCACCACGAAGCCGGTGATGGCCGCCGCGCCCAGGGCGGTGCGGACCGGGTGGTCGCGGGGGCGGTCCAGCAGGTGGTGCTCCGCGTGGTCGCCGGTGAGCCACGCCTCGAGGAACGGCCACAGGTACAGCACGACGAAGACCACGCCGGGGTAGAGGACCGCGGGGAAGAACTGGTTGGCCACGGTCCAGCGACCCAGCTCCAGGCTGACGCCCGGCATGAGCCGGAGCGCGCCCTGGAGCCACAGGAAGTACCAGTCGGCCTGCGATCCGCTGGAGACGGCGAAGACGTCGTAGGGGCCGTACAACCACACCGGGTTGATCTGGAGGAACCCGCCCATGAACACCAGCACGCCGGTGACGAGGAAGAACAGGCCGACGGACAGGGTTGCGTACGACGGCCACAGCCGGAGCCCGACGACGTTGTCCTCACGCTTGCCCGGCCCGCGGAACTGCGTGTGGTGGGGGCGGGCGACGAGGAAGAGGTGCACGCCGATCAGCGCCGCGATGATCGCCGGCAGCAGGAAGATGTGGACGGCGAAGAGCCGGGACAGGAACCCGTTGCCCGGGTACTCGCCGCCCCACACCCAGTAGGCGAGCCACGTCCCCACGACGGGGACCGACTCGAGGATCGAGTAGCCGATCCGCACCCCGGTGCCGCTGAGCAGGTCGTCGAGCAACGAGTAGCCCGCGAAGCCCTCAGCGATGGCGACGACCATCAGGGTCACGCCGGTGATCCAGTTCAGCTCCCGGGGTCGGCGGAAGGCGCCGGTGAAGAAGACCCGGCACAGGTGCACGAAGATCGCGCCGAGGAAGACGATCGCCGCCCAGTGGTGCGTCTGGCGGAAGATGAGCCCGGTCCGCACCGAGAACGACAGGTCGACCACCGACTGATAGGCCTCGGTCATGTGCACGCCGCGCAGGGGCGCGTACGTGCCGGCGTAGATGACCTCACGTTCACTCGGCGAGTAGAAGAGCGCGAGGACGATGCCGGTGCCGACCAGGACTACGAACGAGTAGAGCGCGATCTCGCCCCACAGGAACGAGAAGTGCTTGGGGAACACGTAGTCCAGGGTCGACCGGGTGAACTTCGCGGCGCCCACGCGCTGGTCGATCCAGTGCGACAGCCTCCCGAACGGGGTCGTCGTGTGGTTCGTCATGATCCCGCGTCCTCGGGCCCGCCGAGGCGCCACCGGTCGGGTCCCACGGGGCCCGAGAAGTCGCCGGCCGCCAGCAGCGTGCCGGCGTCATCGACCTCCAGCGGCAGTTGCGCCAGCTCCCGTGGCGCGGGACCGAAGATGGGGATGGCGCCCCGCACCACGTCGAACGTCGCCTGGTGGCACGGGCACAGCAGCAGGTTGCCGACGTCCTGGTACAGCCCGACGGGACAGCCTGCGTGCGTGCAGACCTTCGAGTAGGCCACGTACCCGTACGGCGTCCAGTTCGCACGGCCCGCAGGCAGGTCGAAGTCCTCCAGTGGGAGGCGCATGAGCATGACCTGGTCGTCCGCAGCCGGGTCGCGTCCCTCGGGGAAGACCGTCAGGACGCTACCGAAGTCGAGCGTGTCGACCGGGACGCGTCGGCCCCGCTCGTCGACCAGGTGGACGCCCTCGCGCCACCCGGTCTGGCGGAAGCCCGACGACGGCGATGGGCCCAACGACCGAGCGGGCCACACCGCGCCGAGCCCGAGCGCCCCGAGCGCGGTGGCCAGCAGCCCCCCGAGCAGGCCGCGGCGGCGGATCGCCAGTCGGCCGGCCTGGAAGGTCTCGGCGGTCTCGTGCTCCTGGTCGGCTGGCGGGGCCAGCTGCGGCCTCGGCTCTTCCGACGACTCCTGGGGCATCAGTCGCCGGGACCACCACGCCAACCCGGCGCCCAGCGCGGCGAATGCGACGGACAGGGTCAGCGCCATCCACTGGGTGCCCGCGTCGAGCTGGTAGGCCGCGATGAACCCGCCGCTGGCCGCCGCGCTGACCAGGAACGCCAGCGCCACCCGGAGCGTGCCGCCGGGTCGGTCAGCCACGGCGTCGCTCGCCCAGCCAGGCGGTCAGGAGCACCAGGAACGTCATCCCGACGAATCCGGCGAGCGTCTCGGTTGCCGGCCCCCAGTGGGCGAGTCCGTAGCCGCCCGCGTCCCGCGGGGTGCGGAGATACTCGGCATAGGCGACCACGTCGTTGAGCTCCTCCTCGTCGAGCTGCTGCTCCGTGAACTCTGGCATGGCGCCCGGACCGATGCGCACGGCTTCGGCCAGTTGCCGCGCGGGCACGGGGTGCAGCGGTGGGGCGTTGCCGCGGTTGACGAGCGCGCCGCCCTTGCCGTCCCAGTTGTGGCAGGCCGCGCAGTTCAGGCGGTAGAGCTCACCCCCCGCTGCCAGGTCCACGGCCGCCAGGTCGACCTCGGGGATCTCGGGACCGTCGCCGAGGCTCGCGATGTAGGCGACGAGCTCGCGGATCTGGGCGTCGGAGAACGCCGGTTCACTGCGTTTGGCCTCGGCATCCGGGGCTGCCAGCGGCATGCGACCGCTGCGCAGCCAGTAGTCGGCGCTCGCCGCGCCGACCCCGATCAGCGACGGGCCACGGAAGGAGCCCTCACCGCGGTTGCCGTGGCAGCTGGCGCAGTTGCGCTGGTACAGCTCAGGACCGATCGCCGCCTCGCCCTGCGTCGTCGTCTCCTGACCCCGGGCGGGACCCAGGACCAGCAGGGCCCCGGCGGCGGCCAGCACGACGGCCCACCCCAGCAGCGGGCCGGCAGCGCGCCGCCGCCGCGGTCCTGGAGGTCGGCGCCGGACGGTGCGATCCGAGATCGGCATGCGGCGGGGGTACCCGAGGTGTGGGCATACAAACGACGCGGGCACCGCTGCGCCCCGCGCCATGTGTGTAGCCGTCGGTGCTGGGAAGCAGGTACGGGAGCCTCGTCCGCCGACGACCGGAGTGGGACATGGTTGACACGAGCACGGAGGTCGCGGTGCGGCACGGGCGTGGACGGGGCGCCGCGGTGTCGCCCGTGCGACCGGCCGACGTGCTGCGTCGCGGCTGAGGCGCCATCGTGCGTTCGGGCATCGTCGTCATCGCGCTCGTGCTCCTGACCACGGCGTGCGGCAACTCGTCGCCACCGGTCGCCGAGTCCTCGACCGACCGGCTGCAGCTCGAGGTGGTCGTTGCGCCCGACCCTCTCGTCAGCGGGCAGCCGGCGACGGTCGGGTTGGTGGTCACCAACGTCAGCGACCGGCGGGCGCTGCTGACCTTCGACACGACCCAGCGCGGCGACGTGTCGTTCTCCACCGGTGGCGTCGAGGTGTACCGCTGGTCCGAGCTGCGCGCCTTCGCGCTGGACCGGGAGCGGTACGCGTTCGTGCCGGGGCAGCGGGTGCGCTTCCCGCTGGAGGCCGACCCTCTCCCCGTCGGGCCCGGCGAGTACGAGGTGCTCGCCACGGTGACCGGCGTGCCGAAGCTGCGGACCGTGCGGACGACGGTCACGGTCGTCGGCGCTGCCAGCGAGTCGCCGTCGGCCGGCGCGACAGCGACGCCCACCGAGGAGGTGTCGGGCGCCGTGCCCGCGTTCCTCGACGCGGTGCGCCCGCTGGCCGCGGGCTAGCTGGCCTCGGCCTGCTCGTC
The DNA here is from genome assembly GCA_964450395.1 of uncultured Actinomycetota bacterium. Classification (GTDB taxonomy): domain Bacteria; phylum Actinomycetota; class Nitriliruptoria; order Euzebyales; family JAHELV01; genus JAHELV01. Next base: position 15,539 of record CAYVGE010000022.1, read on the forward strand.
CGCCGCCTGCTCCAGGGGCAGCTCCGGGCGCCGCAGGGTGCCCAGGCTGACCACATCGCGGCCCAGCGCCAGGCGCAGCGTCCAGTTGGCCCACACCTGCAGCTTGCGTCGGGGGCTGGGCACCCGGGCGATGTGGTACAGCCGGCGCAGGTACCACGGCAGCGCCCCCTGCAGGTGGCGGCCGAACACCTGGCCGACGCCGTGGTGGTCGCCCAGCGTCAGCACCTCGCCCAGCATCCGGTAGCGGAACGGCCGCGGTTGGGCGCCCCGCACCGTCGCGACCAGGTTCTCGGCCAGTTGCCGCGCCTCGCGCACCGCGTACTGCGCGCTGGGCGGGCACAGCCCGCCCTCCTCGACGTCGGGCACCGCGGCGCAGTCGCCGGCCGCCCACAGCCCGTCGACGCCCCGCACGCGCAGCGTCGCGTCGACCTCGACGGCGCCGGTGTCGGAGACCGGCAGCCCCAGCTCGCCCAGCAGCGGCGCGGGCGCCACGCCGGCGGCCCACACGAGCGTGTCGGCCTCCAGCTCGTCACCATCCGACAGTGTGAGGACGCCGTCCTCGACGGCGTCGAGGGTGGTCTCGAGCCGGATGTCGACGCCACGCTCCCGCAGCGACCGGGTCGCGGCGTCGGCCAGCTCGTCGTCGACCATCGGCAGGATGCGCCCCGTCGCCTCGATCAGGATCCAGCGCTGGTCCTCCGGTGAGACCCGCGGGTACAGCGCCGACGCCTTGCGCGCCATCATCTGCAGCTCACCGAGCGCCTCGACGCCCGAGTAGCCGCCGCCGACGAAGACGAACGTCAGCGCGCGCCGGCGTGCCGCCCGGTCCGTGAGCTGGGTCGCGGACTCGAGGCGTGCGAGCACGTGGTCGCGCAGGTACAGCGCCTCCGGCACCGTCGTGAACCCGACCGCGCGGTCGACCATGCCGGGGACCGGCAGCACCTTGGTTTCGGACCCGAGCCCCAGCACCAGGTGGTCGTAGCGCAGCTCGGTCGCGGGCGCGTCGGGCGGCTCCACCCGCACGACGCGCCGGTCGGTGTCCAGTGCCGTCATCCGGCCGACCACGACGTGGGTGCGGTCGAGCTCGCGCCGCAGTGGCACGACCACGTCGCCGGGCTCGAGCATGCCCGAGGCCACCTCCGGCAGCAGCGACTGGTAGACCATGAAGTTGGTCGGGTTCACGATCGTGACCGCCGCCTCGTCGGCGCCGAGCTCGCGCTGCAGGTGCCAGGCGGTCGTCAGGCCGACGAGCCCACCGCCCACGAGCACGATGTGGGGGCGCCGGCCGGTGGCCATGTCGGTGGTGGGGGAGTCCATGCGGCGAGGGTTCCCGGGGCCCACCCGCATATGCGACCCGGGAGCGCGGGTACCGGGGAGGCGTCGCCGCCCCCGGCGACGCCTCCGGCCGCGCCCGGTTCGACCGGCGCGGCGCACGCCCCGACGGCCACGACCGACAGGAGCGCCCGCGCATGAGACGTGACGTCCGGCAGGTGACCGCGCACGTCGCCGTGGGCGCGGAGGTGTGGGGGCTGTGAGCACGGTCGTCGTGCTGTGCACCCGTGACCTCCGGGTGCACGACAACCCCGCGCTGGCCGCGGCGTGCGCCGACGCCGACCGGGTGGTGCCCCTGTTCGTGTTCGACGACGCGATCTTCGGCGCCCGGCCGCTGGCGTCGCCCAACAAGACCGCGTTCCTGCTCGCCAGCGTCGCCGATCTGACCTCGGGCCTGCGTGCGCTGGGCGGCACGCTGTTCACGCGGCGGGGCGATGTGCTCGACGAGGTGGCGGCGGTGGTGGCCGAGGCCGACGCCGGCGCCGTCTACGTCGCCGACGACGTCACCCGCTACGCCATGGACCGGCTCGCCCGGCTGCGCGACGGCCTCGAGGTCGACGTGGTGACCCATCCGGGGGTCACGGTGGTGCCGCCGGGTGCGCTGACCACCACCTCCGGTGACAGCTACACCCGGTTCACCCCCTACTGGAACGCCTGGCGGGACGTCGACCACCGCACGCCGCTCGACCCACCGGACGGCATCCGGTGCCCGACGACCCTGGCCGTCGGCTCGGCGCCCGCACCCGGCGACCTGGTCGACGGCGACGTGTCGCCGCGGCTGCCGGACGGCGGGGAGGGCCCCGGCCGCACCCTGCTCGACCGCTGGCTGTCCGACGGGGTCGGCTCGTACGACGACGGGCACGACGACCTGGCCGGCGACTGCACGTCGCGGCTGTCGCCGTACCTGCACCTGGGCTGCGTGTCGCCGGCGGAGGTCGTCGCCCGCGCCGACCGCCGCCGCTCCGGGGTCGACGCGTTCGTGCGGCAGGTCTGTTGGCGCGACTACCACCACCAGGTGCTGGCCGACCGGCCCGGGGCCGCGTGGGCGGACCACACCGACCGCGGCGACGACTGGCGCGACGACGCCGAGGCGCTCGAGGCCTGGAAGCAGGGGCGCACCGGGTTCCCGATCGTCGACGCGGGCATGCGCCAGCTCCTCGCCGAGGGCTGGATGCACAACCGGGCGCGCCTGATCACCGCCTCCTTCCTGGTGCGCGACCTCTACCTCGACTGGCGCGAGGGCGCCCGCCACTTCCTGCACCTGCTCGTCGACGGCGACATGGCCAACAACCAGATGAACTGGCAGTGGGTGTCGGGCACCGGCACGCACTCCCGGCCGAACCGGGTGCTGAACCCGCTGCGGCAGGCCGAGCGCTTCGACGCCGACGGCGACTACGTCCGGCGCTGGGTGCCCGAGCTCGCCGGCGTCGCGGGCGGGGCGGTGCACCGTCCCTGGGAGCTCGACGACGACACCCGCGCCGGGCTCGACTACCCCGATCCGATCGTCGACCACGACGAGGCCGTCGCGCGGTTCCGGGCAGCGCGCGGCCTCGACTAGGCCACGCCGCCGCCGGGCACCTTGTTCCCACCCGAGGAGCGATACCCCATGACCGATGATCAGCGTCCCACCAGCACCACGACCATCGAGGCGTCGTTCGCCGACGCCGCCCAGGCCGAGCGCGCGGCGGTCCAGCTGCAGGAGCACGGCGTGCCGGCCGACAGCATCACCGTCGAGCATGGCCACACCGCGTCGCCGGGCCGCACCGCGGCGGAGGACCAGGGCACGGCGACCCGGCTGGCAGGTGCCTGGTGGGGTGGCATGGTGACCGGCGCGATCGTCGGCGGGCTCATCGGTGCCGTCATCGGGGCACTGGTCGACGGCGTCGGCTCGACGGTCTTCTGGGCGCTCGCGCTCGGTTGCGGGGGCGGCGGCGCCGGGGTGGGGGCGCTGTGGGGGATGTTCGCGGGGTTCGCGGGACGCAGCCGTCGCACCCGGCCGCTGGACGACGCCAACCGGCCCGAGCTGAGCGACGCCGTCCGGCTGTTGGTGGCCGTCGAGGACGGCCAGCTCGACGCGGCGCGCCGCATCATCCGCGAGAAGGGCGGCGCCCTCTAGCGACGGGCGTCCCGTACCGGCGGGATCCGCCCGGCGCCGGCCGTCAAAGGGTGGCGATCAGGTCGGCGGGGGCGTCGACGATCGTCGTGGGTCCCCGCGCGCTGAGCGCCGCGTCACCGAAGCCGCCGGTGCGCACGGCGATCATCTGCATGCCCACCCGCCTTGCGGCTGCGACGTCCCAGGGGCTGTCGCCGATCAGCACCGCGTGCTCCGGCTCCACGCCGATCTGCTCGCACGCCGCCACCAGCAGCTCCGCCGACGGCTTGCTGTCGTCGACGGCGTCGCTGTCGGTGGCCGGGATGTCGGGGTCGCCGAGCGTGGCCAGCAGCGCCTCACGCACCGACGACCCGGCGGAGGTCGCGATGACGGTCGGCACCTCGCGCCGCCCCAGGTCCTCGAGCAGGGCGGCGGCCCCGGCCGTCGGGCGCAGGCGGTCGCGGAGCTCGATGAACTGCTCGTCGTGCTCGGACGTGATCGCGTCGAGGTCGGGTGGCGCCCCGCCCAGCAGCCAGGTCACCAGCCGGCTGCCGCCGATGCCGATGCCCTGGTGGATGGTCCCGAGCGGCACCTCGTGCCCGTGTGCGACGAGCACCCGGTCCCACACGAGGACGTGGTGGTAGACGGAGTCGACGAGGGTCCCGTCGAGGTCGAGCACGACGCCGAGGCGCACGGGCGGTCCTTTCACAGCAGGTCACAGCGGGCCGGGATGGCACCGTCCTACCCGGACACGGCGTCCGGGCATGCGCCGGCGGGCGTCACCGCGCGAGGAGCAGCTGCACCGCCATGGCCCCGACGATGAGCAGGAGCAGCACGGTGATCGCGATGGTCGTGCCGGGGCGCACCGTCAGCCCTGCTCCGGGCCGGAACGGCCCGAGCGGGCCGGTTCGCGCTCGCCGGCGGGCAGCTCGAGCCACGACTCGTCGTGCTCGAGCTCGTGCGTGAGCCGGCGCACCTGCATGTCGTGCTCGGCGTCGGGGGTGTCGATCTCGCCCCGCAGCCAGCGCTCGGCGGTCTCGCGCTCGCCGGCCAGGAACCGGACCAGCTCGTCGCGGTCGTCGGCGTAGGGCCGGATGTTGAGCTCCAAGGTGATCGTCCCCGACCACCCCGAGCGGCCGACGTGGGCCAGGAACCGGTCGAGCGGCAGCACGCCCGACCCCAGCGGGGCGTGGCTGTCCTTGCCGTTGCCGAGGTTGTTGGAGACGTGCAGGTGCACGACCCGGTCGGCCAGCAGGTGCCACGCGGCGAACAGGTCGACGCCGGCGACCGCGAAGTGGCTGGTGTCGAAGACCACGTGGCGGAAGTCGGTCAGCTCCTCGGGGCGGACGACCGACGAGAAGTCGACGCCCCACACGGGGTAGAGGTTCTCCATCGCGAAGTGCAGCTGGCGGTCGGCCGCCTCGTCCGCCGCCTCGCCCCGCGCCCACTCGACGTGGCCCCGTTCCCAGCGCATCGGCGCGTGGGCGACCATCGTCTCGGCGCCGACCTCGTCGGCGAGCTCCAGCGCCCGGCGCGTCTTGTCCGTGTAGTTGGCGCTGAACACGTTGCGCAGGAACAGCATGTACGGGCCGTGGACCACAGGCACCGACAGCCCGGCCTCGCGTGCGAAGTTGCAGATCTTGTCGCTGTCGCGGGTCTCGGCGCCGTGCGAGAAGAGCACCTCGACGTCGCGGTAGCCGGCATCGGCGAACAGGTCCATGGTCCAGCCCAGCGGATGGAACAGGAACGGTCCCGTGGCGCCGAGCAGCCGCGCACCGCTGGGCGGCCGCGTGTCCGATGCGGATGGCGGGGTCATGGTCGTGCCAGGCTAGCGAACCCGGGTAGCGTCGCTGTCGGTGACCTCCCCGATTCCGACAGGTGTCAACGTGGCCACGCGACCGACGGTGACGGTGTACACGCGTGCCGGCTGCCACCTCTGCGAGGACGCGATCGCCATCGTCCGCCAGGTGGCGGCGGAGCGGGCCGACGTCGTCCTGGTCGACATCGATGCCGACCCGCGGCTGCACGACCGCTACACGGTCCGGGTGCCGGTCGTGGCGGTCGACGGCGTCGAGGTCGCCGAGTACCAGGTGGCACGCGAGCAGCTCCGGGCCGCCCTCGGGATGGCCACGGCCCCCGCGCCGTCGCGTCGCCGGTGGCCCCGGCTCGGTCGTCGGTGACGGCGGCGTCCGCGGTCTGCGGCGGCGTGGCCCGCCGCGACCGTCCGCCTTTGAGGGCGGGGCCCGCCGCACCTAGGCTGGTTGGGTCGACCCCTCATCGAAAGCCCAGGCTTGTCACCCCGCCAGATCCCCGAAGCCAGCGTGTCGCGCCTGCCGATCTACCTGCGGGCGCTCGTCGAGCTCGCCGAACGTGGGATGCACACGGTGTCCAGTGTCGCGCTGGCGGACGCGGCGGGCGTCAACTCGGCCAAGATCCGCAAGGATCTTTCGTACCTCGGGTCGTACGGCACCCGCGGCGTCGGCTACGACGTCGAGTACCTGATCCACCAGATCAGCCGGGAGCTGGGGCTGGAGCAGGACTGGCCGACGTGCATCGTCGGCATCGGCAACCTCGGGCACGCGCTGGCCCGCTACGGCGGCTTCTCCGAGCGCGGGTTCCGGATCGCGGCGCTCTTCGACGCCGACCCGGGCACCGTCGGCGAGCAGCTCAACGGGCTGTCGGTGCTGCACACCGACGACATGGACCGGGTGGTCAAGGAGGAGGAGATCACCATCGGCATCATCGCCGTGCCGGCGCGCAACGCCCAGGACGTGGCCGACCGGCTCGTCGCGGCGGGCATCTCGTCGATCCTCAACTTCGCCCCGGCGGTGCTGACCGTCCCCGAGCACATCAGCCTGCGCAAGGTCGACCTGTCCATCGAGCTGCAGATCCTGTCGTTCTACGAGCAGCGGCGGGTGGCCCAGGAGGCGGTGCTGCGGGGCACCGCGCGCCGTCGGCTCGAGGCCGTCGAGCGCGAGGCCGTCGAGCGCGAGGCGGTCGAGCGCGGGGCCGTCGAGCGCGGCGCCGACCCGGACGCCTGAGCGACCGGCGTGGGCGTGCCACGGGGTCGTGACGGCACGCCCGCACCCGGGGGTGTCCCGCTGCTGGCGTACGGCACCGGCCTGCGGGTGTGCTGCGTCGGTGGGGGACCGGTCGCCGCGCGCAAGCTGCGCGGCCTGCTCGACGCCGGCGCGGCGGTCGTGGTCGTCGCGCCGGCACTGACCGACGAGCTGGCGCGCGCCGCGGCCGACGCGCGGATCACCTGGCGCGGGCGGACCTACGCACCGGGGGACGTGGGCGACGCGCACCTGGTGGTCGCCGCCACCGACGACCCGGCGGTCAACGGGGCCGTGGCCGCGGACGCCGACGCGGCGGGGCGCCTGTGCGTGCGGGTCGACGACGGCGGCGCCGGCACCGCGGCCATGATGGGCGCGGTCCACCGACCGCCGCTCGTGCTGGGCGTCGCGACCACGGTCGGCGCGCCGGCGGTGTCGCGCGAGCTGCGCGGCGAGCTGGCCGCGCGGTACGGGCCGGAGCACGGCGGACTGGCCCTGCTGGTCGCCGAGCTGCGGGCCGACGAGCGGGTCGGGGCGGCACTCGCCGACCTCGAGCCCGCGCAGCGTCGCGCCCGCTGGCACAGGGCGATGGGCCCCGATATCCTCGCACTCATCCGTGCCGGGCACATCGATCAGGCGAAAGAAGCTGCGTACGCGTGTCTGTTGTCGTCGTTGGACTGAACCACCGGCACGCTGCGCTCGACCAGCTCGAGCGGCTGGCGGTCTCGCCGGAGCAGGCGCCCAAGGCCCTGCGGTCGTTGACCGAGCGCCCGCACGTCGCGGAGGCCGTCGTCCTGTCAACCTGCAACCGCGTCGAGGTCTACGCCAAGGTCCACCGCTACCACGGCGGCGTCGCCGACCTGCGCGCCTTCCTGTGCGAGTGGGGCGGCTACGCGCCCGAGGAGCTCGTCGACCTGACCTACGAGTTCCATGACGACGGCGCCGCGTCCCACCTGTTCTCGGTCGCGTGTGGCCTGGACTCGGTCGTCGTGGGCGAACCGCAGGTCGCCCGCCAGGTCAAGCAGGCCTTCCTGACCGCCCGTGCCGAGCAGGCGTGCGGCTCGCAGCTGGGTGTCGTGTTCGAGCGGGCCCTGCGGGTCGCCCGACAGGTCCGGACGACGACGCAGCTGGACCACGCCGCCTCGTCGATGCTCGACGCCGGCCTGGAGGCCGCCCTGACCCACCTGGGGTCGCTCGACGGCCGCTCGGTGCTGCTGGTCGGCGCCGGCAAGATCGGTTCGATGGCCGCCCGTCGGCTGGCCGACGCCGCCGCGGGCGTGACCGTGATCAACCGCACGTTCACCCGGGCCGAGCGCCTCGCCGAGCTCAACGGTGCCGCCGCCGCACCGTTCGACCGGCTGGGTCCCGCACTCGCCGACGCCGACCTGGTCGTGACCTCGACCGCGGCCAGGGACCCGATCGTCACGCCCGAGCTGCTGCGGCCGGCCATGGCCGGCCGCTCCGACCGTCCGCTGGTGCTGGTCGACCTCGCGGTGCCGCGGGACGTCGCCACCACCTGTCGCGACGTCGACGGCGTCGTCGTGCTCGACGTCGACGCCGTCGCCGCGACCGTGGCGTCGCATCCCGCCGGCGAGGAGCTCGACCGGGCGCGCGAGCTGGTCGAGCGCGAGGTGGCGGCGCTGCGGGCGTGGCTGCACGCCCGGCCGGTCGAGCCGACGATCGCCGCGCTCCGCCGCCACGCGGAGCAGGTGCGGGCCGCCGAGCTCGCCCGCTTCGCGCCGAAGCTGGCCGGCCTCGACGAGCGCGAGCGCGCCGCCGTCGAGCAGGTCACCCGCAGCATCGTCAACACCCTGCTGCATGAGCCGACGGTGCGGCTGAAGGCGGCGTCGACCCACGACGACGGGCGCTGGAGCGCCGACGTCGTGCGCGAGCTGTTCGACCTCGACGACCCCGCCGGCGCGTAGCCGGAGCGCCGGCGTGCTCCGCATCGCGACCCGACGGTCGGCGCTGGCCCGGGCCCAGGCCACCCAGGTCGGCCAGGCCCTCGGCGTCGACTTCGAGCTGGTGCCCATGGCGACCACCGGCGACCGCCACCCGGACCGGGCGGTCGAGGCGTTCGACACCAAGGGCCTGTTCGTCGACGCCATCCGCGAGGCGGTCGCCGACGGGTCGTGCCACCTGGCGGTCCACTCGGCCAAGGATCTGCCCAGCGGGCCCGTCGAGGGCCTGACCATCGGCGCCTACCCACGGCGCGAGGACCCCCGGGACGTCCTGATCACGGCCCAGGGCCACCTGCTGCGGGCGTTGCCGTCGGTCGCGACCGTCGGCACCTCCAGCGCCCGTCGGCGCCTGCAGCTGCTGCGCGTGCGGCCCGACCTGCAGGTGCTGCCCGTGCGCGGCAACGTCGACACCCGGCTGCGCAAGGTCGCCGACGGCGAGCTGCAGGCCGTCGTCGTGGCGCTGGCCGGGCTGCGTCGCCTCTACACCGATCCCGCCCGCGGCGGCATCGGACCGCTCGGGTTGCCGCTGAAGGCCGTCACGCTGGAGCCGGGGGAGTGCCTGCCGGCGCCCGCGCAGGGTGTGCTGGCGCTGGAGTGCCGCCGCGACGACACCGCGACCCTGGAGGTGCTGGCCGCGGTCGACGATCCGCCGACGCGCGCCGCGGTCACCGCCGAGCGCGGCTTCCAGGCGACGCTCGGCGGGGGGTGCCTCACGCCGATCGGCGCGCTGGCGACCATCCACGGCGACCGGCTCGAGCTCGCGGGCATGCTGGCCGATCCCGTCCGCCGCCGCGTGCTGCGCCAGACCGCCACGGGCGGGGCCGACGCGCCGCTCGAGGTCGCCGCGCAGCTGGCCGCCCGCGTCCGCGAGCTCGGCGGCGACGCGATGCTGGCCAGCATTGACGACGGTGAGCGTGCCGGCTATGGCGGCTGACCCGCTGACGTTCGGCGGTCCGCCCGCCGAGGCGGGGACGGTGCACCTGGTCGGCGGGGGCCCCGGCGACCCCGGCCTGCTCAGCCTGCGCGCCGCCCAACTGCTGCGCACGGCGACCGTTGTCGCCCACGACCGGCTGTCGCCGCCCGAGGCGCTGGCGCTGTGCCGCGTTGAGGCGCGACGGGTCCACGTCGGCAAGCTGCCGGACCGCCACGCCCTGACCCAGGACGAGATCAACGACCTGCTCGTCCGCGAGGCGGGCGCCGGCGAGGCCGTCGTGCGGTTGAAGGGCGGGGACCCATTCGTGCTGGGCCGTGGCTCCGAGGAGGCGCAGGCCTGCCGCGACGCCGGCGTGCCGTTCGAGGTCGTGCCGGGCGTCACGTCGGCCATCGCCGGTCCCGCCTACGCGGGCGTGCCGGTGACCCACCGCGGGCTGGCGCCCGCCTTCGCCGTCGTGACCGGGCACGAGGACCCGACCAAGGACGACACCCAGGTCGACTGGTCCGCCCTGGCGGCGTTCCCCGGCACGCTCGTGCTGCTGATGGGCGTCGGCCGCATCGGCCGCATCGCGGCGGCGCTGGTCGCGGCCGGTCGCGACGGCTCGACGCCCGTGGCCGTCAGCCAGTGGGCGTCGACCCCGCGGCAGCGGACCGTCCTGGCGTCGCTGGACACCGTCGAGCAGGCGATCGCCGAGGCGGGCCTGACCTCGCCGGCCGTCATCGTGGTCGGCGACGTCGCGGCGCTGCAGCCGCAGCTCGCCTGGTTCGAAGGCGCCGGGATCGACTGGGTCACCCGTCGCCGACCGCTGCACGGCCGGCGGGTGCTCGTGCCACGCACGCGCCAGCAGGCCAGCGCGCTGTCGGCGCGGCTGCGCGCCCTGGGCGCCGAGCCCGTCGAGGCGCCGACCATCGCCATCGAGCCGACCCGCGAGCCCGACGTGCTGCGCAAGCGCATCGCCGAGATCGGGGAGGGCGCCCACGATTGGGTGGCACTGACCAGCGTCAACGGTGTCGCGGCGCTGTGGGAGCACCTGACGGCCGCCGGCCGCGACGCCCGCGCGCTGGCGGGGGTGCGGCTGGCCGCGGTCGGGTCGGGCACCGCCGCGGCGCTGCGGGCCCACGGGATCGAGCCCGACCTGGTCCCGGAGCGCTACACGACCCGCGGGCTGGCGCGGGCGCTGATCGACACCGGGACGGCGCAGCGGGTGCTGCTGCCGCGGGCCGACATCGCGACACCGACGCTGGCCGGGCTGCTCCGCGGCGCCGGGTGGGACGTCGTCGACGTGGAGGCCTACCGCACGGTTCCGGTCACCGCGCTGGACCCGCAGGTGCACGACGAGCTGACCGCCGGCGTCATCGACGTCGTGGCCTTCGCGTCGTCGTCGACGGTGCGCAACCTGGTCGGCCTGGTCGACGGTGCGCTGCACGAGGCCATCCGGGTCGCGTCGATCGGCCCGGTCACCAGCGACACCTGCCGCCAGCTGGGCCTACGCGTCGACGCCGAGGCCGCCCCGCACGACATCGACGGCCTGGTCGCCGCCGTGGTCGCCGCCGCGACGGCGCAGGTGTGACGGCTCCCCGACGCGGGCACCTCAGCCCGGGGACCACCATGGGTCCGTGATCGGAAGGATGCTCGATGATGGCAGTGCTGCGCTCGCGGTTCGTCGCGTTGCTGTTCGTGTGCCTCGCATTCGTCGCCGCGTGCGGCGAGGGCGGTGGAGGGGACGACGACAACGGCAACGGCAACGGCCAGGAGGAGCAGGACGACTAGGCGGGCGGGGGGGGGGGGGGGGGGGGCCCGCCCCCCCCCCCCCCCCCACCCCCCCCCGGCCCCCCCCCCCCCCCCAGCCCCCCCCCCCCCCCCCCCCC
>CAYVGE010000022.1:26791-28466 GCA_964450395.1 uncultured Actinomycetota bacterium
GTGTGCTTCCCCTATCGGGGGGGGGGGCGGGGCGGTGGCCGCCCCGCCCCCCCCCCGCGGCCACTAGGCTGCCTGGCATGCAGCCACCACCGTTCCCGCTCGCCCGACCGCGGCGCCTGCGGCGCACCGCCGCGCTGCGCTCGCTGGTCCGTGAGACGGCGCTGGCGCCCGAGCGGCTGATCGCGCCGCTGTTCGTCAAGGAGGGCATCGCCGAGCCGCAGCCGGTCGCGTCGATGCCGGGCGTCGCGCAGCACACGGTCGCCAGCCTGCGCGACGAGGTCAAGGACCTGCGCGCCGCGGGCGTGACCACGATGCTGCTGTTCGGCGTGCCGGCCGCCAAGGACCCGGAGGGGTCGGAGGCCTGGAACGACGACGGCGTGCTGCAGCAGGGCCTGCGGGCGCTGCGCGACGACCACGGTGACGGCGTCGTGCTGATCGCCGACACCTGCCTCGACGAGTACACCTCGCACGGCCACTGCGGCCCGCTGCGCGCCGACGGTTCGGTCGACAACGACGCCGCCAACGCGTCCTACGCCCGGGCCGCCGTCAGCCAGGCCGATGCCGGCGCCGACCTGGTGGCCCCGTCGGGGATGATGGACGGGCAGGTGGCGACGATCCGCGCGGCGCTCGACGACGCGGGCCACGCCGAGCGGGTCGGGATCATGGCGTACTGCACCAAGTTCGCCAGCGCGCTGTACGGCCCGTTCCGCGACGCCGCCGAGTGCGCGCCGGAGTTCGGCGACCGGACCACCTACCAGCTCGACCCGGCCAACGGCGACGAGGGCGTGCGCGAGGCGCTGGCCGACGTCGCCGAGGGCGCCGACCTGCTGCTGGTCAAGCCCGCGGTGGCCTACCTCGACCTGGTCTGGCGGGTCAAGGAGGCCACCGGCATGCCGCTCGCGGCGTACCACGTGTCGGGTGAGTACGCGATGGTGCACGCGGCGGCCGAGCGCGGGTGGATCGACGGTGACCGCGTGATGGCCGAGGTCCTCACGTCGATCGCGCGCGCCGGCGCCGACCAGGTCATCACCTACGCCGCCGGCTGGATGGCGCGGCGCCTGGCGGCCGCGTGACCGTGGCCGACGGCCCGCTGCCGGCGGTCGAGGCGCACCTCGAGGCGTTCAACGCCGCCGACCTCGACGCGGTCATGACGGGCTTCGACGACCAGGCGGTCTTCGCCACGGCCGACCAGCTGGTCGTGGGGGCCAGGGCGATCCGCGCGCTGTTCGCCGACAGCTTCGCCGCGCCCGTCGCCGCCGAGCTCGTGCTCGAGCGGGTCGTCATCGGCGGCGACACGGTCGCCTGCGAGCTCGCCGAGCACCTCACCGTCGACGGCACGACCCACACCATCGACGTCGCGGCGTTCTACACGGTCCGCGGTGGGCGGATCGCCCGGGTCCGCATCTACCGGGACCTGCCGCCCGGCTGACCGCCCCGGGCGGTACCCGGCGTCGGAGCGGGCGCGTCGGAGCTTCGGACGTGTGGGCGCACCATCCACCGGGCCCGGGGGTTGGCTGTGGAGGGTGGTGTGGTGGCGGGTGCAGGTCATCGTCGCGGTCGTGATGCTGAGGGCCGGCTGCCAGCCGCCTTCGTGGACGGCGTGGTGGCGCTGGCCGCAGCGCAGCGCCAGGTTGGCTGGGCGTCGGTGCGTGCTGAGCGCACGTACCGCCGCTGA
>CAYVGE010000023.1:0-8216 GCA_964450395.1 uncultured Actinomycetota bacterium
GAGGCGACCCCGTTCGGCGGGATCGTCGTCCAGGGCGGCGTGAGCACCGCGATCCTCAACGCCGTGGTGGCCGAGCGCCTGCCCGGGCCGGGCAGCGTGTTCCTCAACCTGACCCTCGACTTCCGGGCGCCGGTGCGTCCCGGCGACGTGATCACCGGCGAGGTCGAGCTGACGAAGGTCCGCGACGACAAGCCGATCACCACCTGCCGCGTGTCGGTCACGCGTGACGACGGCGTCGTCGCGGTCGCGGGCACCGCGGTCACGTGGACGATGGCACCGTCGGACGGCACCGCATCCGGCCGCTGAGGCGGCGTCCCGTACGGTGGGAGCGTGCGGGGACAGCCGATGGGAGATGACATGACCGACGTGGCGCTCGTGGTGAAGCTGCAGGCCCGGAGCGGGATGGAGGACCAGCTGTCGACGTTCCTGGCGGGCGCCGTCGACCTGGCGAACCAGGAGGAGGGCACGCCGGTCTGGTTCGCGCTGCGCACCGACCCGTCGACGTTCTGGATCGTCGATGCGTTCCCCGGCGAGGCCGAGCGCCAGGCTCACCTCGACGGCCCGATCGCGGCGGCGCTGATGGACAACGCCGACCGGCTGCTCAGCTCGCCGCCCGAGATCATGCGGGCCGATGTGCTCGCCTCGAAGACGCCTTAGCGATCGTCGCCGGGCGCGACGGCAGCCTCGCGACCCCGGTACGCTGCTCGAGCCGGGTGGCCGCGCCGGCGTCGCCGCCCGTCAGGCGATGCCGGCCGACGTGATCCGCACGATCCGCTTGTTCGTGCGGATCGCGATCGTCCGGGGGCCCGGCTGCTCGTCGACGCACCGGACCGGCAGCGTGTGGTCGCCGAGCCAGTCGCCGAGACGGTCGGAGTCGCCGCCGTACTCGACCCAGCAGATGTCCTGGGGCTCCACGTCGTTCTGCACGGGCATCCTCCCGGGGTGTTGCCCGTCGTCGATGTCCCACTGGATGAAGAACGGCAGCCGCTCGTCGGACATTGCCGCCTCGAGCCCGACGAGGCGCCAGGAGAGCACCACGTCGTCCTGCGTCCGCCGCGACATCCGCCGAGCCTCGTAGCCGGTGCGGGCGGCGACGCCGTCGATGTCGTCGGTCCGGACGCACACCGCCGCCAGGCGGTCACCGTTGCGTGTCTGGTCGAGCACCCAGCGGCCCAGCGCGCTCTCCTCCGCCTCGGCGCTGTCCACGACCGTCATCAGCTCGAGGTAGCTCTCGCCGAGCGGCACGATCCAGTTGCCCGTGCCCTGGCCCTCGTGGCGCCCGCCGGCGACGGCCGACAGGCCCGAGAGGTCGTGCAGGCGCGCCGCCCACGCCTCGGGGTCCGTGACGGCGACGACGGCGTGGTCGATGGCGAGCATCGATTCCAGGCTACCGTACGCCTGGCGCCCGAACACCAGTTCGGGTAGCGTGGCTGGCATGACCGACACGCTGACCTTCCAGGGCTCGCTGCTCGACACCGTCGCGGACGGGCCCGCGTTCGATCCCACGTTCGTCGGGATCCGACGTCACCACCTGCCGGACAACGCCTGGGTCGACCGGCTGCCCGGCTGGGTGCAGGGCGCGGACCACCTGTACCGGGCGGCCGAGGCGCACCTGCCCTGGACCACCGGCACCGAGCGCATCCGCGGCGAGGACGTCGCGCGACCCCGCCTGGTCGCCACCGTCCACCGCGCGGCGCTGCCCGCGGACCTCCACCTGGTCGGTGGGCTGTCCGACGCACTGAGCGCCCGGTACGGGATCGCGCTCGACCGCATCAGCTGCAACCTGTACCGCAACGGGCGGGACAGCGTGGCGTGGCACGGCGACCGCGTGGCGCGGGACCTGCCCGCGGCGACCGTCGCGATCGTGTCGCTCGGCGAGCCCCGGCCGTTCCGGCTGCGCCCCCGTGGTGGTGGGTCGAGCCTGTCGTGGTCGGCCGGTCGCGGAGATCTGCTGGTCATGGGTGGCTCGTGCCAGCGCACCTGCGAGCACAGCATCCCGAAGGTGGCGTCCGCCGGCCCCCGGATCGCGCTGATGTTCCGCCACGCCTACGACGGGTGACGCCATCCGATCCGTGCGGCATGCAGGTCGAAGCCCGGGCGGGTTGACCGACCGCGCGACCGGAGGCGTGGTCGCGTCGGCTCAGTGGCCGCGGGCGATCCACTCGTCGAGGTGGGCGGCCTCGTCGCCGATGATCGTCGAGTCGCCATGGCCCGGATGCACCACGGTGTCGGGCGGCAGCACCAGCAAGCGGTCCCGGATCGACGCGATGATCGTGTCGAAGTCGGAGTAGGAGCGTCCGGTGGCGCCCGGGCCGCCCTGGAACAGCGTGTCACCGGTGAACACCACGCCGTCGCCGTGCAGGCACACCGAACCCGGGGAGTGCCCCGGCGTGTGCATGATCCCCAGCTCGACCCCGCCGACCGACACGACCTGCCCGTCGGCCAGGTCGAGGTCCGGCGCGCGACCGGGGTGTTCGTCGTCCCAGAGCATGCGGTCGTTGGGGTGCAGCGCGACCGGCGCGTCGACGAGGGAGGCGAGCTCGACGGCGGCGTTGATGTGGTCGTTGTGCGCGTGGGTGCACACGATCATCGGCACGCGACGGTCACCGACCGCGGTGGCGATCGCGTCGGCGTCGTGCGCGGCGTCGATCACGACGACCTCGTCGTCGTCGCCGACCAGCCACACGTTGTTGGTCACGTCGAACGACTGCCCGTCGAGAGCGAACACGCCGTCGGTCGTCAGGTGCTCGATGCTCACAGCCCGACCTCCTCGCTGGCGCGAGCAGGTCGCCCCCCGGCCTGCCGCGCCCTCTCGAGCTTGGACGGGTCGAGGTCGACGGCGATCACCATGCGGGCAACCCGCGTCGACGCGCCCGCGATCGCCGGATCTCCTCGATGCCGACCGGGGCGCGCCTGCCCCGCGCCACCACGCCCCGTGCGGTCGTCACCATCGGCTCTCGTCCTCACCTCGCCTGTGGGCCCGATGGTAGAGGCTGGTGCCGACGTCCCCGACCACACCGGGTCGTCACCGGGTGAACAGCGTCGCGAGGCGCACCCGGCGCCGCCGGGTCCGTCGCGGGCGGCGCAGGCGCTGCCGACGGCGGCGGAGGTCGGGCGTCGGCTCCGCGGCCGTGCCGGCGGGGTCGTCGTCGGAGGACGGGTCGTCGTCATCGGGCCCGGGCCGGTCGGCCGTGGCGCGCCAGAGCGCGTCGAACGCGATGGCGTAGGGGTGCAGCATGGCCCTGCCTGCTCTGTCGTGTGCTCGACCGACAGGAGGACGGACCCGAGGGTGCAGATACGTCGATCCCGGCCGGACGTGCGGGGGCCGGTGCTTGTGACGGCCGCGCCGGCGACGTGTGGCCGGACGTGACGACGGCCCGGCCGGTGGTCCGTCCGGGCCGTCGCAGGGAAGGCCGTGCTCCATGCCGGGGGGCAGTGACTCGAGCTCGCCGTCCTCGGCCATCGCCAAGGGATTCGCAAGGACCGTGGTCGTGGATTGGTCACGATCCGGTGGAACGGCCGTTCGACGCGTGGAGCCTCCGAGGGGCCGCCCTCCGATCAGGCCTCGGAGACCGTGACGACGATGCTGTGGCGGCCGGTCGCCCCGTCGGGGCGGGGCTGGCTGCGATCGCTGGTCTGGACCTCGCCGTCGCCGTCGGTCGCGCGCACGGCCAGCTCGTGGCGGCCCGGTCTCGCGTCCCACTCGTAGACCCACTGCCGCCAGGTGTCCACGTCGACGCGGGCACCCAGGCGGGCCCGCTGCCAGGGCCCGTCGTCGACTCTCACCTCGACTGCGCGGATCCCGCGGGTCGGTGCCCAGGCGACGCCGGCGACGGCGACCTTGCCGGGGGCGACGGTCGCCAGCGGCCGGGGCACGTCGATGCGCGACTGGGTCTTGATCGGACCCCGCTCCGCCCACCCACGGGGGATCCAGTACGCGTCGAACGCGTCGAACGTGGTCAGCTCGATCTCGCCGAGCCACTTGGTCGCCGACACGTAGCCGTACAGCCCGGGCACCACCAGCCGCGCCGGGAACCCGTGCTCGCGCGGCAGCTGCTCGCCGTTCATCCCGACGGCGATCAGCGACTCGCGCCCGTCGAGCACCACCTCGAGCGGCGACCCCGTCGTGAAGCCGTCGACGGCGCGGCCGACCAGCTGGTCCGCGCCGTCCCGGACCCCGGCGTCAGCCAGCACGTCGGCGAGGCGGACGCCCTGCCAGCGCGCATTGCCGACCAGGTTGCCGCCGACCTCGTTGGACACGCAGGCCAGGGTGATGTCGGCCTCGACGACCTCGTAGCGGTCCAGCAGCTGGTTGAAGTCCAGCTCCATGGGCGTGTCGACCATGCCGAAGATCCGCAGGGTCCAGTTGTCGACGTTGATCGTCGGCACCTGCAGCGCGGTGTCGATCCGGTAGAAGTCGCTGGTGGGCGTGATGTAGGGCGGCATGCCCTCGACCGGCACCGAGGCGTCGGCGGGTACCGGCGGCAGCGGGTTGACCACCGGCGGGATCCTCGCGGCGGCGGCGGCCACCGTCGCTTCGGCGCGCGAGGCGAACCAGCGGCCGGCGCTGCCGGCGACGACCGCGAGCGCACCGACGATCGCCGACGCACGAAGGAAGTCGCGGCGGCTGGCGGGGTGGGGGGACGAGCGACCGGGATCGTCCGCCGCCGCGGCGTCGGTGGTGGCGTCGTTCGCGTCCGTGGATGCGGTGGCGCCGTCGCCGACGGCGCCGACGTCGCCATGCAGGGTCGAGACCAGCCACCACAGCGCGGCGACGCCGACGACGACGGCGGCCACAGACGGCAGCACCGTCCCGATGCCGGATGTCGAGCCGTCGGCGAGCGCCGCCGCGAGGCCCACGGCGCCGAGGCCGACGACCCCGAGCACGCCCCACCACAGGCGGCGCACGGCGAGCAGCCCGATGCCCGCGGCGACGGCCGCGAGCACGACGAGAACGCCCCCGATGAGCACGGGCTTGTCGGCCGTGCCGAAGGTCTCGATGGCGGCGTCCTTCAGCGCGGGGGGCGCCAGGTCGATGACGACGCTGCCGATGGAGGTGACCGGTGACCGTGCACCGGTGACCAGGCCGGCCACGACCTCGGCCCCGGCGAGCGCTGCGAACGCGGCCAGCAGCCCTGCCAGGGCCGCCGCCCACCGGGCGACCGGCGCCCGCGCCGTCTGCTGGTCCGTCCGTTCGTCCGCTATCGTCGTCATCGGCAGGTGACCGTCCTTCGCAGTCGACCCCCCGGTGCTGTGGTTCACAGCGGCGGCGGGTCCGGATGGGTGGCGGCGCGCAGGCGCCGACCACCGCATCCCCCAGCCTATGAGCGCTCAGGAGGTCAGGCCGAGGAGTCGCGAACTCGAGCAGCGTGTGCTCGTGCAGTTCGGCCACCTGGGTGACGGTGTTGCGCAGCTGGCCGATGACCCTCGAGGCTCACCGCGCCCACCAGGCCGCCGATGGCGGTGAGCGTGCGCAGTGCCGAGTCCGGGCGCGAGCTCACCTGGACCGGACGGGTGCTGCTGCTCGACGCCGCCGTCACCGCGGGGCGATGAGCCCGCCATCGCCCGCTGGTGCGGCCGGGCCGGCGACCGCCTGCGCTGATCTCAGACGCCGGCCGCGTCGGCGAACGCCGCCAACGTGGGGAAGCGCCAGTCGAACGACGCCTCGCCCTGCGGCTGTGGCGTGGCGCCGTAGCCGTCCTTGGCGTGGCGCCGGTGGATCCACACGGTCGACAGGCCCGCGGCCTTCGCCGGTTGGTGATCGTGGTGGAGGCTCTCGGCGACGTGCAGCAGTTGCTCCTTCTGCAGCCCCATGTCGGTCACCGCGTCGAGCAGCGCGGTGAAGTTCGCCGGGTCCGGCTTGTAGGAGCCGACGTCCTCGGCGGTGATGACGCGGTCGAACGTGACCCCCAGGTGGCGGTTGGACCGGCGGAACGACGCGTTGTCGACGTTCGACAGGATCACGAGATCGAAGCGCGTGCCCAACCGCCGCAGGGCGTCGGCGGTGTCGGGGAAGGCCGGCCAGTCGCCGACCGACGCGCCGAACGTCCGCGTCTCCGTGGGGGAGACCCCCACGCCGAAGCGCTCGCCGATGCGCTTGAGCACCTCACCGAGGACGTCGGGGTACCGCGCGGTCGGGCGTTCGGCCTGCACGACGGTCTCGTGGGTAGAGAAGGCCGTCAGCAGGCGGTGGTCCGACAGGCTGAGGCCGTGGCGCCGCGCCCACGGCCGCAGCGCCTGGGTGATGCCGCGCTCCCAGTCGATCAGCGTGCCGTAGCAGTCGAAGCTGAGCGCCCGGAACGGCGCGAAGTCGTCGGTCATGGGGCGGGCCTCCACGTCGTGGTCGTCGTGTCGATCCGGTCGAGCCGGTCGCGGACCTGCGCCGCGACGGCGGCACCGTCGACCGGCCGGTCGGTGTCGACCCACACGACCGGTCCCACGCCCAGCGGCCGTTGGTGGACGTCGGCCCACAGCTCGTCGTCAGGCCGTCGTGCCTGCAGATCACCCGACCGTCGCTGCGGCATGCGCGCACGATACCGTCGCCGGGCCCGATCCAGCGGGCACCGGCACCGGACCTCGACCTCCATCACCGTGCCGCCCCCAGTGGCAGCGTCCGTTCGTGCCGCCAGCCGCCGCCGTCCCGGACGTGCAGCTCGACCCGCTCGAGCCGGGTGACGATGGGCAACCGGGGTGCGACCAACTGGTGGAAGGGTTCGGGGTCGGCGCCGGCGGGCAGCCGCAGCAGGCTGCAGTGGGGCGTGTACTCGTCGACGGGATGGCCGGCGGCGTCGCCGACGATGCGCCCGAGCGCCAGCAGCGTCGCCGTCGGTTGCGGTTCGAGCCACAGGGTCACCCGCCCGCGGCGGTCCGGGTCGAAGCGGCGGGGGCCCAACAGCGTCACGTCGAACGGTCGCTGGCGGGCGAGCACGTCGCCGACGTCGTCGATGACGGCCAGGGCCGTCGCCGGTGCGAGCCACGGGTAGCCGAAGGAGATGTGGGCCGGATCGAGCACGGTCGCGCCGTCGGGCAGCAGCGGGCGCAGGTCGTCGAGCAGCGGGTCGACCGCGGGGACCGCCAGCTGCAGGGCGCTCACTCGGGCCATCCGTGCTCCTCGATCGGGGCGGGGTCGCCGTGGGCGGCGGCGGTGTGGCTCGGTGGCCATGATGCCCCGCCGACCCGGGCAGGATCGGTCAGGTGCGCCGACGAGCAGCAACCGACCAGCCCGACCTGCGCCTGCGCCTGCTGGGCGCGGCACTGCGACGCATCGCCCCGGTCACCGCCGCCGCGACCGCCGAGCAGCTCGCCCGCTTGCGCGCCCGACCGCCCGACGACGCGCTCGTGCGGCTGATCAACGGCACACCCGCGCGCGACGTGCGGATCGACGAGCGTCGCATCGAGGGGCGGGCGGCGGAGATCCCACTCGTGGTGTATCGCCCGCCGGACGACGGTGACCTGCCGGTCGTCGTGTTCCTGCACGGTGGCGGGTGGGTCATCAGCAGCGAGCACCACAACCCGTGGTTGTGCAGTCAGGTCGCCAGCCGGGTCGGCGCGGTCGTCGTCTCCGTCGGCTACCGACTGGCGCCCGAGCACCGGTTCCCGGCTGCGGTCGACGACGCGTGGGACGGTCTGCTGTGGACCGCTGGGCATGCGCGGGAGCTCGGCGCCGACCCGGAGTGGCTGGCCGTCATGGGTGACAGCGCCGGCGGCAACCTGGCGGCCGTCGTCAGCCAGCAGGCGCGCGATGAGGGCGGACCATGCATCAGGCACCAGACGTTGATCTACCCGTCGACGGACCTGCGACCCGAGCACGCGCCCGGACCCGAGCACGACCTCGCGGTCATGCTGCCCAAGCGGGACCGCCTGGCCTACCGCGCCCACTACCTGGGCGACTGGACCGACCTGGCCGATCCGCGGCTGTCGCCGATCTGCGCCCCGTCGCTGGCCGGGCTGCCGCCGGCGCTCGTCATCACCGCCGAGCACGACCCGCTGCGCGACGAGGGACGCCGCTACGCCGACCGGCTCGCCGACGCGGGCGTCGACGTGCGGCTGACCGACTACGTCGGCATGGCCCACGGCTTCCTGTCGGTCCCCGGGCTCGCCAGCGGGGCCCGACAGGCGCTCGACGAAATCTGCCAGGTGCTGTCCGCGGCGCTCAGACCGCTGCGAGGACGTGCTTGGGCCGCTCGGCATGAGCGTGACCAGCGCGGCCGAGGCGC
>CAYVGE010000023.1:8226-28178 GCA_964450395.1 uncultured Actinomycetota bacterium
GGCGCGACCATGACGTCGAGCGAGCGTCGAATCGGCCGCTGGTGTCGGGCCGCGCTGATCCGTCGTTCCCGTGCGGCGGGTCCGGGAGCCGTCGCGCAGCGCCGGTTGGCCTGTGGACCAACGCCCGGTGGCGCGGTGACGTGCTATGAACTGCTCCAGCGGATCTGGGGTCGGACGGCAGGGGGCCCGCGTGGGGGACGTGCGTGGGTGGCGACTGCTGTGCATCGTGCTGGCGATCGGGCTGGCGGCATGCACCGGCGCGGCCGGACAGGCGGTCTCCGAGCCGAGCGCCGTGCCGACCGAGGTCATGACGGTCCGCCCGGGCCCCTCGTCGGAGCCCGCCGGCCCCCGCGACCGGATCGTCGCGGCCTACCGGGAGTACACGGCCGTGGCGGGCGACGCATTGGCACGCGGGGTGGTCGACCGTCGGGCGCAGGAGGTCGCGTCGGGCCAGGCGTTGCGGGACCTGCGGGCGCGGGTGCGGGCGAACCGGCGGCAGGGTGTGATGACCAGTGGGGAGCTGACGCCGTCCGTCACCGCCGACGACGTGGCATGGGACGGCGTCGGGTCCGCCGAGGTCGTCGACTGCGTGCTCAACGGCCTGGCCCACGTCGATGCCGACGACCCCGGGCAGGTCGAGGCCGAGGCGACCGGCACCCGTCGGCCGGTCGAGGCGTCGCTCGACCAGGTCGACGGCGCGTGGGTCGTGACGAGGGTCGAGATGCCGCAGGACGAGGACGCGCGCAACCCACAGGACGACCCGCCGTTCCTGCGCGGCCCGATGCCGGACGGGCCACCGTCCTGCGCCCCACCCGACATCGAGCGTGAGGTCCTCGCCGGCTACCGGGCCTTCTGGGACGCGTTCGACCGCGCCTTCGGCTTCGGCCGGGACGGCCCTGCCAACCCCGACGACCCGGCCCTCGCCGCCACCTCCATCGACCCCCAGCTGTCAGAGACGCGGAGCGCGTTCCAGGCACTCAGACAGGAAAACCAGACCAGTCGCGGTGAGCGTGATGGCCACGATCCTTGGCTGCTGGCTGTAACGAAGTTCGACGCCGAAGCAGTCGTCGCGGACTGCGTCTCGCTGGCGGAGAGCGACACAGTCGACTTGGACACAGGTGAGATCGTTGGCAGCAATCACGCTGGTCAACTGAATTACAACGAGACGCAGATGACCGTTGACCAAGGTGTCTGGAAGGTTGCCGATTGGGAACTGCGAGCGGAGGGCGTCCGCAATTGCGAATCGCCATAGCTGTTCTGGCTCTCGGCTTCGTCATTTTGCCTATCGGCCAAGCGCAAGCGCAGACCGCATCAAGCAACACTCGAGCTGCAGTAGCAGAACGATCAGACGATGGTGGGTCGACCTGGGCGACGTTCAAGGGCGCGGACATCGCGGAGCAGCGGTCGAGCTACTCGGTGTTCGTCGCCCAGAACGCGAACCGGGAGCGGACGGCCGGCAGCCCCGCGGCGGCGCAGACCCGGACCGGGGCGTCCGGCCGGCCGGACGGCTGCTACGCGCACGTGCTCGGCTCGGAGGACGGTGCGCTGCGGACGCTCGAGATCTGCCCCGGCGAGGGCGGCTACCGAGGCGCCACGGCCGAGGCGTTCGGCATCAGCGAGCTCACGTTGACCGATCCGGTGACCGGCGAACCGCTGCCGCCGTCGGCGGGTGGTGGCGGTGAGCTGATCGTGGTCGATCCCCGCGCGCTGGCGGAACGAGCCGCAGCGGCGCTCAGGCTGCCCGCGCCGCTGATCCGCACGAGCCCCACCGGCGACCACGTCACCCAGCTGCCCTCGTGGCTGTGGATCTCCGCTGAGCAGTGGCAGCCGCGCCAGGTCTCCGCGTCGGCGGGTCCGGTCACCTCGACGGTGACGGCCACGCCCTCCAGCGTGACGTGGGACATGGGCAACGGCGACCGCGTCGACTGCGACGGACCGGGGCGCCCCTACCAGGCGCGCTTCGCCGGCACGCCCGAGGCCACCGACTGCCGGTACACCTACCGCCACAGCTCCGCGAACCAGCCGGGCGCCGCCTACGAGCTGACCGCCACGATCACATGGGACCTCTCCTGGTCGGCGACCGGCGCGGCGGGCGGTGGCGATCTCGGGACGGTGCCGATGTCGGCGACCCAGCCGGTCCGCGTCAGCGAGGTCCAGGCGCTCGTGCAGTGATCTCGGGTGCGCGCCCGCCCACCCGCGCCCCCGGCCGCCTGGAGTGACCATGAGCACCGAGACGGACGAGCACACGCCCGCCCATGCCGCAGTCGCGGACTGATGTCGCGATCGACGCGGCCGGTCTGGTGAAGCACTTCGGTCCGACCCGCGCGGTCGACGGCCTGGACCTGGAGGTGCGGACCGGGGCGGTGTACGGGGTGCTGGGACCCAACGGTGCGGGCAAGACGACCGCGATCCGCATGCTCGCGACGCTGTTGCGCCCGACGGCGGGCACGGCGAGGGTCTTCGGCCACGACATCGTCACCGAGGCCGACGAGGTCCGCGCCCGGGTCAGCATGATCGGTCAGTTCGCGTCGGTGGACGAGGACCTCACCGGGCGGGAGAACCTGGTGCTGCTGAGCCGGTTGTGGGGCTTCGCGCGCCCGGCGGCCAGACGCCGGGCGGCACGACGTGCTGTTGACGACCCAGTACCTGGACGAGGCCGACAAACTGGCCGACCGCATCGCGGTCATCGACCACGGCAGGGTCATCGCGGAGGGCACGAGCGGTCAGCTCAAGGCGTCGGTCGGGTCCGGCGCGCTGCACGTCCGGTTGCTCGATCCCGCGCGGCGGCCGGAGGCCGAGGCGCTGCTCGCACGCGCGCTCGGCGTGCCCGTCGAGCTCGACACGGACCCGGCCGCGCTGTCCGCACGCGTCGCCGACGCCGCGAGCGTCGCGCATGCGCTCGCCGAGCTGTCGCACAGCGACGTCGCCGTCGCGAACTTCGCGCTGGGCCAGCCCAGCCTCGACGAGGTGTTCCTCGCGCTGACCGGCCGCCCGGCCGAGGACCAGACCGAGCGGCCCGAGCACGAGGGTGCCACCGAAACGGCCACGGCATGACCATGACGACCACGGAGATCACCGCGCCGCCGGTCGCGCCCGAGGCGGTGTCCACGGCGCGGCGCTGTCGACCGGCGCCCGGCCTGCGCGTCCGAGTGCGATGTCGACGTCGATGACGTTCTGGTGGCGCGCGGTGCTCAAGATCAAGCACGTGCCGGAGCAGCTGTTCGACGTCACCGCGTTCCCGGTCATGTTCCTGCTGATGTTCACCTACCTGTTCGGCGGTGCGCTGGCGGGGTCCACCGCCGCGTACCTGCAGGACGTGCTGCCGGGCATCCTGGTCATGACCGTCGCGATGATCACCATGTACACCGGGCTGACGCTCAACCGCGACATCGAGAAGGGGGTGCACGACCGGTTTCGGTCGTTGCCGATCTGGCGGCCGTCGACCCTGGTCGGCCCACTGCTCGCACTCATGGCGGTGTTCGGACCGCTGACCATGGTCGCCTACCGCAGGAAGGCGTGACCGCGGGACGTGGCGTCTGCCGGCGGTCGCGACGCCGGCGGCAACCTCGTCGCTCCTCCGCGGGGGCTGGAGCCAGCGGCACACTGGGTCGCGATGCGACGGGCCGATGTGCTGTGGCTGGCCGGGCAGGGTGTGCTGTTCCTGCTGGCCTTCATCGTGCTGCCGTCGACCGACGGCCTGCTGGGCCGCATCGACGTGCCGGGTGACCGCGCCGTGGGGTGGGCCGTCTTCGCGGTCGGGGCCGTGGTCGGTGTGGTCGCGATGATCGGGCTCGGCCGCCAGCTGGTGCCCCAGCCGACGCCGGTGCAGGGCGGGCGGCTGGTCGACACCGGGCTCTACGGCGTGGTGCGCCATCCGATCTACACCGCGGTGCTGCTCCTGATCGCCGGTTCGGTCATCCGGGTGCTCAGCGTCGCCGGCCTCGTGCTGGTCGCCGCCGCAGCGGTGTTCTTCGACCGCAAGAGCACCTACGAGGAGAACCTGCTCAGCGACACCTATCCGGGGTACGAGGACTACCGCCGCCGGGTCCGGTGGAAGCTGCTGCCCGGCATCCGCTGACGTCCGATCCTGCCCCTGGTGGAGCCATGACCAGCACGCGTCGTCGCCTGATCGACCCCAGCCACCCCCGCGGACTCGACCAGCCGCCGTCGGAGGGGTGCACCTTCTCGGCGGTGCCGGCACCGGTCGAGGGCATGGGGACGTTCCCCGTCCGCGCCTTCGCGGTCGTCGCCTGATGGCGCTGCGACGCGTCGGGCGGACCCTCCGCCTGCTGAGCCTGCCGCTGGGCACGGCCGCGCTGGCCGCCGAGGGCGCGGTCCGGCGTGCCACCGGCCAGGATCCCGACGAGGTCGCGCGCTCGCTGCGCCGCCGCAACGCCGCGCGCACCCGCCGCGTGCTCGGTGACCTCAAGGGCGGCGCCCTGAAGGCGGGGCAGCTGCTGGCGACGCTCGATGCGCTGTTCCCGCCGGACGCCGACGGCACCTGGCAGCGCACGCTGGCCGATGTCCCTGAGCGCAACCGCGTCGTCGACTTCGCCGAGCTCGCCCCGGTGCTCCAGCGGGAGCTCGGGCTCGAGTGGCGCCGGCGGTTTCGCAGCTTCGACGAGCACACCCCCGCCGCGGCGTCGATCGGGCAGGTCCACAGGGCGGTCCTGCGCGACGGGCGGCCGGTCGCGGTCAAGATCCAGTACCCCGACATCGCCGAGGCGCTGCGCTCGGACATGCGCGCCGTGTCGGTCATGACCCGGGCGGCGGCGATGGTCGCGCCCGGCCTCGCCCTGCCGCCCCTGGTCAGCGAGATGCGGACCCGCCTGGCCGAGGAGCTCGACTACCTCGCGGAGGCCGACGCGCAGCGCCGCTTCATCGCGGCGTACCGGGACGACCCCCGGTTCGTCATCCCGGAGGTCGTGCTGGCGACCCCTCGGGTGCTGGTGACGGAGTGGCTGGAGGCGACGCCGTTCGTCGAGCTCGCCGCTCACGGCGCGCAGGCCGAGCGCGACCGCGCCGCCCAGCTGTACATGCGCTTCCTGCTGTCAGGACCCGAGCTGGCCGGCCGTCTGCACACCGACCCGCACCCCGGCAACTTCCGGCTGACCGGCGACGGGCGCCTGGGCGTCCTCGACTTCGGCTCGACGCTGGCGATGCCCGACGGCATGCCCGCGACCTTCGGGCGGCTGCTGACCGTGCTGCGCCGGGGTGACACCGACGAGATCGTCACCGGGCTGCGCGCCGAGGGCTTCGTCCGACCCGACGCGACGGTCGAGGCCGACAAGCTGCGTGACTACCTGGCGCCGTTCACCGTGCCGGCGGGCCACGACGAATTCACCTTCAGCCGCGCGTGGCTGCGGACGGTGTTCTCGCGGGTCAACGACCCGCGCAACCCCGAGTTCGGTGTCGCCCTGCAGCTGACCATGCCGCCCGAGCACCTGTTCACCCACCGGGTGTGGCTCGGCTGCGTCGGGGTGCTGTGCCAGCTGGAGGCGACCGTCGCGGTCCGCCCGGAGATCGAACGCTGGCTGCCGGGCTTCGACGCCACCGCCGCCTGACTGGCCCCGGGACGGACGTGTACGGATCATGCGGTCGGGTGAGGCGGCTGCCGAGGCTGGCCGCTGGGCCACTCCACAGTGACGGGTCTGCGCCGTCGAGCGAGACCGTCACGCGCCCGACAGCCGCAGGCCGCCGTACGCGGCGACGAGACAGAGCACGTTGTTGACGGCGATGTTGAGCAGGGCCGCTGACAACGACGGTCGATCCATGAGGCCGATCGTGTCGACGGCGTAGGTCGAGAAGGTGGTGAAGGCGCCGCAGAAGCCGACCGCGATGAGCAGTCGTACGGCGTCGGGCAGATCGACACCGCGCGCGAACAGGCCGGTGATGAACCCGAGGAGCAGCGAGCCGGCGACGTTGACGATCAACGTGCCGTAGGGCACCGAGGTCGAGAGTCGTTCGGCCGCCCACAACGACACGAGGTACCGCCCGATCGTGCCCAGCGCACCACCGACCGCGACCCAGCCGAGGTTCCTCACCATCTGTCCACCCACCCGTCATCGCGAGATCAGCCGGACACATGATGCCGTGTGCGGTGGCGTGGCCCACAGCGCGTCACGACCCCTGTGGAGCGGGCTGGTTCAGAGGTACCCGTTGAGGACCAGGAACCCGGGGATCCAGGCTGTCACGACGCCCTCGACTGTGGTGACGTACGCGGTCAGGCGCTGGATCGGCCGCTGGAGCGCGAGCAGTAGGAAGTACAGGAACCACAGGACGGCCCACGCGGCCCAGTTCAGGCCCAGCCACACGAGGAACGTGTCCCCGCCGCTGTTGGCGAGGGTGATGAGCGACACCGGAACGGCGGTGATCGCGACGAACAGGCAGTACCAGCCCAGTCCACGACCGTCCGTACCGAGGTACTGGTTGTAGGCCACCCACAGGTAGGTGAACGCGAACAGCAGCACGTACGCGGCCAACTGGATCGAGGCCAGATCGCCCTGTGCCACCGCGAACACCGCGACGACGACGCCGACGAAGCCGGTGAAGATGTTGATGGCGGCGATCTCGCGATCCTGCGCGAGACCGAGCAGCCAGAGGCCGTTGACGAACAGCACGGCACCGACGTACAGCAGGATCATTCCAATCATGGCGACGCCTCCTCCGCGGGTGCGGCGGGATGGAACCCCCAGCGATCGCGCGGCGGTCGTGGCCGGTGTGGGCGCGACCGCCGGTGGTCGCGCCCACACCGCTCCGTCACGAGGTCACCGCGCACTGACCCCGGTCGGTGTGGGTCGGGCCCTCCGCGCTCGGGCGGATGTCGAAGTCGAAGATCGCGGTCGGCAGGTACAGCGAGCAGCAGGCGTTCGGGATGTCGACGATGCCGCTGATGCGTCCCTCGATGGGGGCCGAACCCAGCAGGAGGTACGCCTGCTCGCCCGTGTAGCCCCACTTCTTGAGGTACTCGACAGCATTCAGGCACGCGCGCCGGTACGCGACGGTCGCATCCATGTAGTAGTTGGTGTTGGTGTCGTGGTCGACGGAGACGCCGATGAACGACATGAACTCCGAGTAGCGCGGCTCCACCCGCCCGGGCATGAAGATCGGGTTGGTGGTGACGCCGAAGGTCTCCATGCCGCCCTTGATCAGGTCGACGCCGAAGTCGATGAAGCCACCCATCTCGATCGCGCCACAGAACGTGATCTCACCGTCGCCCTGACTGAAGTGCAGGTCGCCGCCGGACAGCTTCGCGCCCTCGACGTGGACGGGATAGAAGACCCGGCTCCCGCGCGTGAAGTTCTTGATGTCGTGGTTGCCGCCGTTCTCACGTGCGGGGACGGTGCGCGCGCCGTCGCGAGCGACCGCCTCGAGCTCGGAACCGGTCAGCGTGCCGGCGAGCGTGCCGTCCTCGAGTGGTGGGAGCGCGAGCGGCGGTACGCGGTCTGGGTCGGTGTCGATGAGCGCGCGCTCGCGTTCGTTCCAACTCGCCAGGAGTTCGGCCGACGGCGCGGTCCCGAACAGCCCCGGGTGCGTGATGCCGGTGTAGCGGATGCCCGGCAGGTGGCGTGATGTCGCTTCCTGACCGTGGAAGTCCCAGATCGCCTTGAGCGCGTCGGGATAGTAGTCGGTCAGGAACCCGCCACCGTTGGTCTTGGCGAACACGCCGGTGTACCCCCACCCTTGACCGGGGGCGTCGCCGTACTCCTGCGGCGCCGGGACCGGCCCCAGATCGAGGATGTCGATGACCAGCAGGTCACCGGGCTCGGCGCCCTGCACGCCGATGGGCCCACTGAGCATGTGGCACTTGGTGAGGTCGACGTCGCGCACGTCGTTGGCGGAGTCGTTGTTGCCGAGCTGCGCGTCGGTCCATTCGCGGCACTCGACGCGGAACTCGTCGCCGGGGCTCACCTCGGCGACGATCGGGACGTCGGGGTGCCACCGGTTGTGGCCCGGCGCGGCCTGCTCGCTCATCGGCTTGGACTGGTCCACGGTGAAGACGACTTCTGGCATCACGGTCCTCCGGTTGTCGGTGGGATGTCACGCTGGTGAGGCGATGAGGTGGTGGCTGTGTGGCCGTGGGCGCTGCGTGGGTGGTCCGGCCTGCTCACCACCGGGGCAGCGCGGGGCGGCGGGGGCCGCGGTCCGCCACCCTGCGAGGTGGTCGAGGCGGCGGCGCGGTGACGACGCTCGGAGCGTCTCGACTGCGTTCCTCCGCCGTCCGGGCACGCGCGAGTGCGACGGGCGTCCGCGACAGCCCTGGCGCCGTGTAGACGCGTCGCGCATCGGCCGAGCAGCACGGGCAGACGGCGGTCGGCGTCGCGCGCCCCATCGTCAGCTCGAGGTCGAAGTCACCGCAGCCGGCACACCGGTAGCAGTAGGTGGCCATGAGCGTCCTTCCGTCGCAGGTGATCGCAGGAAGGCAACCCTCGTCGGTGCGGCGACGCCCACGAAAGACCGGAGGTACCGGCAAGATCGGCATCGGTACCGCTTTAGCGATGATTCGTGACGTGCGCCCCTGTCGCGTCGTCACGTGGTGACCTACGCTGCCTTCACGGACATCTGGCCATCGGGAGGGCACCCAATGGTCACCGTTGCGCTTCTCGAACCCAAGGGGTCGGCACCGCCGGAGCTGGTGCGCGCGCTCGCTTCGGCGCTGGACGTCCGGCGCCACCGCTCGATGGAGGAGTTGCGCGGATCCTCACCCGATGTGATCGTGATCCACCTGCCGGATGGCGATGTCGGTGCCGCCGACGTTGCGGCGTTGCGCCGAGCGCACCCCAGATCACTCGTGCTGGTCGCCATGCCGGGGGACGTCGGGACTGCTGCGCATGCGCCGGCGCTGGCGGCGGTCGTGCACGCCACAGCCGGAGTGAGCCCGGACGAGGAGTCGATGACGGCCGCAGCCGCCGCGGTGCGGCGGCTGACCCCGATCGAGCGGCACATCCTCAAGATGATCGCCGACGGTCTCACCAACCCCGAGATCGCCCTGCACCTCAACCTCGCCAGCCAGACGGTCAAGAACTACGTGTCGGCGCTGTTCACCAAGCTGGGGGTCTCGCGACGCACGGAGGCGGCCGTGCTCTTCGTTCGTGCGAGCATGAGCCTCGTCAACAACGCTGGCCTCGCGCAGGGCGAGGACGACAGCGTCGCAGTGCTCATGCGGGAGCTGCATGCGGGGATCGACCGCATGGACCGCATCGCGGACCGGATCGCCGCGTCCGAGAACGGCCCGCGCCGCGAGCACAGCATGGTCCCTGCGGGATCCAGGTCGACACGTCGCCGTCCGTGACGCCCGGTCACCCATCGGCGATGGTGCGGGCGGACGTGCGGGAGACGGTCGTCAGCCGCCGAACGGGTTGAGCTGCTCGACCAGGTCGCGTAGGCGGTCCGCGACGCTGTCGCCCGCCTGCTCGCTGTCGCCTGCCAGGTCGTTCAGCTGGTCGCGCAGCGCCTGGACGGCACCCGACTCGGAGGTGCCCTCGTCGCCGCCCCCACCATCGCCCCCGGCCGCGGCGCCACCGCCGGCGAGCGCCTCGTCGAGCTGCCGGCGCAGCTCGTCGATGCGTCGCTGCGTGGCCTCGTCGGCCTGCTGGCCCTGCTCGACGAGCTCCTGCAGTCGGTCGGCGGCGTCGTTGAGCCGGTCGATGCGCCGCTGGATCGCGTTGCCGTCGTTGCTGCCGTCAGCGGTGCTCTGGTCGCCGTCCTGCTGCTGGTCGGTGGTCTCCTGCTGCTCGGCCGGCGCTTCGCTGACGACCGGCGTCTGCTCGGCGGTCTCGGTGCCCCCGAAGTCGGAGAACGCCATCGCCAGCACGACGAGCAGCAGGACCGCAGCCAGCACGATCGCGAGGGTCCGGGCGGTGATCCCCCGCCGCCGCCGCGGTTCGTCGTCGTAGTCGCGGGTGTACTCGGCGGGCGCCTCGTCCCAGTCCTCGAGCGCCATCGTCGAGTCCTGGGGCATGCCACCAGCCGTCGACACGATCGTGTCGCTCGGCTCGGCGACGAGCGTGCCACCCATGCCGCCGGCGATGCGGGTGAGGTCGGCGCGCAGCGCGGCGGGGGAGTCGTAACGCGCCTCGGGATCCTTTGCCAGCGCGCGGGCGACCGCCTGCTCGAGGTCGCGCGGGATGTCGGTGCGGAACCGCGACAGCTCCGGCGCGGGCGTGTCGATGTGCTGCATGATCACGGCCGACGAGCTGTCGCCCTCGAACGGCGGGCGGCCGGCCAGCATCTCGAAGAGCACGCAACCCAGCGCGTAGATGTCGCTGCGCCGGTCGGACTGGCCACCGCGGGCCTGCTCGGGCGCGAGGTAGGGCGGTGAGCCCTGCACGGTCGTGATGTCGCTGCTGGCGGCGCGGGCGATGCCGAAGTCGGTGACCTTGACGGTGCCGTCGGTGTCGAACAGCACGTTGCGTGGCTTGACGTCGTGGTGGACCAGGCCGCGGTCGTGCGCGGCCTGCAGCGCGTCGGCGATGCTGATCGCCACGGGCAGCGCGTCCTCCACCCGCATCTGCCCCTCGCGGGCGATCATGTCGCCCAGGGTCGGCCCGTCGACGAGCTCCATCACGATGGCGTGGGTGTCGCCTTCGGACACCGCGTCGTAGACGTTGACGATGTTCGGGTGGTTCAGCGACGCCGCGGCCCGCGCCTCGCGGTCGAAGCGGTCGACCGCCCGGCCGTCGGCCAGCAGGTGCGGCGCGAGCACCTTGACGGCGACCTCCCGGTCGAGCCGGTGGTCGTGGGCGCGGAAGACCTCGGCCATGCCGCCGCGACCGAGCCGCGACTGCAGCTCGTAGCGGTCGACCAGCACATCACCTGGGGCGGACATCGCCACCAATCATCACCGTTGTCGCTGCGAGATGCCAACCGACCGCACGCTCCGCGGCCGGACTGCGACACAGCTGTGACATGGTGGCTGTTGACGTCGGCGTCGACGGCGGTGTCGCGGTCGTCGACGGCGCCGAGGGCAAAGGCGGCCGCCCGAGCGGTGAGGAGCAGCGATGCAGGGACTGGTGCTCGAGGACGTGGGGCGGATCGCCTGGCGGGGCGACCTGCCCGACCCGGCGGTCGTCGAGCCGACCGACGCCGTGGTGGCGGTGCGGCGGGCGGGCCTGTGCGGGTCGGACCTGCACCCGTGGGCCGGTCGCGAGCGGGTCGCCCTCGGCGTCGTGCAGGGCCACGAGGCCGTGGGTGAGGTCGTGGCGGTCGGTGCAGGGGCGCGCAGCGTCGCACCGGGCACGCGGGTGCTCGTGCCGTTCACCTCGTCGTGCGGCGCCTGCGGGCCCTGCGGGCGGGGCCTGACCGCCAGGTGCGCCCGCGGACAGCTGTTCGGCTTCGGGCCTCCCGGGGGCGAGGTCGACGGCGGCACGCCGGACACGGCCGGCAGGATCCTGCACGGCGCACAGGCGGACCTGCTCCGGGTGCCGCTGGCGGCCACGACGCTCGTGCCCGTGCCCGGCGGGGTCGACGACGCGCGCGCGGTGCTGCTGGCCGACAACGTCCCGACGGCGTGGGAGGCCGCGGAGCGCGCCGGGGTCGGTCCGGGATCGGCGGTGGCGGTCGTGGGTCTCGGTGCGGTCGGGCTGTCGGTGGTGGCCGCGGCGCGCCGTCTGGGGGCTGGCGCGGTCGTCGCGATCGACCCGGTCGCCGATCGCCGGTGCCGGGCGGCCGTGCTGGGCGCCGTGACGGCCGCCCCGCGGGATGCCGCCGCCGTCGTCGCCGACCACTGCGGTGCCGAGGGTGCCCCGGCGGTCGTCGAGGCGGCCGGCACCGGGTCCGCACAGGCCGCCGCGTTGGAGCTGCTGCGACCCGGCGGGGTGCTGTCGATCATCGCCGCGCAGACCGACGGGGCCTTCGCCTTCTCGCCGGTCGCCGCCTACGACGCCAACGTCACCGTGCGGCTGGGCCGGGCATCGGTCCGCGCGACGCTGGCACGTGTGCTGCCGGACCTGCTGGCGGTCGCGGACGCGGTCGTCGACGTGGTCGTCACCCACCCCGCCGTACCGTTGCCGGAGGGTGCGGCGACCTACGAGCGGTTCGGTGCGCGGACACCCGGCATGGTCAAGGCGCTGTTCGTGCCCTGACGCGGCACGCCGCCGCCCGGTCGACACCGGGGCAGGGCGCGGGCCGGGCCCCAGCGCTCCCGTCCTTGCGCTGGGACCCCGGCGTCGCCTCACGGGGACGGCGGTGGGCCCGGGACACCGGTGCGGTGTCCGAGGCCCGCGGCCCACAGGTGTTGTAGACCCGGGACGGCCCGGTGTGATACGTCAGTTCAGGAACGCGTCACATCTTTTCGGCGGTCCAACGACGAGCGGCCCCACATGCGGTAGGCCAGTGGGCCCACCACCGGCACCGCCAACGTCGCGGTCCACCGCCACACGGTCGGCCGTGGCAGCCGCTCACGTCGCTGCAGGTCCGACAGTCCGAGGAACGTCGGGATCCACCAGACGGCCGCGCAGATCAGCACGATCACCGCGTCGTTCACGCTGCTGCAGCCGCCTCGCGCTCGGCCCGGCTCTCGCGTCCCGGCGTCGGGAGGTCCAGCACCCTGATGGTCACCGTGAACAGGAGGAAGTAGATGACCGCGAACACCAGCCCGACAGGGATGATCAGCAGGGGTCGGGTGGCCAGCCCGAAGTTCACGAGGTAGTCGATCAGCCCGGCGGAGAAGCCGAACCCGTGCTTGATCCCGAGCACGTCGGCGGTGACCAGGGCCGCGCCTGACAGCACCGCGTGGGCGCCGTACAGCAGCGGTGCGAGGAACATGAAGCTGTACTCGAGAGGCTCGGTGATGCCCGTCAGGAACGACGTGAAGCCCGCCGAGCCCATGATCGCGCTCGTCGACGTCTTCTCGTCGGGATCGGCCGCGCGGTACATCGCATAGGCCGCGGCAGGCAGGCCGAACATCATGATGAAGAACCAACCGGCCATGAACAGCCCCGCCTGGGGATCGCCGGCGAAGAAGCGGTTGAGGTCGCCGCGCACCAGCTCGCCGCCCTCGGTCGTGTAGGTCCCGAACTGGAACCACACCAGGGCGTTGATGATGTGGTGCAGGCCGAACGGCAGCAGCGCGCGGTTGGCGACGCCGTAGACGAAGGCGCCGAACGCGCCCGCGGCGACCAGCCAGTTGCCGAACCCGTCGATGCCGCGCCCGATCGGCGGCCACACCACCGACGCGGCGACGCCGATGGCGATCGCCGCGAACGCGGTCACGATCGGCACGAAGCGCCGACCGCCGAAGAACGCCAGGTAGTCGGGCAGGTCGATCGTGTGGTAGCGCTTGTAGAGCGCCGCGGCGGTCAGCCCGATGATGATGCCGCCGAGCACGCCCATGTCGATGGTGGTGGCCTCCGACACGACCTCTCCGTCGCGCACGACCTGGGGTGTCACCTCGGTCAGGCCATTGATCGTCTCGAGCACCACGTAGCCGACGCCGCCGGCCAACCCGGCCGCGCCGGCACCCTCGCTGAACCCGATCGCCACCCCGATCGCGAAGATCAGCGGCAGGTTCGAGAACACCGCGTCGCCGCCGGCCTCCATGACCTGCCAGACGAACCCGCCCCACGACAGCCACGACACGGTCTGGAAGTAGACACCGAGCCGCAGCAGCAGCGCCGCCGCCGGCAGGACCGCGATGGGCATCATCAGGGCACGACCCACGCGCTGCAGCACACCGAGCATCGTGGTCGCCTCCTGTCGGCCGGGTCCGCCGACCGTCACCGTCGACGGTGCTGCGAACCTAGGACCGCGCCCCGGCAGGGGTCAAGGGTCGGCGACCTCGAACAGCGGCCCGCCCGCGTCGACCTCTGCGCCCGCCTCGGCGCGTCCCGAGACGTGGTGTTCGGAGATCACGACCACGGGCGAGAGGCTGTCCACGCCGAGCTCCGCCAGGCGCCCGAGATCGACGCGCACGAGCACGTCGCCGACCGCCACGTCGTCACCCTCGGCGGCGACCAGCTCGAAGCCATCACCCTCCAGCTGGACGGTCTCGAGACCCACGTGGACCAGCACCTGGACGCCGCCGGCGGTCTCGATCGCCATGCCGTGCCCACCGGGGAACAGCTTCTCGAGGCGCCCGGAGACGGGTGCCACCACCTCGCCCGCCGAGGGCCGCACCGCCAGCCCGTCGCCCATCACCTTCTCGGCGAACATCTGGTCATCGACCTGCTCGAGCGGCACGACGGTGCCGGCCAGCGGGCTGTGGACGGTCACGCCCACCGGATCATGCGCCTTCCATGATGCGCCGCATCTCGGCCTCGATGTTGTCGCTCTTGGTGCCCATGACGACCTGCACGGCGTCGCCCATCTTCATGACACCGTGGGCACCGGCCTGCTTGAGCGCCTGCTCGTCGAGCTTGCTGCGGTCGTGGAGCTGCACGCGGATGCGGGTGATGCAGGGCTCCATGCTGATGATGTTGTCGCCTCCGCCGAGCCCGGCCAGGACCTGCTCGGCCTTGTCACGGTTGCTCATGGTGACCTCCCCAGGTCGCTCTGGTCGCTCGCGCCATCCGGTTCCAGGTGTGGCGCACGCCGCGGATCGCGACGCTGTAGGCGTAGATGTTCTCCGGTGCTGCCAGCCCGTCAAGCCCTGCGTCGCCCAGGTGGTGCACGTCGACGCCCAGCCGCTTGGCGGTCAGCGCCAACGCGCGGATCGTCTGGGTGTCCGCACCCTCCTGCGACGTGCCGATCGTGCCGAGCGCCAGTGCGCCGGCGTCGTGGGCCGCCTCGACCATCGCGGCGGCGGCCGCCTCCGACAGCCCCGGGACCGTGCCGGGGAGCGGCACCAGCACCCCGTGGGCGCCGGCGTCGACCATGGCGTGCACGGTGTCGGGTCCCGGTGCCTCCCGGCTGCCGCCGTGGTGCATCCTGCCGGCCAGGCACACGAGGTCGGGTGCCGCCGCCCGCACGGCGGCGACGGCGTCACCCAGCCCGGCAGTGGTGACGCCGCGCCCGGGGTTGGCGGTGACGACGACGAACGCGGCGCCGTCCGTGGCCGCCGCCACGGTCCGCTCGGCGGTCGCCCGGTACGCGGCCGGTACGCCCGCGACGTCCGGCTCGAGGTTCAGCCCGACCGGTCGACCGAGCAGGCGACGCAGACGGGTGAACCCCCGAGGTGCGGGATCGAGGTCGGCAAGGCCCGGTAGCGTCAGCGGGCCTTCCAGCGGGTCGGACAGGTTGCAGCACAGCAGGTCGGCCCCGAACGCGGCGACCAGCTCTGCGTTCGCGGTCCCGCGCAGCAGCGGCGACCCGCCGGCGATGACCTCGGCGAGCACCACGCGGCCGTCGGACGCCGCGATCGCCGCGAGCAGGGCCGTACCGTCGAGCGCCGCGAGGTCGGGTCCCCAGCGATCGAGCAGCCGCGTGACCCCGGTCACGTCGTGGGGGTGACCTTGCGCAGGCCCTCGGGGTTGTCGGGGTCCAGCCCGCGGTGGCTGGCGAGCGCGTGCGCCAGCTGCTGGCCCCGGACGGCCAGTGGGATGGTCCCGAGCGCCTCGGCCAGGCCGTCGTCGGGT
The DNA here is from genome assembly GCA_964450395.1 of uncultured Actinomycetota bacterium. Taxonomy (GTDB): domain Bacteria; phylum Actinomycetota; class Nitriliruptoria; order Euzebyales; family JAHELV01; genus JAHELV01. The sequence goes on from CAYVGE010000023.1 coordinate 23,739, forward strand.
CGGTCGGCGACGTGGACGTCGGCGTCGCGTGCCGCCAGCTCGTCGATCAGGGCGCGCAGGTCGTCCTCCGTCGGACCGCGGGTGACCAGTGCCAGCACCGGGAAATCCCGCTCCACGACGGCGATCGGGCCGTGGCGCAGGTCGGCGGCCGAGTAGCCCTGCGCCAGCAGGCCGCAGGTCTCCTTGAGCTTGAGTGCGACCTCCAGCGCGATGCCGTAGCAGAAGCCGCGCCCCACGACGACCATGCCGGGGGCGTCGTCGATCGCCGCCGCGACCTCCTCGGCCGGGCCCGCGTCGTCGAGCACGGCGGCCACGGCGTTCGGGAGGCGCTCCCAGTCGGCGGCGCCCCACGGGACCTCGCCCAGGGCCTCCGCGGCCAGCGCGAACGCCGCGACCTGCGCGGTGAAGGTCTTGGTCGCCGGCACGGCGACCTCGTCGCCGACCCGCAGATCCACGACCGCGTCCGCCGCCTGTGCCAGCGGGCTGTCGTGGTCGTTGGTCACCGCGATGCCCGTCGCGCCGGCCCGCTGTGCCACCTCCAGCACCGTCGCGATCTCGGGCGTCCGACCCGACTGGCTGACCGCGATGGCGAGGTAGCCCCGGTAGTCGACGTCGGCGCCGTACAGCGTGTGCAGGCTGGGAGCGGCCAGGGCCACCGGACGGCCCCCGGCCAGCTCGAGCACGTAGCGCCCGTAGACCGCGGCGTGGTCCGAGGACCCGCGGGCCACCAGCACGATGCCGCGCAGGTCATCGGGGACGACCGAGCGCACGGCGTCGACCAGCTCCGCACGGCGACCGGCCAGCGTCGCGAGGGCGGCGGGCTGCTCGGCCATCTCACGGGCCATCTGCTGACCGGTCATCGGGCACCCGCCAATCGCTCCGGTCGGATGGTCCGCCGGAGGATCACGGTCGTCAGGGTGCCGGGCACCGTCTGATCATGCCTCGCGACGATGTGCCGTCAAGCCGCGTGGTGGCCGTGGACCACACCACACCGCCGCCAGCCGAGCGGATGATCGTCGCGCGGTCAGGTCACCGTCAGCCGGAGGCTGCCGTCGGCGGCGACCGTGCAGCGAAGCGACCCGACGCCGTCGATCACCGCCAGCGGTCCCTCGAACGCGGCGGTGTCGTGCGTGGTCGACACGGCGATGACCCGCATGCCCGCACGGCGCGCGGCCAGCACCCCGGCCGGCGCATCCTCGACGACGACGCAGTCCGCCGGCTCGACCCCGAGGCGTTGCGCACCCAGCAGGTACGGGTCGGGCGCGGGCTTGCCCTCGTCGACGTCGTCGGCGGTGACGAACACCTCGGGAACCGGCAGCCCGATCGCGTCGAGCCGGCTGGTCGCCAGGCGGCGCGAGCCGGAGGTCACGATGGCCCACCGGTCCTTCGGCAGGCCCGAGAGCAGCTCGGCCGCGCCGGGCATCGCGCGGTTCTCGTCGACCAGATCGATCTCGCGCTGCTCGAGGTGCTCGTGCTCGGCCTCCGGGTCGAGGTGCGGCACCAGCTGCTGGACCAGCTCGATCGCGCGGACGCCGTGGATGTGGTCGAGCGCATCCCGGTCGACGCCGCGGTCGTCGGCCCACTCGGTCCACACCCGCTCGACCACCGCGAAGGAATCGACCAGGACGCCGTCGAAGTCGAACAGCAGCGCCTCGGCGGCCAGGTTGGTCGGGGACACGGAGGCTCCTCGGGATCGCGGTGTGCGGCGGACGGTTCGCGGGAGCGGTGGACGTCGCCCACGTGGTGGACGCCGGTCGTGCCTGGGGCGCCGTCCGGCCCGGGTGCCCGTCGAGGCCCGGCGGCGCACGGTGCCCCTAGGATCAGGTGGCGACCGACAGGAGCCCACCATGCCGCGCCGACGCCCGCCACGCCGACGTCCGCGACGCCGACTCCCGCCACGCCGACGCCCATGACGTCGGCCCGTCGGCTGGGGGTGTCCGCCGCGCTGACGCCCACCGGGATCGTCGCCGGCGACGTCGAGGTGGTCGACGGGCGCATCGCGGCGGTCGGTCGCACGCCCGCGGGATCCGTCGGGTTGGCGATCCCGGGGCTGGTGGACCTGCACACCCACGGATGCGCGGGCGTCGACTTCCAGGCCGACGGCGCCGACGGGCACCGCCGGGCCGCGCCGGCGCTGCTGTCCGCCGGCGTGACCGCGTACCAGCCCGCGTTCGTGTGCGCGCCGGCCGCCGCGCTGGTGTCGGCCGTGCGCGAGCTGACCGGCGTCGCGGCCACGCGGGGCGTGCCACGGATGCTCGGTGCCCACGTGGAGGGCCCGTACCTCTCGCCGGATCGGCTCGGCACGCACGACCCCGCCCACCGCCGCGACCCGGACCCGGGCGAGGTCGACCACCTGCTCGCCGCCGGCCCCGTCGCCGAGATGACGCTGGCGCCGGAGCTGCCGGGTGGCGTGGCGCTCGTGGGCCAGCTGACCGCCGGTGGGGTCATCGCATCGCTCGGGCACACCGACGCCACCGCGGCCCAGGCGCGGGCGGCCGTGGCGGCCGGCGCCCGCAGCGTGACCCACCTGTGCAACGCGATGCGGCCGCTGCACCACCGCGAGCCGGGCGTGGTCGGGGTGGCGCTGACGACCGATGCGCTGACCATCGAGCTCATCGTCGACGGGCACCACCTCGCGGACGAGGTCGTCCGGCTGGCGTGGCGCGCCGCGCCCGGACGGATCACGCTGGTCACCGACGCCACCGCTGCCGCGGGCATGCCCGACGGCGACTACGAGCTCGGCGGCATCGCCGTGACGCTCGCCGACGGTGCCGTCCGCAACCGCGTCGGCGCGCTCGCCGGCAGCGCCCTGACGTTGATCGAGGCGGTCCGCAACGTGCACGCCCTGGGCGTGCCGCTCGCGGAGGCGGTCGCCGCCGCGGCCCGGGTGCCGGCAGCCCTGACCGGCCGCGACGACCTCGGGGTCCTGCGGCCCGGCGCGCCGGCCGACGTCGTCGTCGTCGACGACCGCCTCGAGGTCCGGACGACCCTCGTCGCCGGCGCCACCCACCCCGACCGCTAGCCGCGGCCACCGCGGTGCCGCGACCACCCGTGCGGCCAGCGTGGATCAGTCGACGACGGCCTGGACCGGCGGGAGGTGCAGCCGGCTGCCCGCCGGGTGCTCGATGCGCCTGCCGCTGGTCAGTTCCCACACGGACCGGCGGCCGTGGACCTCCCACTCGTCGGGTCCGCCCACGAGCGCGGTTTCCTCGTCGATGCCCAGCACGGTGACGCCGGCCGTCGGCGCGGCCAGGCGGCGCAGTGCCTTGGTGGGCATCCGCCGGGCGAACCGGTCGAAGTGCGGGATCACCCGCAGCTGCGGGACGATGTTCAGCCCACGCTCGGGCGCGCGCAGCGGGTGGCGGATGTCGGGGACGTGGCGGGTCATGGCCATCGCACCCGCGCTGCAGCCGGCGAGTGCCGCGCCGGTCCGCCAGGTCGTCTCGATCGCGGTCCACACCCGGCTGCCACGCAGCGTGGCCGCGAGGAACGGTGGGTTGCCCCCGGAGAGGTAGATGAGGCCCGCGCCGCCGACCAGCGCGGCGTTCTCGGGATCGTCGGCGCTGGCACGGTCCACGACCGGTACGACGACCTGCTCGACTCCGAGGCGTGCTGCGGCGCGACTCCCGAGGTCGTGCCACCACGCGAGCCGGTCGGGTCCCTCGGGCGCCGCGGCCGTCGCCAGCTGCACCATCCGTGGCGGGCGGCCCGCCAGCAGCGCCCGCTCGATGGCGTCCATGACCGGGAGGTACTCGCCGCTGCCCACGAGCGCCACTGGTCCTTCGCGCGCGGTCATCGCGACACCTCGACCAGCAGTCGCCGTCTTCTTACGCAGGGTTGACGTTGCAGCGAATCACCAATCTGAAGGAGGACGCAGGGTCCGGCTAATAACACCCTTGGTATTACGACGTTCGGCGCGAAAGGCAGACCCGATGCAGTCAGCCAGGCAGGATATCAAGGCGGTCGAGAGCTGGGGCTACTCACCGAGCGAGGCCCTCGAGTTCGTCACGCGGCGGGCGGTGGCGGAGGCGCGGCGCGTCGCCGACGAGGCCACGGTGGCCCCGGACCGCGAGGCGCTCGCTGAGCAGCTCGCGTACCTCGCGGAGCTGAAGGAGATCTGCGAGCACGCCATGCGCAGCCGCAGGTTCGCGCGAGGCGCGTGATGGCGCCCCACCACGACCTCGTGGGGTGCGGCGGTCCGGTCCGGCGCGCCCCGCGTGCCAGGCCCTCGCCCGGGACGGCGTGGTCACCGCTGCACGCGTCCATCGCGAGCGCGTGGCGCGAGACGGCCCGCGCGGCGGGCGAGCACGTCGCGGCCACCCGGAACCGGTCGGTGTCGGCGATGCGTCGTGCACATCGGACCGGGGCACCCGGGCGGACCTGAGCGGTCCGGACGGCGGCGGCCCGTCGCGAACCGGAGGGGACGCGACGGCCACCGGC
>CAYVGE010000024.1:0-25170 GCA_964450395.1 uncultured Actinomycetota bacterium
TCGACGGTGCCGTCGAGCGTCATCTGAGCGGTGCCGAACAGCAGGTCCTCGCCCACCTCACCGGACGACGCGAGCCGTACCTGACCGCCGGCGACCAGCAGGTCCTCGCCGACCGTGCCGGCGACCGCGACCCTGCCGCCGGCCACGCGGACGTCACCGTCGACCTCGCCGTCGACGCCGATCGTGCCGCCACCCGCCATCAGGTCACCCGTCACGGTGCCGGTGATCTGCACCTGCCCTGCCGACGCGAACAGGTCACCGTCGACCGTGCCCTCGACACGGACGAGCCCACCCGACGCGTAGAGGTCTCCCTCGACGGTGGCGCCGGCAGGGACCAGCACCTCCTCACCGGTGCGCAGCTTGCCGTCGAGCTGGGTCTCCTGCGCGAGCGCCGCCGACGCCAGCGCGACCACGAGCAACGCGCCGAGCGCAGCGCCGAGCGACACGATACGTGTCCCGTGGGTCGATGAGCTCCGAATGATCCGCACGATCGCTCCGCTCAGGTGGTGGTCGGGGCCTGCTGCAGTAGAACCTACCGGCCGCCACCGGCGGGGAGCACCAGCCCCGATGGTGCCGATCTGCTGTATCAGCGCACCCGGCCCGCGCATCGGTACTCCCAGCCGGGCCCAACCGGTTCCGGCCCTCGCCAGTGGTGCACCAGGTGCCGCCCCGACCTGTCAGGACCCCGCCGATGCCGACCGCTCCCGGATCGCTGCGCACCCACGACCACGACGTCATCGTGCTGGGCACCGGCATCGCCGGCACCGCCATCGCCGCGGTGCTCGCCCGCCACGGCGCGCGGGTCCTGATGCTCGAGAAGCACGCCCACCCGCGCTTCGCCATCGGCGAGTCCATGCTGCCGCAGTCGGCGCTGTGGTTGTGGATGCTCGCCCGCCGCTTCGACGTCGACGAGCTCGGCCACCTGTCACACCTCGACACGATCGTGTCGCGGGTGTCGGCCCGTTCCGGGCTCAAGCGCACGTTCGGCTTCGCCTACCACGATGCCGGCCGGCCGGCCGATCCCGCACAGACCCACAAGCTGATCCCCCCGGACCTACCCTTCGTGCAGGAGGCCCACCTGCTGCGCGAGGACAGCGACGCGTACGTGCTGCACGCTGCGATCCGCCACGGCGCCACGTACCGGGACCATGCCACCGTCGACGCGATCGACACCGACGACGACGGCGTCACCGTACGCCTCGACGACGGCACGAGGTACCGGGCCCGCTACCTGCTCGACGGGTCGGGCTTCCGGTCGCAGCTCGCCGAGCGCTCCGGGCTGCGCGAGCAGCCGACCGGGCTGCGCACCCGGTCGCGCACGATCTTCACCCACGTCGAGGGCCTGCCGCCGTACGACGACATCGTCGACACCAGCGTCATGCCCGCCGGCTCGCAGCGCTTCCACGACGGCACGCTGCACCACGTCTTCGACGGCGGCTGGTTCTGGATCATCCCGTTCGGCAACCACGCCGGCGGCAGCAACCGCGCCACCAGCGTCGGGGTGACGCTCGACCTCGACCGCTTCCCGACCAACGACCTGCCCGCCGACGAGGAGTTCCGCCAGCTCGTCCAGCGGTTCCCGACGGTCGCCCGGCACCTGCGCGACAGCACCCCGACCCGCCCGTTCGTCAAGACCGGCCGCATCCAGTACTCGTCGACGGGGTCCGCGGGACAGCGCTTCTTCCTGCTGCCGCACTCGGCGGGGTTCGTCGACCCCCTGTACTCGCAGGGCCTGGTCAGCACGTTCGAAGCGGTGTACGCCCTGGCGCTCACGCTGCGCACCGCGCTGGACGACGGCGACCTCGCCACGGCGCGGTTCGCCGGCGTCGAGCGCCTGCAGCGGACGCAGCTGCACGCGGCCGACCGCATGGTGTCCAACGGCTACCTCGCGATGCGCGACTTCGCGACCTGGAACGCCTGGACGCACCTGTGGATGGCGACCAAGCTGTTCGGCGACATCGCCGTCACGCGGACGTGCCTGCGCAGCCTGGCGTCGGACGACCCGACGGCACTCGACGAGGCCCTCACCCAGGTGCCCGCGGCCGTCAACGGCCCGGCGGCCCCCGAGTACCAGCGGCTGCTGGGCATCGCCGAGCACCAGCTCAGGGCCGCGACGACGGGTGGGACCACCGCGCCGGCGGCGGCGGCCGCGACGATCCTCGGCGAGCTCGGCGGGTCGCGGTGGCTGCCCCACGGCGCCTACGGCTGGGGTGACGCCGCCGCGACGCACGTCGACTTCACGCCGCCCCGCCTGGCGCGCGTGGTCCTGTGGGGCAAGCTGGCGGCGCCGGCACCCATGCGTCGGGGGATCTTCGACTTCCCGGTGTGGGCGCTGGCGCGGGAGGAGCTGCGCCGCCAGCGCCGCGACCGACGCGGTGACGCGCCGCAGCCGGCCCCGCAGCCGGCGGCGCTGTGACGGCGGCGCCGGCGGCGCCGGCGGCTTCCCCGGACGCTGCCCGGAGGTTCCGCGACACCATGGGCGCGTTCGCGACCGGCGTCACCGTGCTGACGACCGGTCCGCCCGCGGACGTGCACGCGATGACCGCGAACGCGATCACGTCGGTCTCGCTGGATCCGATGCTGGTGCTCGCATGCGTCGGCAGGAGCACGGTCATGGCCGCCCACCTGGCGGCGGGGGACGGTCGGTTCGTCGTCAACGTGCTCGCCGACGACCAGCACCGGCTGGCCGACTGGTTCGCCGGCCGGGCGGTCGACCGACCCGGGATCCGGTTCGTGCCGTGGGCCGGGGGCAGCCGGCTCGCCGGCGGCGTGGCCGCGATCGCCTGCGAGCAGGAGGCGCTGCACGACGGCGGCGACCACTGGATCGTCGTGGGACGGGTCGTCGCGCTGCACCGCGCGGACGCGGCCGGTGAACCGCTGGTGTTCTTCGGGGGCGCCTACCGGCGGTTGGCCGGACCGGAGGCCGGTCCCTGATCGGCTACCCTGGCGGCCGCCAGCGCTGACGCCTCGCTCGTCTGGAGCACATCGTCGCGGAACACGCGGAACGGCACGGGTCCTCGTCTGGCGTGAGCGCGTCGCGGCGGACCGTCGAGGGCGAGGTGCGCGCGAGGCTGACCGCCGAGGTCGGCGGCGCGCGCGGCTCGTTGGAGACGGCGTTTCCCATCGTGGTGTTCACGCTCGTCTACCTGGTGACCGACAGCGTGCCGCCGTCGGTGATCGCGTCGGTGGCGGCTGCGATCGCGGCGTACCTGGTCCGACGGGTGCAGCGCTCCGAGACCCGGTTCGTGCGCCACGGTCTGATCGGCATCGTGATCGCCGCGGCCCTCGCCTCGTTCACCGGCCGGGCCGAGACGGCCTTCCTGCCGGGCATCATCCAGAGCGGCATCTGGACGCTCGTCCTGGCTGGGTCCGTGGTGCTGCGGCGGCCGGTGGTCGGGTTCGTCATCGGAGCGGTGCTCGACGATCAGACCAGCTGGCGCAACGACCCCGCGATCCTCCGGTTGAGCGACCGGCTGACGCTGGTGCTGCTGGTGCCGATGGTCATCCGGTTGGCTGTGCAGCTCCCCCTGTACCTCGCCGGCGCGGTCGGGTGGCTGGGCGTCAGCCGTGTGGTGCTGGGTTGGCCGCTGCATGCCGCAGCGCTCGCGGTCGCGAGCCTGATCCTGCTGCGTGGCAACACGCCGCTGCGCTCCAACGAGGCGGACACGGAACAATCGGGGCCCACCGCTCCCACGGAGGGGCGATAGCACTCGGAGGCGCGGCCCGCCCGCGGTCCGGCACGCGGCGTCAGTCCCGTCGGGCGGGCTCGGTGGCACCGGCCGGCGCGGACAACCGGACCCACAGCAGCAGCAGGACCGTCGCGCTCACGCCGCCGACGGTCAGCAGCACGAGCGGATGGTCGGCATCGGTGCCGGCCAGCAGCAGGTGCGCCGTCGCGAGGACGAACAGCGGGACGCTGAGCTGGTGGACCCGCCGCCACCATCCAGCAGGCATCCGGTGGCGCACCAGCGACGTCACCTGGACGGCGACCGCCAGGTAGAACGCGACGATCCCCAACGCGAGCGCCACCGGGCGCCAGCCGGCGACGAAGGGCACGAACAGGTCGACGAGACGGAACTCGATGTAGTCGTCGAGCAGCAGGCTGAGCACGTGCAGGACCGTGAACACCAGGCCGAGGCCTCCGAGGAAGCGGTGCCAGTCCAGCATCCAGTCCGGCGGGGGCCGACGCCCCAGCGGACGCGTCGACAGCAGCAGCCCGCCGATCACCGTGAGGCCCACCAGCGCGTACGCCACCAGTCCACTGGCGCGGATGACGAACCACCAGACCTGTGGGTTCATGGTCGCCGACGGAGCCGCCTGGTGGCACGGACGTGGCCGCGATCGTCGACGACGAGGCCGTCGACACCCCAGCGACGCAGGTCCGGGAGGGCGCGCCGCGGCCCGGCCAGCAGGGCGGCCAGCGCGTAGACCTCCGCCTGCCACGCCGCCGGGGCGATCACCGTCACGGTGGTGACCCCCGAGTCCGCCGGCTCGAGGGTGGCCGGGTCGATCAGGTGGTGCATCCGGCGCCCCGCCATCGACCACGTGCGACGCCCGGTCCCACTGGTGGCCACGCCGACGTCGGTGACCGCGAGCGTGCGGTCGGCGGTGGCCACCCGCCAGCGGTCGTCGTGCGGACCGCGCCCCCAGGCGCGGAGATCGCCGCCCACGTTGACGCAACCGCCGGGGATCCCGCGGGCGGCAAGGTCGGCGCTGACGAGGTCGGCGGCCAGGCCCTTGCCGATGCCGCCCGGATCGAAGCCGGCACCGTGAGGCAGCGTGACGCTGCCCGCGTCCGCGTCGATGGTGATGCGCCCACAGGTCCGAGGGTCGTGTCCGGTCGCGCCGGGGGGCGGTGGGCCGTCTGCGGGGAGCTGTGCGAAGTCGTCGGTGTAGCCGGCTCGGCGCACCGCGGCCAGCAGCGTCGGGTCGTAGCGCCCATCGGTGCAGTGCCACCCCCGTTGCGCCAGCTCGACCAGCAGCACCGTATCCGGGGACACCGGGACGGGTCGGCCGGCGGCGGCGGTGAGGCGGCTGACCTCGCTGTCGGGGCGGAACCTGCTCCAGCGGCGGTCGAGCTGGTCCAGCCGCGCGACCGCGGTCGACAGGGCCGCGGTGTCCCCGCCGACCAGGGTCACCTCGGCCGCACTGCCCATGAGGTCGAAGCGGTGCCGCAGCACCGGTCGGTCAGCTGCACGTACCACCATCAGCTGGGTGCGGTCGTCGTGTCGGGGGGGCTGTCGACGACCGTCAGCGAGCCGTCGCGGTCGAGATCGGGCTGGCCCTCGAGCCAGGAACGCAGCGCCGCCCGGGCCTCGGCGTCGCTGACGTCCTCGCCGATGCGGACCTCGACCGACCGTGTGGTCGGGGCGGGTGGCCGGCGTTGGCTGTCGCGTGCCATGGTGGCGACGATGCCGAGGGCGGCGGCGACGCTGAGCCCGGCCGTGAGCACACGGGCGACGAGCGCCGGGTGCCGTGGTCGCCGTAGTGGTGTCACGGTGGCGGTCCTGGTCGCTGCGGTGGTGCACCCCACCGTCGCCGTCGGGTGCGGCGGGCGCAAGTCGGTCAGGCCGGGCGGCCGACGGGGATCAGGTACAGCGGCTCGGTGCCGGCGGGCATGCCGAACAGCTCGGCGACGGTGGCGTCCTCGAACGCGCCGGTGGGCACGGCACCGACACCCAGCACGGCGGCCTGCAGCAGCAGGTTCTGGGCGGCATGGCCGACCTCGATCAGGACGTACTGCTCGGCGCGCCCGCCGTACTTGCGGGCGCTGCGCTCCTCGACGCCGGCGATGGCGATGACCGCAGGTGCGGTGTGGAAGGCCCGCTGGTCCAGGGCAGCCGCCGCGAGCTCCTCGCGGATGTCGGTGTTCGACACGGCCGCGACCTCGTGCCCGGCGGAGCGGTAGTGGTAGATGCCTCCCTCGTGCGCGACGTACACCTCGAGCGGGTACAGGCCTCCGGCGGACGGCGCGGTGCGGCCCTGCTCCCGTTGCCCCTGCGCGGCCCACAGCAGCTGCCCCAGCTGGCCGAGCTCGAGCGGCTCGGGGTCGAACTGCCGCACGGAACCGCGTCGCAGGATCGCCTGTTCCAGCGATGTCCCGCCGTCGGTCCTGGGAGACGGCAGCGCCAGCGCCGGCACGACCCGAACGGGGTCGTCGCGGGCGACCGTGCCGTCACCTGCCTGCAGTGCGGCCGCGGTGACCCCGGCCATGACCACCACGACAGCGACCGACAGCACGACCGCAAGGATCGTCCGTCGGCGGTCTGGCCGTGCCATGGACCCACGGTAGGAGGGTCCCGCCGCGCGTGCCTGCGCAAGATCCTGGCGACGGACCCCGGAGCCGGTCAGCGGCGCCCCACATCCGTGGCGTCCTCCTGTTGCGATGCGGCATCCGTAGCGATAGACCATCACCAGGCGATGGACGATCACCATCGTGGAGGCTGCGGCGATCCCCGCGGCGCCGATGTGTTACGTGCACCTGGATCCGGACACCGACGCCACGGCCGGTCACGCGAGGAGCTCGCCATGGCAGCACGACCGTCCCGTCCACGGCGGCCCGCGAGGCGCCGCAGGTGACGGATCTCGCGGAGCGCGGCGACCGCGGGTCGGAGTCCCGGGACCCCGGCGTACGACCGGAGACGACCAGGGTCTTCGCGTGGGAGCTGTCGGCGCCCGGCGCGGTGGTCGGCCTGGTGTTCTTCGCGTTGTCGCTGCTGCCGTCGATGCTGCCCCGCAGCTTCCTGTACCAGGGGATCGTCTCGGGCATCACCGTCATGATCGGGTACGCGCTCGGAGCTGCGGGCCAATGGATGTGGAACTTCCTGGGTCTCCCGCAACCCCGTGGTCGTGCCCGTACGGGCATCGTGGGCGTGCTGCTCGCCATCGTGGCGTTCGTCCTGGCGTCGGCGATCTGGCGGCACGTCGGCTGGCAGAACGAGGTGCGCTCCATCTACGGGATGGATCCGATCGGTCCGCTCGTCCTGGCTCCGGTGCCGGTGATCGCGGTGGTGGTCGCGGTGGTGTTGCTGGTCATCGCCAGGTCGCTGCGGAAGCTGTTCCAGGTGACCGCACGCATGCTGGCCAGGGTGCTGCCCCGCAGGCTGGCGCTGCTGCTGGGGGGCATCGCCGTCGTCGTCCTGGTCAACCTCATCTACAGCGACGTGCTGGTCGACGGCTTCTTCGCCGCGTCGAACCAGGTGTTCGCCACACGCGACACCGGGAGCAGGCCGGGATCGGCGCAGCCGGAGTCGCCGTTGAGGTCGGGCAGCCCAGGTTCGCTGGCGTCGTGGGACTCCCTGGGCCGGCAGGGCCGCGCGTTCGTGTCGACCGGACCGACCGTCGATGAGCTCAACGCCTTCTCGGGTGGTGGTGCGGTCGAGCCGATCAGGGTCTACGCGGGCTTGCAGTCGGCCGGGTCGTTGCAGGGCCGTGCAGACCTGGTGCTCGAGGAGCTGGTTCGCACCGGCGCGTTCGACCGCGAGGTGCTGGTGGTCAGCACGACGACGGGTACCGGGTTCCTGGACGCCAACGGCGTCGACCCGGTCGAGTTCATCCACAACGGCGACACGGCGATCGCCGGCGTGCAGTACTCCTACCTGCCGAGCTGGATCTCGCTGCTGGCCGATCAGGACGAGGTGCGCCTGACCGCGCGGACGGTGTTCGAGACCGTGCACGCCCACTGGTCGAAGTTGCCGGAGTCGTCACGCCCGCGGCTGTACCTCTACGGGTTGTCGCTCGGGTCGTTCGGGGCCGAGTCGATCCTGACATCGATCAACGTCGTCAACGAGCCGATCGATGGCGCGCTGCTCGTCGGCCCCCCGTTCGTCAATGAGCTGTCGAACCGGCTCATCGACGACCGGGAGCGGGGCACGCCCCCCTGGCTGCCGGTCTACGCGGACGGTACGACGGTCCGGTTCACCGGTGAACGGCACGCGCTCGACCGACCCGACGGTGACTGGGGGCCGACGAGGATCGCCTACCTGCTCCACGCCTCGGATCCGGTCGTGTTCTTCTCACCGGATCTGATGCTCACCCAGCCGGACTGGCTGAGGGACGGGCAGCGCGGACCGGGGATCGCTGACGATTTCGTGTACGTGCCGTTGGTGACGTTCTGGCAGATGGCCTTCGATCTGGCGGGTGCGGGAGACGTGCCGGTCGGTTGGGGGCACATGTACTCACCCGGCGCCAACGGTGCCGCGTGGGCGGCGGTGACCCGCCCGGACGACTGGTCGGACGGCGATACGCGGGCGCTGCAGGACCACCTCGACGAGCGGCTGCGGCACCAGGAGGCGCAGGCCGACGCCTGACCGACGGCGCCTCGGGGCACTGGGCCGGGTCGGGTTCCCAGCTCGTCGGGAGGCGGGAGTCGGGGGACGTCGCCCTCGATGGCCGGTCTAGAGTCCGTGGTCGTGGCCGACAGCCGGACAGGGGCGGCGTGATGACCAGCGAGATCGAGGAGACCCAGCTTCCTGGAGTCGGGGTCCGCTACTCGTTCAGTACCTCGAGCGACACGCACGTGTCGGTGCTGCACCACCACTCCGGGCGACACGAGCTGTTCGTCGGTGATCCCGACGACCCCGACGCCTCCCAGCTGGTGCTCGAGTTCGACGACGAGGACAGCCGGGTGCTGGCCGAGATGCTGGGTGCGTCCAAGGTGATCCGAGAGATCGACCGGCTCCAGCAGTCCGTGGCCGGGTTGTCGATCGAGTGGCTCCGCGTCCCTGCCGGCGCCCCCGCCGTCGGTCGCAGCATCGGCGAGTTGGAGATCCGCTCGACGACGGGCGTGACGGTTGTCGCTGCGCTCCGTCACGGCGAGGCGCTGCCAGTGCCCGGTCCGGAGTTCGCCATCGAACACGGCGACACCTTCGTGATCATGGGCCGGCCCGAGGCGATCCGTCGCGCGGACGCGCTGCTGCGCGGGTGACGTGGATACAGCCACCCTGCTGCTCGAGCTCGGGGCGGTCCTCCTCGTGCTGTCCCTCGCGGCTCGCGCCGCGACGCGGATGGGTGTGTCGCCCATCCCGCTGTACCTGCTGATCGGCCTGGCGTTCGGTGAAGGCGGGCTGTACCCGCTGTTCACGGCGGAGTCCTTCATCGAACCCGCCGCGCAGATCGGCGTGATCCTGCTGCTGCTGATGCTCGGGCTGGAGTACAGCCCGGAGGAGCTGACCGCCGGCCTGCGCGCCGGCTGGCGCTTGGCCCTGGCGGATCTGCTGGCCAACTTCACGCCCGGGCTGCTCGCGGGGCTGGTGCTCGGCTGGGGGGTCGCGGCGTCGGTCGTGCTCGGCGGCGTGACCTACATCTCGTCATCGGGGATCGCGGCGAAGCTGATCGACGATCTGGGGTGGATGGCCAACCGCGAGACGCCGCTGGTGCTGTCCCTGCTGGTCGCCGAGGACCTCGTCATGGCCGTCTACCTGCCGGTGGTCGGTGCCGTGCTGGTGGGTGGCAGCGCGCTGGCGATCGGCGGGTCGGTGGGCATCGCGCTGGCCGCGGCCGGGACCGCGTTGTTCGTGGCGTTCCGGTACGGCGGAGCGATCAGCCGAGCGGTCGCCTCGCCGTCCCGTGAGGGCCTGCTGCTGGGTGTGCTGGGCATCGCCCTCGTGGTCGCCGGCACGGCCGAGCGGCTCCACATCTCCGCGGCCGTCGGCGCGTTCCTGGTGGGCATCGCCCTCTCCGGGCCGGTCCAGCACCGCATCCACGGGTTGCTCCAACCCCTGCGCGACCTGTTCGCCACCACCTTCTTCGTCCTGTTCGGGCTCGCGATCGACCCACGCAACATCCCCCCGGTGCTGCTCGTGGCCGCAGCGCTCGCAGTCGTCACCGCTGCCACCAAGTTCGCGACCGTGTGGTGGGGCGCCGCCCGCGCAGGCATGGCGTCCCGGGGCCGGCGGCGCGCAGCCGCGGTGCTGATCGCCCGCGGGGAGTTCTCCATCGTCATCGCCGAGATCGGCGTCGCCGCCGGCGTCGAGCACCGCCTCGGCGCACTCGCGACCGCGTACGTGCTCCTGCTCGCCATCGCCGGACCGGTCGTGACGCGCTACGCCGCCCGCCCCGCGCGACAGCCGGAGTGACGACGGCCCGCGTCATGGGCGCCCCGGCTGCACGGCCTTGCGGCGTGACCACAGGGACATCGCGTCGTCGGCGAGTCCCTGGCCGGCCTCGCCGAAGAGGTCGCGGGCGACCTCGACGCCGGCGCGCTCGAGCTCCACGACCTCGTCGGGCCACCTCGTCGCGGCGGCGATCACCGCCTCCGGGACGAAGGTGCGCACCCGCTGGACGGCCTGGAGGTTCGCCTGGTGGTCGCTCATCGCCAGCAGGATGACGTCCGGGTGCGGGCGTTCCAGCCGGATGCGCTCCCAGAAGTCGAGATCCGTGGCGTCGCCACGCAGGACACGGCGCCCCGCCCCGGTGTGCCCCTCGACCCGGTCTCCGTGGCGCTCGATCCCGAGCACCACCCGACCGCGCTGTTCGACGATCTCGTCGTAGGCGCCGGTGCCGATACGCCCCATCCCGAAGATGAGCACCTCCGCTGCCTCCGGCTCGATCAGCGCGTCCTCGGGGCGCAGGGGTGTCCGTTCGAGACCGTGGAGCCGTCCGCGGAACCGTTCGTAGAGGCGATACCGCAGCGCGCTCAGTGGGGCGGCAACCGCGAACGAGAGCGACACCGCGACGGCGATGGCGGCCAACCAGTCGGACGGGAGCCAGCCACGTTCGACGCCGACGGCCGCGACGATGAGACCGAACTCCGAGAAGTTCGACAGCGTCAACGAGGCGTGCAGCGACGTGCGGACCCGCAACCGCAGGCGCGTCAGCACCGCGAGGAACACCGCGGTCTTGATCGGGATCAGCAGGACCGCAACGAGCGCGACGATCACCCCGCTCGGCGTCGGCGTCCCGCCCAGGCCGATCGACAGGAAGAAGCCGACGAGCAGCAGGTCTTTCAACCCCAGCAGCCGGTCAGCCAGTTCCTTCGACCGGGGATGCGATGCCAGCAGCGCACCGACCAGCAGCGCTCCGAGATCGGGCTTGAGCCCGACGAGCGCGAACCCTCCCCCGCCGACCACCACCGCGAGCGCGAACCCGAGGAGCAGCTGCAGTTCGCCGTGCCCCGCATGGTCGAGCAGCCAGCCCATGACCGGCCGCAGCCCGATGAGGGCCACGAGCAACGTCGCCGCCCACACCGAGGGCCACGTCCCCTCGGAGGCGGTGAGGAACGCCACCGCGAGCAGGTCCTGCACGATCAGGACGCCGATGGCCACATGCCCCGCGAGTGAGCCCTGTTCGCCCTGCTCCTCGAGCGTCTTGACCGCGAACACCGTGCTCGAGAACGACAAGGCGAACCCGATCAGCAGCGCCTCTCCGACACCCTTGCCCCCGACCAGCGGCAGCGACGTGGGGCCGAGCACCGCGAGCAGACCGCCGACCACCGCGATGGTCGTGAGCGCGCCGACCAGGGCGGTGCCCCACACCGTCGGCTGCGCGAGACTGCGCAACCGCAGCTTCAGCCCGATGCCGAACAGCAGCAGCAGCAGGCCCACGTCGGCGATCTCCTCGATGACCGGCGTGGATTCGAACCCGAGCGCGTGGAGCGCGAAGCCGGCCGCGAGGTATCCGACGAAGGGGGGCAGACGCACCTGGGCGGAGGCGAACCCGAAGGCCACCGCCGCGACCACCACGACAAGATCCATGACTCCCGCTGTTCGTCGAGCGTGCAGTGACCCACCCAATGCCTACCGGAGACCCGCGGTGGCCACACGCGCGCCGCCGGAACCGTCCGTCAGACGCAATGGCAGCCGTGCGCCACGCTGCGCGACCGCGGTGCGCCCGAGGTTCTGGTACACCGGCAGCATGTCTTCGTCCGCTCGAAGCGTCGAGTTCCGGGTGCTCGGACCGCTCGAGGTCACGATCGACGGACAGCAGGTCGCGGTCGGTGGGCCGGTCCGGCGCCGACTGCTCGCGGGACTGCTCTCGCGACCCAACGAGGTCGTGTCGTCGGACCGGCTGGTCGATCTGCTGTGGGGCGACCGGGTCCCCGACGACGCGTCGAACAGCCTGTCGACGAACGTGTCGCGGCTGCGCGGCGATCTCGGACTCACGGCCGACGACGGCTCGGCCGGTGTCCGCATCGAGCACCGGCACGCCGGGTACGCGCTGGTCGTGCCGGACGGATGCATCGACGCCGTCCGGTTCGAGAGGCTCGTCGCCGACGCGAGAGCTGTCAGCGCCCACGCACCCGAGGACGCCGCCGCCCGGTTGGGGGCGGCGCTGGGCATGTGGCGGGGGCGGGCGTTCGGGGAGGTCGCCGACGTGCCGTACCTCCGGCCCGAGGCGCAGCGGCTCGAAGAGCTGCGACGCACGGCGACCGAGGACCTGTTCGATGCGGCGCTCGCCGCGGGACGGCACCGCGACGTGGTCGGCGAGATCGAGGCGTTCACCGCGCGGCACCCGTACCGGGAGCGGCCGCGGGGGCAGCTGATGCTGGCGTTGCACGGCGCAGGCCGGCAGGCCGACGCGCTGGCCGCGTACCGCTCCTTCCGCGACGAGCTCGACCGTGCACTGGGGCTCGAGCCGTCCGCCGAGCTGCAGCGGCTCGAAGCCGACATCCTGCGGCACGCCGACACGCTGCAGCCGCCGCAGGACGCTGTCGTGCAGCGGCAGGTGCGGCCGACGACGGCGGCGGCGCTGCCCGCGCCGGTCAGCGGTCTGATCGGTCGCGAGCACGACATCGGTCGCGTACGCGATCTGCTCACCCGGCACCGCCTCGTGACGCTCACCGGCGTCGGCGGCGTCGGCAAGACGCGCCTGGCGATCGCCGTGGCAGCTGATTCCGAGCCGTGCCACGCCGATGGCGTGGTCTGGTGTTCGCTGGACGAGGTCGAGCAGTCCGGTGTCCCCGCCGCCGTGGCCACCGCGGCCGGTGCGCGGCAGCGGGCGGAGTCGAGCGTCGAGGCGTCGCTGCTCGAGTCACTGCGGTCAGCGGAGGTGCTGCTGGTCGTCGACAACTGCGAGCATGTCGTCGACGTCGTGGCGCCGCTGGTCGGCGACCTCGTCCGCGCGTGCCCCCGGATCCGCGTGCTCGCGACCAGCCGTGAGCGCCTCGCGGTCGAAGGCGAGCGACTCTGGCAGGTCGAGCCGCTGGCCGTGCCGGCCACCGCCGACGACGTTGCGGCGCTGACCGAGGTCGACTCGGTGCGGCTGCTGGTCGACCGGGCGCAGGCGGTTGCGCCGCACTTCACGGTCACGGCCGACAACGCGGGTCCGGTGGCGACGATCTGCGCCCGGTTGGACGGCGTGCCGCTGGCGATCGAGCTGGCGGGGGCGCAGCTGCGGTCCATGAGCGCGGCCGAGGTGGCCGACCGCCTCGACGATCGCCTTCGGCCGGTCGCCGCGGACCGCCGCACCGCCACCGGGCGCCACCGGACCCTCGAGGCGGTCGCGGCCTGGTCCTACGACCTGCTGACCGGCGCGCAGCGGCACGTGTTCGACCGTGTCTCGGTGTTCGCCGGCGGGTTCGGCCTCGATGCCGCCGAGGCGGTCGCCGCCGGCGACGAGGTCGACGTCGGCGACGTCGCCGACCTGCTCGCCGGCCTGGTCGACCAGTCGATGGTCTCGCGTGAGCGGTCCGATCCCGTCACCCGCTACCGGGTGCTGGACTTCCTCCGCCGGTTCGGCCGCGAGCGGCTCGAGCAGCGGGGCGAGGCGCGACACCACCGGGAGCTGCATGCCGGCTGGTTCGTCGGCGTCGCCGAGCGCAATGAGAGACTGCTGTACGGTCCGTCGGAGGCCGATGCCGTCGCCAGCATCGATCTCGAGCTGCCCGACCTGCGAGCCGCGCACCGCTGGCTGGTGTCGGTCGGGGACGTCGACGGCGCGTTGCGCCTGTGGCTGGCGCTCGCCCCGTACGCATTCTTCCGCCTGAACGACGAGATCCTTGCCTGGGCGCAGCAGGC
Source organism: uncultured Actinomycetota bacterium (assembly GCA_964450395.1). GTDB lineage: Bacteria > Actinomycetota > Nitriliruptoria > Euzebyales > JAHELV01 > JAHELV01. The sequence goes on from CAYVGE010000024.1 coordinate 13,956, forward strand.
ACTCGCCGTCCCGGGCGCCGACAGCCACCCCCGGTACGCCCAGGCGTGCGCCGCCGCGGCGCTCTGCCTGGCCGACGGCGGGCGGCGGCAACGCGCCCTGGACCTTGCCGAGACCGCCCTGCGTCGCGTCGACCGGGACGATCCCGTGGCGCGCCACGGCCTCCTTGCCCGGGCGCTCGTCGACTTCTACGAGGGACGGCTCGAGGCGTGCCTCCGGCGCAGCGGGGCGAGCCGCCGGTTGGCGACCGCGGTCGACGACCGCTACTGGGCGGCGCTCTCGGCGCTGCACGAGGTGCTGGCGCTGGCCTACGGCGGTGACGTCGACGCCGCGCTGGCGCGGGCCGAGGTGCAGCGCCGCCTCGCCGAAGCGAGCCGCAACCCCACGCAGATCGCGTGGAGCCTCTACACGCGCGGCGAGACGCTGCTGGCCGATGACCCCCCGCGGGCGCAGGCGCTGCTGGCCGGGGCCGTCGGCGTCGCCCGCTCGGTGCGCAACGAGCTGGTCGAGAGCGTGGCGCTCGTGTCGCTCACGTCACTGCGCGCCCGGCACGGGTCGCCCGCGGTCGCGCTGCGGTCCTTCGTGGAGGTGATCCACCGGTGGCGCCGTTCCGGCGACCGGACGCACCAGTGGACGACGCTGCGCACCCTCGCCGAGCTGCTCGCCCGGATCGACCGCGGCTGGGCCGCCGCCGTCCTGGTCGCTGCAGCGCACACCGCCGACACCGCCGCGCCGGTGTACGGCCCGCAGGCTCAGCGTCTCGCCGTGCTCGAGACCGCGTTGGCCGAGCGGCTCGGGCGCGGACGGTGGGAGGCCGCGTCCGGCCGGGGAGCCACCATGGACGTCGACGCAGCGATGGCCTTCGCCCTCGAGCAGATCAGCGAGGCGCTCGGGTCGCGTTCGCGGTGACCTCGGGCTGGTCGCGGTCGAACCGTCTCCGACCGGCCACCCAGGTCTGCACGACGCGCGTGTGCGCGTCGGCCGGATCACCGTCGAGGACGACCAGGTCGGCGCGCTTGCCGGGCGTGATGCTGCCGCGTTCGTGCTCCTGTCCGCCGGCGATGGCTGCGCCGATCGTCCACGCCCGGAGCCAGTCGTGCAGCGGCAGCGGCTGGTGGCTGCCGCCTGGCAGGTCCCGCGGCGCGCCCTCCGTGGTGGCCAGCCGGCTCATGGTCAGCGGCGTCGCGGGCGCGCTGGGATGGTCCGACGATGCGGCCAGGGTGACGCCGGCGTCGGCCAGGTCGGCGAACGGCATCCACGCGGCGTCGTCGAACCGCAGGTGCCCGACCCGCCGGCCGATCGTGTCGACGAACCCGGGTTGCACGACCGCCACCGCGCCGAGGCCGGCCAGCGCCCGGATCTGGGCCGGCCCGGCGAGGGTGGCGTGCTCGACGCGGAGGAGGCCGTCGTCGTCGGGCCGGCGTCGCCGCACGTCGCGGTACGCGTCCAGCACGCGCTGGAGACCGGCGTTGCCCATCGCGTGGGTGGCGAGCGCGAAGCCCCGGTCGGCCGCGCAATGGGCGTCGCCGCCGAGGTCGGGGAACGCGTAGCCCTCGGCGATCCTGCGGCCGCCGGCGTGGGCGTCGATGTGGGGGTGCGAACCGCCGTCGGCGAACAGCTTGACCGGCCCGACCCGCAGCCACGCGTCGCCCTCCCCGGTGGGTGGCCCGCCGAGCCGTGCGTGGTCGGGCCCGGCGAACAGGTCGTCGGGGTGCGGCATCGCCAGCACCGACAGGGCCATGCGGCCCGTGCGTCGCAAGCGACCGTAGGCGGCCTCGGCCGCAGGGGAACAGGCCGCGTCGTGCACGGTCGTGATGCCGTTGGCGAGCAGGGCGCGCATGCGGGCGACGATGAGGTCCTCCCAGCGGTCCGGATCGTTGGACGCAGCCACGGACGCGGCGTGCGCCCGACCCCACGCGCGTTCCCGCAGGATCCCCGTCGGCTCGCCACTGCGGTCACGGTCGATCGCGCCGCCCGGCGGGTCCGGGGTGGCACGGGTGATGCCGAGCCGCTCGAGCCCCAGTGTGGACACCACGCACTGGTGGAAGCTGAAGTGGGCGACGATCACGGGACGGTCGAACCCGAGATCGTCGAGGTCGTGGCGGGTCAGCGGCAGCGATGTGTCGAGCTCCCAGCCGGCGCCACGGACCCACGGCACGTCGGGCTCGTCGTGGGCGTGCTCGCGCAGCAGCGACTGCGCCGAGGCGACGTCGCGGGTGTGCGACAGGTCCGCCCAGCGGGGGTGCAGCGCGGCCAGGGACAGGTGGTTGTGCGCGTCGATGAAGCCTGGCAGCAGCGTCCGGCCGGCGAGGTCGACGATCTGTGCGTCCGGGTGGCCGTCGAGGATCGCCCGGTCGCCGACCGCGGCGACGCGGTCACCGGTGACGACCACGGCCTCGGGTGCGTGCACGGCCGGGTCCATCGACAGGATCTGTCCGTTCAGGAACGCGACGGTCATGGCCGTGCCTCGTAGACGTGGGTGAACGGGGTCTCCGCCACCTGGCGGAACCGGCTGAACCCGGCCTCGTGCATCACGGCGCGCAGCCGACGCTGACCCGCCTGGCCGCCGAGCGCCACGCCGCCGTCCTGGTCCAGCGCGCTCGGCGTGCACACGAACACGGAGCTGGCGTAGACCAGCCGGCTGACCGGGTTGACGTTCTCGGCGAGGTCGTCGGCCGCAGCCGGCTCGACCAGCAGCACCGAGCCGTCGTCGGCCAGTGCCTCCCGGGCGTGCGCCGCCGCGCCGACCGGGTCGCCCATGTCGTGCAGGCAGTCGAAGAAGCACACCAGATCGAACCCGGTGGTCGGGTAGCTGGTGGCGTCGGCGACCTCGAAGGACACGCGGTCGGACAGGCCCGCCTCGGCGGCCTGCCTGCGGGCCGTGGCGATGGACGCCTCGTGGGGGTCATGACCGTGGAACGTCGAGTCCGGGTACGCCTGCGCCATCACCAGCGTCGGCACGCCGTGGCCGCAGCCCACGTCCGCGACCAGCCCTCCGTCCCGCAGCCTCGCATCCATGCCGTCCAGCGCGGGGATCCACTGCTCGACCAGCTGGCTGCGGTACATCGGCGCGAACAGCCGCTCGACACCGCGGTACAGCCGCGGGTCGTGGTCGCCCCAGCCGACGCCGTCGCCGGTGCGGAACGCCTCGCCGATCTGGCCGGTGGCGGCCCACATGGCGGCGAGGACCTCGAACATGCCGGCCATGAAGACGTCGGAGCCCTCGTCGGCGAGGACCGCGGCGTGCTCGTCGGGCAGCTCGAACGTGCCGTCGCGGCGATCGTAGGTCACGTAGCCTCCTGCGACCTGGTTCGCCAGCCACTCGCGGACGTAGCGTTCGGCGAGCCCCGTGCGGTGTGCCAGCTGCGCCGACGTCAGTGGTCCGGCGCCGGCCATGCCGCAGTACAGCCCGAGGCGGTCACCCAGGTAGCTCACCGCGGCCGACTCCGCCGCGGCCGCGTCGGACACGACCCGGCCCACGAACGCTTCCAGCCGCTGTTCGTCGATCGCTGTCATGGTGCTCTCCTCGGTCGAACGCGTGCGCATCGGCCATCACCGTGCACGGCGCCGCGTACCGTCCGCGTACCGTCCGCGTACGACGCCCGCCGGATCTCAGCGCTGGGCGGCGGACCGGCGGGTCGAGGGCGGGCCGACCGTGCCTACCTGCGGTAGCTCCCCGCGCGGCGGTGCCGACGTCCCGGCGCGCAGGCAGGGATCGGATGCGGCGTCAGGGAATGGAGGGGCGGGCTCCCGGTGCCGCCGCAGCCCGGCGGTCGAGCTCGACGCCGACGGCTACGTACCGCTGGTCACCCCACCGCGTCGGCGAAGGCGGCCGTGTCGGTGTACTGGCGGAAGCGGTGCGCCACGCCATCACGAACGGTCCACAGGTGACAAGCTCCGGCCATTCGCGCGGAACGTGCCGTGGTAGGTGCCGGTCGCAGTGACCACCGGGCCGCCGCTGCCATGAGACCACATCCGTCATGTCGGCGGCGTGCGGCACGAGCATCGTCGCCGGTGCGTCACTGCTGGACGAAGCCGGTCGGTCGCAGGACGAGCCGGCCGTCGGCAGGGCCCCCGCGCGATCACCGCGCCGATGCTCGCCGGCACCGACTCGATGGCGATCAGCCCGACGACCTCCGACAGTGACCGGTCGAGGTTGATCAGATCGAACAACGCGAGCACCGCAGCCGTCGTGATGACCCCGACACCGTAGGCGACGAACCCGTCGGCGACGTAGTCACGCACGACATGCCCGCCGTGTCGCGAAACGCCAGGCTGCGTGCGAGCACCGCCAGCAACGGCAACGCCACGCTTACCCAGATGGCGAGCCGGACCGGCGGCAGCACCGTCCCGAACTGCCACATCTCCATCGTCATCAGGATCGGCAGCACGAACAGCAGCGACCCGCCGAACGCCCGTCCCACGCCGAGGACCAGCTCACGCGGCGTCGGAGCCTCGGCCACACGTTCGGCATCCTGCGTCACCCTGCGCCCCCGGTGTCGTCGACCGCCCCCGCGGTGAGCATGCCACCGACCGTCGGCAGGCCGCGGGCCATGCTCTCCCGAAGCGAGGCCGATCATCCCCTCGTCGTTGGATCACCGGCGTCCGATGCGTGGCGAAGGGCATCATCGAGCTGGCGCCCTGTCGTGTCGTGCGCGTGGGATCACATCACGGGCGACGACGATGCCGCGTGCCACCTGGGTTGTGCACCCGGCTGGTGGGCAGGGTGCAGCCACTGCGAGCGGTCCCCAGACCCCGGCCGTCACGACGCGACGGCAGCGGTGCCGAGGGGAGACCAGGGACGTGGAGATCTGGGGGTACTGCGAGCACTGCGACCGCTGGTTCGCGGGCCCGACCGACCCGGTGTCGGTGTGGACCTGCCCGGGGTGTGACCTGGAGCCCATACGCGTCGAGAGCCGGGCGAGCCGCCGTAGCAGTCCCGACCGCGACGCTGGGCGACGAGCGGATCGCACCCCACCGTCCGTCGGGTCCCGCCCGGGGGTTGGCTGACGGCCCGGCCGGGATGACAATGCCCAGACGATGCGACTGCCCACGGGCACCGTGACCTTCCTCTTCACGGACATCGAGGCGAGCACCTGGCTCCTCACCAGCGATCCCGTCGCGTACCCGACGGTCGTCGCCGCGCAACGGGCTGTGATCGCGGCGGCGGTGCGGGCGTGCGGCGGCGTCGTGTTCGGCTACGAGGGGGACGCGTGCTTCGCGGTCTTCGCCGATGCAGCGCGGGCGATCGAGGCCGCGGGCGCAGCCCAGCGGTCGCTGGCGTGCCACCCGTGGCCGGGCGGGAAGACCGTGCGCGTCCGGATGGGTCTGCACACGGGCGCGGCCGAGGTGGAGGACCACGACTACTACGGCCTCGCCGTCCACCTGGTCGCCCGGGTGGTCGACGCGGCCCATGGCGGCCAGGTACTGCTGTCCGACGCCACGAGGACCGCCGGCATGCCGGACGGCTGGGCGTGCACGGACCTCGGCTCGTACCGGTTGCGCGGCATCGACGACCCGGTCAGGCTGCACCAGCTCGAGGGCCCGGGACTGGCATCGAACCTCCCGCCGCTGCGGATGCTCACGCGCGCCTCGGCGCTGCCGATGCCCGCCAGCACGCTGGTCGGCCGGCGGGTCGAGACCGATGATGTGCTCGACCTGCTGTGGCGCCACCGCATCGTCACGCTGCTCGGTCCCGGCGGGATCGGCAAGACGCGGGTGGCCATCAACGTCGGGTGGCGCAGCGGGGCCGTGTGCCCGGACGCGGTGTGGTTCGCCGACCTGACCACGATCACCGATCCGGGCGCCGTCGCGGACGTCGTGGCCGATGCCGTCGACGTGACGGTGACCGGCCACACCCGGGCCGTGGCGGCGGTCGCCGAGGCCGTCGCCGACAGGCAGGCGCTGCTCATCGTCGACAACGTCGAGCACGTGGTCGACGGCGCGACGGTCCTGTCCGACCTGATCGACGAGACCCCGAACCTGCGCGTGCTGGCGACCAGCCGAGAACGCCTCCGCCTGGACGGTGAGCAGGTGTACGACGTCGAGCCGTTGGGGCTGCAGCGTGACGGCGCGGCGGTCCAGCTGTTCCTGGACCGTGCCCGCTCGGTGCGTCCCGACATCGACCCGACGGCGGTGCAACACGACGCCATCGTCGAGATCTGCACCCGCCTCGACGGCCTGCCGCTGGCGATCGAGCTCGCCGCCGCCCAGTGCCGCCTGCTGCAGCCGACCGAGATCGCCGAGCGCCTCCACCGCCGGCCGCTCCAGCTGTCCAGCGGCACCCGCGGCGTCCACGAGCGCCAGCAGACCATCCGCAACACCATCGCCTGGAGCTACCAGTTGCTGACCCGCGACGAGCAGGCGCTGCTGGTGCGGCTGCCGGTGTTCTCGGCGCCGCTACGCCTGGACGCGGTCACCGACGTGCTGGGCGAGGTGGTGGGCGGCGGCCTCGAGGACGCGCTCGGCGGGCTGGTCGACAAGTGCCTCCTGCACCACGTCCGGGGCGTGGAGGACGAGACGCGGCTGCGCATGCTCGAGCTGGTCCGGGAGTTCGCCGCGGAGCTGCTGGCCGACGTCGATGACGTCGTGGCCGTGCATGCTCGTCATGCCGCGTACTTCACCGCCTGGGCCGATGACGCATCCGCGCGCATGCTGCGGTCGCAGCCCGACCTGTGGGTCCGTCGGATCGACATGGAGCTCCCCGATCTGACCCGGGCGTTCTCCTGGAACGTCGACCACCGGCCGGTGGACGCCGTGCGCATGCTCGGTGCGCTCGGGCTGTACTTCCGGCGGACCGGAGCGGTGCAGCTGGCCGGTCGCTGGATCCGCGCGGTCGGCGACGTCGACGTCCCGCCCGGGCTGGACGTCCGCCGGGCGCTGACCGCCGGCTTCGTGCACTTCGGGCAGTTGGACCTGGCGGGCGCACGCCGGGAGGTCCAGCACGCGCTCGCCGTGGCGAGGTCGGCGGGGGACGTGCTGCACGAGGCCTACGCGACCATCGACCTGGCCCACACCCACCTCGGATCCGACGCGGACTACGAGCGGGCGCTCGCGCTCGTGCGCCACGGCACGGACCTCGCCCGCGCCGCCGGCGCGCCGGTGCTCGTCGCGACCGGGTGCAACGTCGAGGGGGAGCTGTCACGCGTCCATGGCGATGACGACGCCGCGGACGCCGCGTACCGCGCAGCCATCGAGCTGGGCCGCGCGTCCGGCGACCATCAGCGCGACGCGGTGGGGCACGGCAACCAGGTGTACATCGCGACGCGCAGCGGCGACCTCGACGAGGCCGTCGAGCTCGCCCGGTACGCGGTCGACCTCAGCCAGCGGTACGGGCACCGCAGCGAGCTGCCGTGGGTGGCGATCGCCCTGGCAGGTGCGGTCGTCCGGCAGGGACGCGTCGAGGACGCGGCGGTCCTGGTGGCGTCCGCCGAGGCGACCGCGCAGCGGCTCGGCCTGCGGGAGGTCGCCGGCGACGTGCCGGAGAACGATCGGATCAGGGCGTTGATCGCCGAGCGCGCGGGGGGTGACCTGGAACGCTGGCTGTCCCGGGGCCGGACCATGCCGCTGGACGAGGCGCTGCGGATCGCGCTCGGCGCCCGTCCGACGGCCGTGTCGGGAGCGCCGGTCAGTCGGCGGGGCGCCTGACGTCGTCCGTCACCGGCTGGTGCGTGTCCGTAACGGATCCGTCCAGGTGCACGGGGAGCCTGACCTGCAGCACGGTCCCGCCGGGGCCGGGTTCGATGCTGATGGTGCCGCTGTGGCGCTCCACGACGATGCGGCGGGCGATGTCGAGGCCGAGGCCGGTTCCGCTGCCGACGTCCTTGGTCGTGTAGAACGCCTCGAACGCACGCGCCGCCACCTCGGGCGGCATGCCCGGGCCGGTGTCGCCGATCTCCACGACCACCCCGTCGCCGTCGGCGCGGAGCACGACCCGCAGGGTGCCCATGCCGTCCATGGCGTCGACCGCGTTGTCGATGAGGTTCGTCCAGACCTGGTTGAGCTCCCCGGGATGTGCCTCCACCCGCGGCACACCCTCACCGTAGTCGCGGACCACCGTCACCCCGTGCAGCTTGTGGCCCAGGATCACCAGCGTGCTGTCGAGGCCGTCGCGCAGGTCGGTCAGCTGCAGGGACGCGCGGTCCATCTGGGAGTAGGACCTGACCGCGGCCACGAGCTCGGAGATGCGCCGGGTCGACTCCGTGACCTCGGCCAGCAGCGTGGCGGCAGACAGCGTGCCCGCCACCCACTCGAGGGCGGCCGGGAGGCCCGGGCCCCCGAGCACGCCGGCGGTCCGTTCGCACCAGGCGACGTCCACGCCGGCGGAGGCGAGCGGCTGCGCGATCGTCCACGGACGCTCGATGCCGTGTCGGGTGAGCCACGCCGACAGCTCCTGCTCCCGATCGGCGCGTGCGAGAGGGTCGGGGTCGGCGTGCTCCGGATCGAGCTCGCGCCGCAGCTCGTCGAGGGCCGCGAACTGGGCCGCCGAGACGTCGTCGTGGGCGAGGCGGGCCAACGACGACAGCAACGTCCGGTGGGTGCCGTCGAGCGCGTCGGCCGCCCGGCCGGCGGCCGAGGCGGGGTTGTTGATCTCGTGCGCGAGACCGGCCGCGAGCGTCCCGAGGGTCACCAGGGACCCGCGTTGCCGTGCCGTCGCCTCGATCGACCGCGCGGTGCGGTACAGGCCTTCGATGAGGTGACCGCCGAACGGGAACCACGCGCTGGTCAGCTCGCGGAGCACATCGGCGGGAACCCGCAGCACCCATCCGCTGGCCACGACCTTGCCGGTCGCGAGGTAGACGCCGTGCTCGTCCCATGCACGGAACCCGCCGGCCCAGCGGCCAGGTACATCCATCCTGGCGACCAGCAGGTGCTCGCGGCCGACGTGCCGGTACAGGTCGATGGCGCCCTCGACGAGCACCCACCAGAAGTCGGCGTGCTCACCCTCGCGGAACACCACGTCGTCGGGGGCGATCGGCACCTCGGTGCTGCCGTCATGGAGGTCGGCGAGCTGGCGGTCGCTGAGGCCGTCGAACAGCGGCAGGGCACGGAGCTGGGCGGCCCGCATCAGATGGTCGCCAGGTAGCGGTGGACGAGGTGAACCGACATCGCGCCCTCGCCGACGGCTGACGCGACCCGCTTCATCGAGTCGAGCCGCACGTCGCCCGCGGCGAAGACGCCGGGCACGCTCGTCTCGAGGGTGAACGGCGCTCGCTCGAGCGGCCAGCGCTGCGCATCGGGGGACGCCATCAGTTCCGGACCGGTGACGACGAACCCACGGTCGTCGCGGACCACGTCGGGTCCCAGCCAGTCGGTGCGCGGTGTCGCGCCGATGAACACGAACAACCAGCTGGCCGGCGCGTCCTCGGTGGCGCCGGAGTCGCGGTCGGCCAACGTCAGCGTCTCCAGGTGGCCGTCACCGCGGGCGGCCGCCACCCGGCTGCGGTAGCGCACCTCGATGTTGGGGGCTTCCAGGATCCTGCCCACGAGGTACTGCGACATCGAGCGCAGGGTCGAGGCCCGGACCACCAGCACGACGCGCGCAGCGAAGCGGGACAGGTGCAGGGCGGCCTGACCCGCCGAGTTGGCGGCTCCGACCACGTAGACCTCATCGCCCTGGCACTGGTTCGCCTCGCTGGCGTCCACGCCGTAGTACACGCCCCGCCCGGTGAGCTCGTCGAGCCCGGTGGCGTCCAGCCGTCGGTAGGAGACCCCAGTCGAGACGACGAGCGCGCGGGCCTCGACCTCTCCGGAGCCATCGAAGCAGACCGCGCGCACGGGCCCGCGGGCCTCGAAGCCCACGACGTCACGGGCGAGCACCAGCTCCGCGCCGAAGCGCGACACCTGAGCCAGCGCGCGGTGGGCCAGATCCGACCCGCTCAGCCCCTTCGGGAACCCCAGGTAGTTCTCGATCGCCGCGCTCCGCCCCGCCTGACCCCCCGGGGCCTCGCGTTCCACGATCACGGTGCTCAGCCCCTCGGAGGCGGCGTACACGCCGGCGGCCAGGCCGGCCGGCCCTCCTCCGACGATGCACACGTCGTACAGCGGCTGCCGCACGTCGGTGTGCAGACCCAGCGCGCCCGCCACATCGAGCACCGACGGCGAGCGGAGCGTGCCGCCGTCCGGGACGAGCACCAGCGGCAGGTCGGTGGGTGTGGCGCCGGCCAGACCGTGGAGCCTGGTGCCTTCGGCATCGCGCTCCACGTCGTACCAGCGGTAGGGCACGTGGTTGCGTGCGAGGAAGGTCTTCAGCTCATGGCTACGCTCCGACCAGCGGTGGCCGACCACCTTGACATCGGACGTGTGGTCCGGGTGGTCCCGCCGCCAGTCGCCGAGCAGGTCGTCGACCACCGGGTACAGCCGGTCCTCGGGTGGATCCCACGGCTTGAGCAGGTAGTAGTCGAGCCCCACGTCGTTGATCGCCGTGATGGCCACGTCGGTGTCGGCGTACGCGGTCAGCAGCAGGAACCTCGCGCCTGGCGCGAGGGGACCGGCCTGCGCGAGCAGCTCGATCCCCGTCATCTGGGGCATCCGCTGGTCCGCGACGATCAGCGCCACCGGCTCGTCACGCAACGCCACCCTCCTCAGCACCGAGAGGGCCTGCGCTCCGGACTGCACGGCGACCATCCGGTGGTCGGCGCCGTACTGCCGTGACAGGTCCCGCGTGATGGCGGCCGAGACGAGCGGGTCGTCATCGACCGTGAGGATCAGTGGGTTCGCCATGCAGCCCGCCTTCAGTGACCGTCGCCGCCCGCTGGACGGACCGGGGACCGGGCGACGAGGGCTCGGCGAGCATATCCCCGAGATGGCGTCTGCAGTAGGGGAAGGCGTCCGCCACCCGCCCGGTCGGCGCGCTGGGCGCGGCGTGATCCGTTCGGCGTACACCGCGCTGCCGAGGAGCTCGTGCCCTGGGAGCCAGACACGGAACAACCCCACCTGGTGCAGCGCGAAGGCGGAGGTCGTGAGCACCCCGATCGTACGGTCGCGGACCTCCCAGCCGTGGCAGTACGGGCAGTGGATGACGTCGCGCCCCCACCGCTCCGCCAGCCCGGGGACCTGCGGCAGCTCGTCGAGGAGACCGGTCGTGACGACCAACCGCCGGACGAGCACCGTCGCGCCGCCGTCCAGGCCGACCCGGACCGACTCACCGACCCGGGACAGGCTCACGGCGCGTCCGGCGTGGAGGTCGACGCCGTAGCGGGCGACCTCGGCCCGAGC
>CAYVGE010000024.1:25270-27580 GCA_964450395.1 uncultured Actinomycetota bacterium
TCACCCCGGACCCCCGCGTGCGCCCGCGGGCCGCACACGGGCGAGGACCTGACGCTGTGGCCGCTGACCTCACCGCGGTCCGGGTCCCGGCCTGCAGGCGTACCGCTGCCGCATCGCCGCCGTTCGGGTCACAGGGCGAGCGGATCCACCTGCGCGCGTGAGCTCGAGGCCGCGTGCCCCGTGCCGCGAACCGGCGGCGGTCAGTATGCTCACTGGTGCGGCCGGGGCGTCCCGGCGCCCGGGTCGCGGCGGGTCCGCGACGACGCACACGGGGAGCACATGGGACAGACGACCGCCGGTCTCAGGGCGATGCTGTCCGTCCCGGTCGTCTACGAGACCTTCCAGCGGCTCGTCGGCTCGCCGCGGGTGCGGCGCACGCTGGTCGACCGCCACGTCGGCGTGCGTCCCGGGCTGCGGGTGCTCGACATCGGCTGCGGCCCCGGGAGCCTGGTCGAGCACCTGCCGGGGGTCGCCTACACCGGCACGGACGCCAGCGAGGCCTACATCGCCGCGGCGCGACGGCGGTACGGCGGCCGCGGCAGCTTCCACGTGGGCCGGGTCGAGGACCTCGACCCGGACGAGCTCGGTGTGTTCGACGTCGTCATCGCCAAGAGCCTGCTCCACCACATCGACGCCGACGAGGCCCTCCACCTGTTCGACGTCGCCTCGACCGTGCTGGCCGACGGCGGCCGCCTGGTGACCCTCGACGCCGCGTACACCCCGGACATGTCGCGCGCCGCGAGGTTCGTCGTCAGCCGCGACCGCGGGCAGAGCATCCTCGCGCCGGAGGGGTACGAGGCCCTCGCACGGCGGCGGTTCGCCGACGTCGATGTGGAGGTCCACCACGATCTGCTGCGGATCCCCTACACGCACGTGTTCATGTCGTGTGCCCGCCCGCGGGTCGCGGACCGGGCCGAGGTGTGAGGTTGCTCTGATCGGCGGATCTGTCACCATGCACGGCATGTCGGGCCCGCACAGCCAGCCGTCCACCGTCGTGCCGCGCGGCGATCGCGCCTGCCCGGCGGCCCGCCGGTGAAGGGGCTGGTGCTGGCGGGGGGTGCCGGGACGCGGCTGCGTCCGATCACCCACACGAGCGCCAAGCAGCTCGTGCCGATCGGCAACCGTCCGGTGCTGGACTTCGGCCTCGAGGCCATCGCGGAGGCGGGGATCACCGAGGTCGGGATCATCGTGGGTGAGACGCACCGCGAGGTGCGGGCACACGTCGGCGACGGCGGTCGCTTCGGCCTGGACGTGACCTTCATCCCCCAGATCGAGCCGCTGGGGTTGGCCCACGCCGTCCTCGTCGCCTCCGACTTCCTGGGTGACGACGACTTCGTCATGTACCTGGGCGACAACCTCGTGACGAGCGGGATCGCCGAGTCGGTCCGGCGGTTCCAGGAGACCGCCCCGGCCGCGCAGGTGCTGCTGGCGAAGGTCGGCAACCCCGAGCAGTTCGGTGTCGCGGTGCTCGACGCCGAGGGCAGGGTGGCCCGGCTGCTCGAGAAGCCGGCGGATCCTCCGTCGGACCTCGCACTGGTCGGTGTGTACCTCTGCTCGTCGGCCGTGCTGCGGGCCGCCAGGTCCATCGCCCCCGCCCCGCGCGGCGAGCTCGAGATCACGGACGCGTTCCAGTGGCTCATCGACCACGGGCACCGTGTCGACGCCCACCTGGTGTCCACGGGGTGGTGGAAGGACACCGGCCGGCTCGAGGATCTGCTCGATGCCAACCGCATCGTGCTCGACGCGCTGTCGCCGAGCACCCGCGGCAGCCTGCGGGGCGACAGCGGGACCCAGGGGCGCGTCGTGCTCGAGCCGGGCGTCGAGCTGATCGACAGCTTCGTGCGCGGCCCGGCGATCGTCGGCCGCGGCACCCGGCTGGTGCGCACCTTCATCGGCCCCTACACCTCGATCGCCGGGGACTGCGAGATCGTCGACTCGACCATCGAGCACTCGGTGATCCTCGAGGGCAGCGTGATCCGCGGCGTCGAGCGGCTCGAGGACTCGCTGATCGGCAAGCAGTCGCAGGTCAGCCGGGGCGCCCGCAGGCCCCGCGCGTACCGGCTGATGCTCGGCGACCACAGCCAGGCGGACCTGCCGTGAGCACACGCGACGGCGCGGCCGGCGGCGGGCGCTTGACCTTCAACCGGCCGACGCTGGAGGGCGACGAGCTGGCCTACGTCCGCCAGTCGGTGGAGGGCGGGCACACCTCGAGCTCGGGCCCGTTCGCGGAGCGGGCGGCGGCGGTCCTGCGCGATGGGCTCGGTGCCGAGGACGTGCTGCTGACGACGTCGTGCACGGCGGCACTGGAGA
>CAYVGE010000025.1:0-26950 GCA_964450395.1 uncultured Actinomycetota bacterium
GGGCCTGGACCCGCTGATGGAGGCCGTGTTCCGCGACTGCATCGGCGAGGAGCGCGAGCGTGGGCGCACGGTGCTGCTGTCGAGCCACATCCTGGCCGAGGTCGAGGCGCTCGCCGACCGCATCAGCATCATCCGCAGCGGGCGGGTCGTGCAGAGCGGCACCCTGACCGATCTTCGCCACCTGACACGGACGGCTGTGAGCGCCGACCTCGCGACGCCTCCCAACGGGCTGCGCGACCTGCCCGGCGTGCACGACCTCGTCGTCCACGGCACCCGCGTGCAGTGCCAGGTCGACGCGGACCACCTCGACGCGCTGCTGACGGCGCTGACGGCCTCGGGCGTCCGCAGTCTGACCAGCCAGCCACCGACGCTGGAGCAGCTGTTCCTGCGCCACTACGAAGGTGACGCGGCGGCGGCACCCGCCGGGTCGCGATGACCGCGCTGACCGGGACCACCCGGCTCGTCCGCCTCGCGCTCCGGCTGGACCGCATCAAGCTGGCGGTGTGGGTGGTGGTGCTGGCGCTGCTGACGGTCAGCACGGCGTCGGCGTTCGAGGGCCTCTACCCGACCGCGGCGGAACGCGTCGCGTTCGGGCAGACGATCGCCGCCAACCCCGCCTTCCGCGGCCTGCTGGGCCAGGTCTACGACGCCTCGAGCATCGGCGGGCTGACCGCCTGGCGCGTCATCGCGGTCCTGGGCGTCCTCGGTGGGCTGATGGGCCACCAGACCGTGGTTCGCCACACCCGGGCCGAGGAGGAGGCCGGCCGCCTGGAGCTGACCGGTGCCGGCATCGTCGGGCGGCACGCGCCGTTGGCGGCCGCGCTGGTGGTCGCCTTCGGGGCGGGCGCGCTGACGGGTGGCGCGATCGCGGGCGCGCTGCTCGGCATGGGCGAGGGCGCGGCGGGCTCCGTCGCGTTCGGCGCCGGGGTCACCGGGACCATCTGGGTCTTCGCGGCCGTCGGCGCCGTCGCCGCCCAGCTGACCACCAGCGCGCGTGGCGCCAACAGCATCGCCGGCGCGGTGGTCGGGGCGTCGTTCCTGCTGCGGGCCGCCGGCGACACCCTCGGCGACGACGCGTCGGCGTGGCCGTCGTGGCTGTCCCCGATCGGCTGGCTCCAGCAGCTGCGCGCGTTCGCCGACGAGCGGTGGTGGGTGCTGGGGCTGATGGCCGCCACGGTCGCCGTGCTCGTCACGGCCGCGCACGCCATGGTCGCCCGCCGCGACATCGACGCCGGCATCCTGCCGAGCAGGCCGGGCGCCGCGACCGCCGGTGCCGACCTGCGCTCACCGGTCGGCCTCGCCTGGCACCTGCAGCGTGGGCCGCTGGCCGGCTGGGTCCTGGGCGCCCTGGCGTGGAGCGCGGTGGTCGGCGGCGTCGCGCAGAGCGCCGGTGACCTCCTGGAGGGCAACGCCCAGCTCGAGCAGATCCTCATGGCGCTCGGCGGGGTCGAGGACGTCATCGACGTCTACCTCGCGGCGGCGCTGAGCATCCTCGGGCTGGCGGCGGCCGCGTACGCCGGGGGGACGGCACTGCGCCTGCGCCAGGAGGAGACCGCGCTGCGCGCGGAGCCCGTGCTGGCGACCGCGGTGCGGCGTCCCACCTGGGCGTCGAGCCACCTGGTGTTCGCCTTCGCCGGCCCGGTCGTGCTCCTCCTGGTCGCCGGGACGACGATGGGCATCGCGCACGGCCTGCAGACCGGCGACGTCGCGGCCCAGGTCCCTCGCCTGATCGGCGCCGCGCTCGTGCAGGCACCCGCCGCATGGGTGTTCGCCGCGCTCGCCATGCTGCTGCTCGGTACTGCGCCGAGGGCGTCGACCGCCGTGTGGGCGGCGCTGGTGATCAGCCTGCTCATCGGCCAGCTCGGACCGGTGCTGGAGCTCGACCAGTGGGTGCTGGACCTGTCGCCGTTCACCCACCTGCCGCAGCTGCCCGGGGGCGAGCTCACGTGGACGCCGCTGGTGTGGCTGACGGCCGCGGCGCTGGTGCTGACGGCCGCGGGGCTGGTCGGCCTGCGCCGCCGGGACATCGGCTGACGGCGCGGGTCCCACGCCCCGCGCTGCTCGAGGGTGGCGGCGACGCGGTCCGGGTACACCGTGCACCGTGCCCACCGGGGAGGGGGCCTGATGGCCGAGCACGACCTGCCGGACCGCATGCGGGCGTGGGCGGTCACCGAGCCGGGACCGATCGACGACCACCCGGTGGAGCTGGGCGAGCGGCCGCGGCCGATGCCGGGCGCCGGCGAGGTCCTCGTGCAGGTCTCGACCTGCGGGGTCTGCCGGACGGACCTGCACCTCGCCGAGGGCGACCTGCGACCCCGCCGGCCCGGCATCGTGCCCGGCCACGAGGTGGTCGGGACGGTGGCGGCGCGGGGTCCGGCCGCGGTCCGCTTCGCCGACGGCGAGCGGATCGGGGTCCCGTGGTTGCGCAGCACCGACGGCACGTGCCGGTTCTGCACGTCGGGGCGCGAGAACCTGTGCGTCCAACCAACCTTCACCGCCTGGGACGCCGACGGCGGGTTCGCCGAGTGGTGCACGGTGCCCGAGGACTTCGCCTACCGCATCCCCGACACCTTCGACGACGAGCACGCCGCCCCACTGCTGTGCGCGGGGATCATCGGCTTTCGGGCGTTGCGCCAGGCCGACCTGCCCACCAGCGGCGCAGGTCGGCGCCGCCTGGGCATCTGGGGGTTCGGCGGCAGCGCGCACCTGGCGGCCCAGGTCGCCCTGCACGAGGGCGCGACGGTGCACGTGATGACCCGCAGCGCCGCCGCGCAGGCGCAGGCACTGCGGCTGGGCTGCGCCTCGGCCCAGGGTGCCGCCGATCCCCCGCCCGAGCCGCTGGACGCGGGGATCCTGTTCGCGCCCGTCGGCACGCTCGTGCCGCCCGCGCTGGAGGCGCTGGACCGGGGCGGCACCCTGGCGATCGCGGGCATCCACCTCAGCGACGTGCCGACGCTGGACTACCAGCGCCACCTGTTCACCGAGAAGCGGCTGGTCAGCACGACCGCGAACACACGGGAGGACGGCGAGCGGTTCCTGCGGACCGCCGCCGAGATCCCCATCGAGGTCACGACGACGCCCTACCCGTTCGACGCGGCCGGCCGGGCGCTCGCCGACCTGGCCCACGACCGGGTCGACGGCGCCGCGGTGCTCCACATCGGCGGGTGACGGCTCCCGGGGCGTCGGGCGGCTGGGGCACACCCGCGGCGGCCCGCCGCCGCCATCACCCGTCGCGGCGGTCTGCTGGGTCCCGGCGCTGACCGGCACGTCGAGCGCCACCGCCAGGCCGTCGGCGACGCTGCCGGACACGTTGCCGAGCATCCGCAGCATGCCGCGGCGGCTGACGACCTGCCGAGGTCGAAGCCCCGACCGGCCGAGCGCTCAGCGACCGCGGTAGTAGCCTGAAGGGGCTCCTGCCGCCCGACATGAGGTGCCGGTGTGACCTCACAGGTCCTGATCATCGTGATCGCCTTCACGGCCGTGCTGGCGATCGCGCTGCTGCTCGCGCTGTGGCTGCTGGTGCGGGCCGTCCGTGCCACCAGCACGGGCGGGCGGGTCGGCGCGGGCCTGGCGGCCGCCGTGCTGCTGGCGGTGGTCGGCGTGGGAGGGTGGCTGGCGCTCCGCGTCACCGCCGACCGCCCGTCGGCGGCGGTGCTGGCCCGGGTGATGCCCTACCACCCCGTCTACGAGGCGGAGCTCGACGGCGGTGACGCGCCCGACGCCTTCCCACCCGTCGAGACGACGTCGAGCGAGGGCGTCCAGCCGGGGACGGTCGTGTTCACGACCTCGACGACGCCGCGGCCGACCGACGAGACGGTCTTCTACCCCTCCTACCTGGCGGAGGTCGACAAGCAGACCGGCGAGTTCGTCAAGGCCCAGCGCATGTACTCGTCGGCGTCGATGTTCCAGCCCGAGCCGGGCGGCCGCTACTCGTACAACGTGGTGGACAGGCCGGGACGCAACGGCGCCGGCTTCGAGGTCACCCACTACGTGACCGACAGCTCGCTCAACGTCACCGGGCAGTTCGACCTCGCCGACCTCGAGGGCGGCGACGCCGACCTCCACGACTTCGAGCTGCTCGACAACGGCAACGCCCTGCTGCTCGCCTACCGCGCCCGCCAGGTCGACCTGACCGAGTTCGGTGGCCCGGCCGACGGGCAGGTCTGGGACACGGTGATCGCCGAACGGACCCCCGACGGCGAGACGGTGTGGCTGTGGGACGGCGCCGAGCACATGGACCTCGCCGACGTGCCCCGGCAGGTGGCCGGGTCGCAGCTGACCAACGCGCCGCCCGCGTACGCCGACTACGCGCACCCCAACTCGCTGGAGCTGTTCCCCGACGGCGACGTGCTGGTGTCGATCCGCCACTACGACTGCCTGTACCGCATCGACCGCGATTCCGGCGACATCGAGTGGCGGTTCGGCGGCCCGAACTGTGCGAACAACGACTTCGAGATCTCCGGCGACCCGTTCGACGGGCCGAGCCACCAGCACGACGCCACGCTGCTCGACAACGGCAACCTGCTGATGTTCGACAACGGCAACCTGCGGGAGGATCCGGTCAGCCGCGTCGTCGAGTACGCCATCGATGAGGACGCGAAGACCGCCGAGCTGGTGTGGTCCTACGACGACGGCCGGTACACGGCGATCATGGGGTCGGCCGAACGGCTGGAGAACGGCAACACCCTCATCGGCTGGGGGGCGCTGGTCGACCCGGCGATCACCGAGGTCACGGCCGAGGGCGACGAGGTGTTCTCGCTGTCGCTGCCCTCCGGCCAGCGGGTCTACCGGGCGTACCACGGTGCACCGGAGGACTGATCCGCGTCACAGCGCAGGCAGCCACACCGCCTGGCACCCCACCGGCGCGGAGCCGTCGATCGAACGCAGGGGCGCCAGTCGCCGGACCGGCTCGGGAAGTGGCCGCGCGAGCTCGGCGCCCGTGCCGCTGACCACGGTGCCGTCGACACGGGCGTAGCTGATGGCGGCATCGGGATGCGCCGTCAGGTGGTCCAGCAGATTGGCCTCCGGCACGAGCCACCTCGACCCGGGATAGCCCTGCAGCCCTGGTGCGTCGGTCGCGACCACCCGCACGTACTCGACGTCGCGCAGCGCCGGCAGCTGGGGCACCAGCAGGTGGTTCGCGCGACCGTCGACCGTCGCGAGGTTGGCGTACATGGTGAACCCCGTCGCGGTCTTGGCGCCGACGTAGGGCGCCAGCCCGTTGCACACCACCAGCGCGAGCAGTGCGGCCGACGCGATCCCCCGCGGCCGCAGCCGCACCGCGGCGGACATCGGCGCCGCCCGGACCAGCAGCCACGTCACGGCACCGCCGATCGGGAGCCAGATGACGAAGGCGCCCAGCCGGGCGGCGACGAACGTGGCCGTCGTCGGCGGCAGCACGACCAGGACAGCCAGTGCCGCCCACGCGCCGACGACGACGAGGACCGCCCGCGACCGGTCGACCACCCAGCGCCCGATGGTCGTGGTGGCGGACGCACCGGCGAACATCGCGAGCCCGACCATCACGACCGCGGTGAAGTCGTAGAAGTGCTGCAGCAGGTCAAGCGAGATCGCGAAGTGGAACAGCGTCGCCAGGGCGACCCCGGCGCCCCGTGCCCGCGGCACCACCAGCAGCACGGGCACCGACAGCTCGATCGCCAGCGTGAGCCAGATCGGGACGACGGCCAGCGCGTGTCCACCGGCCAGGCCGGCCAGGCCCCACGACCGCAGCGCCTGGTCGGTGTAGAAGACGGCACACGACGCGGCGGGGTCGACGAAGGCACTGTTGAGCTTGGCGGCGGCCGCGAACGCGTAGAACACCAGGAAGGCGACCCGCACCGTCGGCGCCAGCCAGGTCCAGGGATCGGGCCGTGGCAGGGCGATCAGCACGGCGAGCGAGAACACGCCCATGAGCAGCCAGTGGTTGCCCAGCACGGGCGCCTGGAGCCAGGCGGTCAGCAGCTGGAGGCCTGCGACCGCCGCCCACCCCGCCCGTCCGGCCGGGCCCAGGACCAGGGCCACCGTCGCGGCGACCAGCGCCAGCGTGACCACGCCGCGCAGGTCGAGCGCAGCGGGCGGGTTGCCCACGACGTGGGCGCCGATGGCCAGGGCGTACAGCGCGGTGAACCACCGCGGCGCGACCGGATCGGCCGGGTGCGGGGACGCGCCTGCCGGAGCGGCCCGCCGGCCTGCGTCGCTGGGCGTCGTCATGGTCACTCGCGCTCACCGCGTCGGGACGGTCGCGGCACCGGGCCCCGCACACGCGTCATCGGCCCGGCCCCGCCGGGGGGAGGGACCCCGGCCAGTCGGGGTCGACGACGTCCGTCATCGACCGGTTCCGTCCCGCCGGGCGCCCTGATGGTACCGGCGCGCACCGCAACGGATGGCCACCCCACGGGCGGCGCACCTGCGCCGGCGCACGGCGACGGGCCAGCGGCTGCTGGGCGGGCCCCCGACCCATTCGTGGCGCGACCACGTCGACGACCCACGGGCGCGGCCGCGGGGGAACCGCTCCCGGCGCCGTGGATCGACGTGCCCCTGCCGCGGACGCCCGCGGTCTGGGAGACTGGGTCGGATGACCGACTACGACCGGGCGATTGCGCTGCCGACCCTGCAGTGGGGTGTGCAGGGCCGTCGGCGTGCGCTGCTGCTGCACGGCCTGTCGTCCTCGGCGGCGACGTGGTGGCGGATCGCTGACGGCCTCGCCGGTGCGGGATACCGGGTCACGGCGCCCGACCTGCGCGGACACGGTGACGCCCCCCACACCGTGTCGTACCGGCTGGGTGGGTACGCCGCCGACCTGTGGCAGCTCGGCGACGGCTGGGACCTGGTCGTCGGGCACTCGCTCGGCGGCACGCTGGCGACGCTGGTCGCGGCGACGCCCGGCTACGCCGCGCGGCTGGCGCTGCTCGACCCGGTCCTGCTGATCCCGGACGACCAGTTCGAGGACGTGCTGGCCGACCAGCTGTCCGAGCTCGACGACGCCGGGGACCCCGCCGGCGTCGTCGCCCGCAACCCGGCCTGGCATCCCGAGGACGCCTCGCTGAAGGCGCGCGCGCTGGCCCGGACCACCCGCTACGTCGTGGAGCGGACGCTGGCCGACAACCGGCCCTGGTGGTACCTCGACCTGTTGAGCGACGTGCACAGGCCGACGCTGATCCTGGGTGCGGACCCCGCCCGAGGCGCCATGCTCGACCCGACGATCGCCGACGAGCTCGCCCGCCGCAACGCGCGCATCACCACCCGCGTGGTGGCGGGCGTGGGGCACAGCATCCACCGCGAGGCGCCCGACGTGGTGCTCGACGCCCTGCTGGTGCAGACCCCGACGTACCGGCGCTGAGCGCCGTGCGGGTCAGGGTCGCAGCACCTCGTCGAGGAACGCGGCGACCTGTGGGTACGCGTCGAGTCGGTTGGCCAGCTTCGCCAGTCCGTGCCCCTCGTCGTCGTACACCAGCAGGTCGCTGCGCAGGCCCTTTGCCCGGGCGACCTCGTGGATCTGCTCGGCCTCGCCGACGGGCACGCGTGGGTCGTTTCGGCCGTGGATGATCAGCAGCGGGGCGCGCAGCGCGTCGACGTGAGTGATCGGCGAGAGGTGCTCGAGCAGCTCGCGATCGTGCGCCAGCGAGCCGTACTCGCGCTCCCGCCACGCGCGCCGCCACGCCGCGGTGTGCTCGAGGAACGTCACGAGGTTCGCGATGCCGACGACGTCGACGCCTGCCGCCCAGCGGTCGGGCTGGTGCATCAGGCCCGACAGCACCATGTAGCCGCCGTACGATCCGCCGTACAACGCGCACCGGTCCGGGTCGAGGTCGTCGGTGGCGGCGATCCAGTCGTGCACCGCCGCGAGGTCGGCGACGCTGTCGAGCCGCAGCCCCACGTCGTCGAGGTGCTCGTACCGGCGCCCGTACCCGGTGGAGCCGCGCACGTTGGGTGCGACGACGGCGAAGCCGCTGGCGACCAGGTACTGCACGAGGGGCGAGAACGACGGTCGCCACTGGCTCTCCGGGCCACCGTGGACGACCAGGACGACCGGGTGACGGCCACCGGACTCGCGCCGGGGGCGGAACACGAAGGCAGGCACGACGAGGCCGTCGAACGAGCGGCACCGCACCAGCTCGGGCGCGACGAAGGTGTCCGGGTCGACGTCGCACGGGCTGACGGTCAGGCGCCGGGAGGTGCCCGCGGTGGTGTCGTGGGCCCACACGTCACCTGGCACCTGCGCCGACGAGAACGCGTAGACCAGCTGGCCGCCGTCCCGCGAGAAGCGGAAGGGGCCGGCCACGCCGTCCCCCGGCAGGTCGACCTCGGCGGTGATCTCCAGCGTCCCGGGGTCGCGCAGCTCCGCCCGGCTGATGCCGTCGACGTTGCTGGTGACCAGCAGGTGCCGTCCTTGCCAGTCGACCGCGCACCCGCGGTCCCACGGGCCGCCGGCGACCAGCTCGGGCGCGCTCGCCCCACCGGTCTCCGGGTCGATCGTCAGGCGGTGCACGCCGGCGGTCTCACGCCCGACCGACGTCGCCACGAAGCAGGTGCGCTCGTCGGGCAGCCACGCCGGCGCCCCCACGACCGACGGCGGGCCGTCGTCGTGCGCGAACAGCTCGTGGCTGCGCGCGCCGTCGGCGCCGAGCAGGTGCACCCGGTTGTCGCCGGGTCGGTCGGTGAACTCCGACACCCCGAGCCACGTCGCCCGCGGCGACCAGCCGACCGGGAACGCGGCGCCGCCGCGCTCCCACAGGGCCCGCTCGTCACCGGTGTCGAGGTCGCGGCGGATCGCGTCGAACGCGACCCCGTCGCGGCGGTTGGTCGCATAGGCCAGCAGCGTGCCGTCCCGTGACACGCCGCCGGGGCGGTGGATGTGCTCGGGGTCGACGACCAGCGGCGTGAGGTCGTCGATCGTCAGTGGGGCCTCAGGGTCGTCCGGCCCGGTGAACAACTGGTGGCGCTCGTTACCCCCGGCGTCGGTCACCAGCAGCAGGCGGTCGATGTCGGGCAGGTAGCCGGCGCCGACGGGCTCGGTGTGGCCGGTGATCTGCGTCAGGTCGGCCACATCGACGGGGCCCGCGTCGGCGTCGGCGAGGTCGAGGCGGTGCACCTGGGCGGTACCGGTCAGGTTCGACGAGATCAGCAGTCGCGCGCCGGCGCGGTTGAACCCGGACGGCGACGCGCTGCGGATCTCGAGGTAGGCGCGGATGTCAGCAAGCATGGCGCGAGCGTATGCCCACGGCGGCCGTCAGGCGGTCGAGTGCTCCCCCGCCGTGTGCCCGGCGAGCCCGCGGTCGAAGTCGTCGGGCACGATGATGTCGTCCGGCGTCAGCTCGTGGACCGAGGTGCGCCCGAGGCCCAGCAGCGCCGAGTCGATGCCCTGGCGGAGGATGTCGAGCACGTTCTCGACGCCGGCCTGCCCGTTGGCGGCCAGGCCCCACAGGTGGGCACGACCGATCATGACCGCGCGGGCCCCCAGCGCCAGGGCCTTGACCACGTCGCTGCCGCGCCGGATGCCGCCGTCGAGGATCACCTCGACCCGGTCGCCCACCGCCGCCGCGATCGAGGGCAGCGCGCGGATCGAGGCGGGGGTGCCGTCGAGGTTGTTGCCGCCGTGGTTCGACACCGAGATCGCGGTGACGCCGGCGTCGACCGCGCGGCGGGCGTCGTCGACGCGCATGACCCCCTTCAGCATGAACGGTCCGCCCCACTGCTCGCGGAGCCAGGCGACGTCGTCCCAGGTCGGCTTGGGCGAGGACATCCACCGCCCGTACGCGCCGAAGAATGTGGGGGCGTCGCCGTCAGGCGGGACCATGTTGGGCACCGTCAGGGTGGGGATGTGCCCGGCGCGGGCGAAGTCGAGCAGCCAGCGCGGCCGGAGCAGGGCCTCCGGCGCGTGCCTGAGCACCGTCGGGAGGTCCATCTGCTGGGGGATGTCGGGGCTGCCCCAGTCACGGCTGTGCGAGAAGGTCCAGTCGGTCGTCAGGATCGCGCCGACCGCGCCCGCGTCCCGGCCGCGCTCGAGGCGGGCCAGCATCTCGTCGCGGTCGCCGACCCAGTAGGACTGGATGAACGTCCGGGGGTTGGCGGCCGCCACCTCCTCGATGGGCCTGCTGGCGAACGCGCTGAGCCCCATCGCGGTCCCCCGCGCCGCGGCCGCGCGCGCGACCGCGACCTCGCCGTCCGGGTGGACGGCCTGGACCCCCGTCGGCGAGATCACGACCGGCATCGAGATGTCCTGGCCCATGACCGACGTCTCGAGCGACCGTTCCTCGGGCAGCCCGATCAGGTGGGGCGCGAAGCCCAGCTCGCTGAAGGCCGCCAGGTTATCGGCCAGCGTCGCGCCCTCCTCCGCGCCCGCGACGAGGGCGAGGTAGACCGACCGCGGCAGCCGCCGCCTGGCCCTGCGGTGCGCCTCGGCGACCGACTCGAACCACTGCTTCGAGCTTGCCATCGCGTCCCCTTCCGGCCCGTCAGGCGAGCCTACGTGGGCCGCTCGGGCAGGTCATCTGGCTCCGGGTGGGACCGCCTGCCCGCGGCGGCGACGGGCTCGGGGCCGCCGGCCCGGTGGGCCGCCCGCGGCCCCGAGGGATCGCGATGCCCCGCCGGCCCGGAGCCGCTCAGGACAGCATCATCACCGCGCGCCCCAGCTCGGCCGCCCCGATGATGCCGGGGTCGTCGCCCAGCTCGGCCACGACGAAGGTGCGCTCGTCGTTGGGCACGAGCGTCCAGGGTGCCGCGGCGTCGGCGATGTCGTCCGCCAGGTCCTGGCCGAGCTTCTCGGCCAGCCCACCGCCGATGACGACGCGGTCGAGGTCGAGCAGGTTGATGACCGACCCGACCCCGACGCCGACGGCCTCGACGGCCTCCCGCACGAGCTCGGTGGCCAGCTCGTCGTCGTTCTTGAGCGCCTTGGACCACACCGCGGACGTCAGCCGCTCCTTGCCCTTGTCGTCGCGGATCGTGAAGAGGTCGGTCACCCGCCCGCCGCTGACCGCCTGCTCGGCCGTGCGCTCCATCGCGGCACGGCCGGCGTACGCCTCGATGCACCCGCGCCGGCCGCAGCCGCACTGCGCGCCACCGTGGTGGACGACCATGTGCCCGAACTCGCCCGCGCCACCGAACGCGCCGGTGTAGGGACGCCCGTCGAGCACCAGCCCGCCACCGACGCCGGTGCCCATCCAGACGCCCAGCATGAAGCGGGAGCCCCGACCGGCACCCGCGACCCACTCGCCCAGCGCGCCGACGTTGACGTCGTTGCCCACCTCGACCGGCAGGTCGAGCGCCGCACGCAGCAGGCCGGCCAGGTCGACCTCATCAGGCCAGCTGACCAGGTTGGGCGGCCGGCTCACCACGCCGTCGCTGACGGGACCGGGGATGCCGACGCCGACCGCGGACGGCCGCTCGTCGAGACCCTTGACGATCTCGGCGACGGACTCGACGACCGCGTCTGGGCCGTCGGTCGGCGTGCTCCGCTTGGCACGGTCCACGACCTCGTGCTGGTCGTCGACGAGCGCCCCCTCGATGTTCGTGCCCCCGATGTCGATGCCTGCGACGAGCACCATGCCGATCCGCCTCCTGTCCGTGCCGGACTCGCTGTTCGAGCCTTACCCCGCGACGACCGCGGATGTTCGCGGATTTCGCGCACCGTCGTGTTACTAGCACGATCGGAGGGGGAATCCACACCGCATCCACAACGCCGTGGCGATGAGCGCCCCGGCACGTACAGGAGCACAGCACATGGGCATCATCGCCTGGATCATCCTCGGCCTCATCGCCGGGGCCCTCGCCAAGTTCATCATGCCGGGCGACGACCCCGGTGGCATCATCGTCACGACGCTGCTGGGCATCGTCGGTGCGCTGCTGGGCGGGTTCCTCGCCTCGGCGCTCTTCGGCGCGAGCCCGAACGAGGGGTTCTTCGACCTCAGCACCTGGATCTCGGCCATCGTGGGTGCGCTGATCATCCTCGCCATCTACCGCGCCGTCGCCGGGCGTCGAGCGGTCCGCTGACCCAGCGCCACCCGGAGACGACGCCGGGAAGCCACATCGGCGCGGCACCGGCCTACGCCACCGGTGCCGCGCCGATCGTCTGTCCGCTGATCACGTCGGTGCCCAGGTACGGCTGGAGCACCTCGGGCACGGTGACGCTGCCGTCGGCCCGCTGGTGGTGCTCGAGCAGCGCGATCAGCGTCCGCCCGACCGCGATCAGCGTGCCGTTGAGCGTGTGCACCATCGCGGTCCCACCGTCGTCGGTCCGGTACCGGCAGCGCAACCGCCGCGCCTGGTAGTCGGTGCAGTTCGACGCCGACGTGAGCTCCCGGTACGCGTCCTGTCCGGGCAGCCAGACCTCGCAGTCGTACTTGCGCGCTGCCGAGTCGCCCAGATCGCCGACGGGGATGTCGACGACGCGTCCGTGCAGCCCCAGCTGTTGGAAGGTCCCGACCTCGATGTCGCGCAGGCGGGCGTGCTCGTCCTCGCTGTCCTCCGGGCGCACGAAGGCGAACATCTCGAGCTTGTCGAACTGGTGGACCCGGAAGACGTCGAGAAGCCGCCGTAGCGCAGCGGCAGCTGGTCGGCCTCGAGGATCTCGTCCATGTGCATGCCGGCCAGCGGCACCTCCGACGTGCCGACCAGGTACAGGTCGTCACGCTCCACGCGGTACAGCTGGTCGGCGCCGCTCGGCAGGAAGGCCGTGCCGAACAGCGCCTCCTCGCGGGTCAGCACCGGCGGCACGACGGGCAGGAACCCGTGCTCCTGGAGGCGGTCGAGCCCCCAGCGGATCAGTGCGAACTCCAGCAGGACCGCGGCGCCCTTGAGGTAGGCGAAGCGGCTCCCCGACACTCTGACGGCGCGGGGGATGTCGATGATTCCGAGTGCCTCACCGATCTCCTGGTGGTCGCGCACCTCGAAGTCGTAGGTCGGGCGCTCACCGAAGGTGGACAGCTCGACCGCGTCGCTGTCGTCGGCGCCGTCGGGGGCCTGCAGGTGGGGCAGGTTGGGGATCACGGCGAGCGCGTCGACCAGTGCCTGCTCGGCCTGGGCCTGCTCCGGTTCGAGCTCGTCGAGCCGCGCGGACACCTGCTTGACCGCCGCGATCATGTCGGCGCGCTCCTCCGGCGGCGCCGAGCCGATGCGCCGCGAACCCTCCTTCTGCTCGGCGCGCAACGTGTCGCCCTCGGTGATCAGCGCGCGCCGGCGCTCGTCGAGGGCCCGCACGCCCTCGAGCTGCTCGCGCGTCACGCCGCGCCGCTCCAGCGCGGTGGCGACCGCCTCGAAGTCGTCGCGTACCCGTCGGATGTCGATCATCTGCCGCCCTCGTCGTGTGGCACGTGTGGCCGTCGCTGCAGACCGTACGACTCGCGCAGCCGTCGTTCCCACTCGGGGTCGTCGTCGGCGACGTCGGCGAACGGCGAGTCGCCGGCCGCGCCGTCGGTGCTGCGGCGACGGCGGCCGCGGTCGGACCGGCGACGCGGCTCGTCCGGCTCCTCGACGACCACCTCGTCCGTGGGGCCGCCGGCCAGCCACGCGGCCAGGGCGGTGGTCAGCGGCACGCTGGCCATCAGCCCGATCGACCCCACCAGCGTGCGCACGATCTCGACGGCGACGACCTCACTCGACGCGATCACCGGCAGCGGGTCCGGTGAGCCGCTGAAGAGGATGAGCAGCGGCAGCGACGCGCCCGCGTACGCCAGGAACAGCGTGTTGATCGTGGCACCCACGTGGTCACGGCCGACCGTCATGGCGCCGGAGAACAGCGCGCCGGCCGACGCGCGCGGGTCGGCCCGGCGCAGCTCGAAGACGGTCGACGACTGGGCCATGGTCACGTCGTCGAGCACGCCCAGCGCCCCGACGATGATCCCGGCCAGCAGCAGGCCGCGCAGCGAGAGGCCCCCGCCGGCCATGCTGGCCATGCGGGCCTCCTCGTCGGCCAGCCCGGTCAGCGACGTGAGCTCGATGAACAGCCACGACAGCCCGACGGTGATGGTCAGTGCGAGCAGCGTGCCGAGGACGGCGGCGGTCGTCTTGGGTCGGATGCCGTGGGTCAGGTACAGGGTGACCACCATGATGGCGACCGCGGCGCACAGCGCGACCGCCACGGGGTCGCTGCCGTCGAGGACCGCGGGCACCATGAACAGGATCACCACGCCGAGCGTGAGGGCCAGACCCAGCAGCGCGCGCACCCCCTGCCAGCGCCCGAACACCACCACGGCGATCAGGAAGATCGCCGCCAGGGCAGCCAGCGGCCGGCCGCGGCGGATGTCGTTGACGTAGTACGTCAGGCCGCCGTCGGGGCCTTCGGCCTCGGCGACGCGGACCTCCTGGCCGACCGCGAACGTGTCGCCGGTCTCGTCGACCGTGTCGAACGTCACGGTGCGTCCGTCGGCCAGGCGCGCCGTGACCCGCAGGGCCTGCGCGCCAGGCGCGAGCCCCGGGTCGTCCGCGGTCCCGGCCTGCTCGATGGCGACCAGCGTCGCGTCCCGTAGGGTGACGTTCGGATCGACGCCGGCGCCGACGTCGGGCGCCGACGACGGCCACAGGCGCACGGCCCCGAGCACGGCCGCGACGCAGGCGGCCGCGACCACGACCAGCAGGACGGCGTGGGCCCTACGCACGGACGTCCTCGTCGCGGGTCGTGCGGAAGGTGCCGTCCGGCACCAGCGTCCGGATGGGCCAGGGGATGGTCATGCCGGCGTCCTGGATGCCGCGCTTGGCGGCGGCGAGCACGCGGTCCTGGGTCCGCCGGACGCTGCGGATGTCGGGACGCGTCCAGTAGCGGACCTCGAAGTTGACGCTGGACTCCCCCAGCTCGGTCAGCAGCACCTCGGGCTCCGGGTGGTCGAGGACCCCGTCGACGCCCTTGACGGACCGCAGGATGACGGCCCGGGCGTCGTCGTGGTCATCACGGTAGTCGACGCCGACCATGACGACCGTGCGGCGCTTGCCCCGTCTGGTCAGGTTGACCAGCGGGTTGTTGTAGACGTCCCGGTTGGGGATCAGGACCATCTCGCCGTCGTAGTCGATGATATGCGTGACGCGCAGGTCGATCGCGTCGATCGTCCCCTCGAACTCCCCTGAGCGGACCTGGTCGCCCGCCGAGAAGGGCTTGCGGACCAGCAGGATCACCCCGGCGATGAAGTTCTCGAGGATGCCCTGGACCGCCAGGCCGACCGCCACGCCGACGACCGCCAGCCCCGCGAGCACCGATCCGACCGCCACGCCGGCGATCGCCAGGCCCAGCAGCAGCGCACCGATCACGCCGACGAGGCGCACGATGCGCGACAGCAGCACCACGGCGACGTGGTCGGCGCGGGTGCGCGACAGCGTCCGCTCGACCGCCTTGGCCAGCAGCAGACCCACCATGAGCGCTGCGAGCCCGACGATGATGCCGATCGCGATCGCCGGCAGCTGCGCCGTCACGGTGTCGACGAACGTACGGGCCTCGTCGGCGACCTCGCCGACGGCGTCGGCGGCCTCGCTGGCCGACGGGCCGACCTCGGACGCGGCGAGGATCATCCGCCGTCGACGTGCTGCAGGATCCCGGCGTACCAGTCGTCCGACTCGGCGTACGCCGCGGGGCTGTCCGTCGAGCTCGGCACGTCGGCGTGGCCGACGGAGCGCGGGTACGAACCCAGGATCCGCACCTCGGCCACGTGGCGGTGCACGCTGCGCAGCGCCTCACCGACGCGTGGCTCCGACACGTGGCCGATGCAGTCGATGAAGATGCAGTACTCGCCGAGCTGCTTCTTGGTGGGGCGCGACTCGATCTTGGTGAGGTTGATGCCGCGCATGGCGAACTCGCTGAGCACCTGCACCAGCTGCCCGGGGCGGTCGTTGCCGAAGAACACGACCACCGAGGTCTTGTCGGCACCGGTCGCCCCCGCGCAGTGCTCGTCGAGCACCACGAAGCGGGTGGCGGTGTCGATGTGGTCACCGATGTCGGCGGCGACGATCGCCAGCCCGAACCTGCCCGCCGCGGCCGTCGTGCCGATCGCGGCGACGCCGGCCTCCTCGCCGACCTGGCGCGCGGCCTCGGCCGTCGAGCTGGTGGCCTCCTGGCGCGCCTGCGGCAGGTTGGCCGCCAGCCATCCCCGCGACTGCGCCAACGCGTGCGAGTGGCTGCGTACGACGGTCACGTCGGTGAGGTCGGTCTCGGGCCGCCCGAGCAGGTTCATGGTCACCGGCAGCGTGATCTCGGCACGGATGTAGACGCCGGGGTCACCGAAGGCCAGCTCGTCGAGGGTCACGTTGACCGAGCCCTCGACCGAGTTCTCCATCGGCACGACACCCCAGTCGCACGCACCCGCCCGCACGGCGTCGACCACGTCGACGACCGTGGGCATCGGTTGCAGCGACGCGGGCTTGTGGCTCGCGCGGCGGGCGGCCTCGGAGGCGAAGCTCCCGTCGGGTCCGAGGTAGGCGATGCGCCGCACCGTCATCGGGCCTCACCGACCGGGGCCCCGCCGTCGGTGCGGGTGCGGTCGAGCACCAGCGCACGCTGCAGCACGTCGG
The DNA here is from genome assembly GCA_964450395.1 of uncultured Actinomycetota bacterium. Lineage (GTDB taxonomy): Bacteria > Actinomycetota > Nitriliruptoria > Euzebyales > JAHELV01 > JAHELV01. The sequence continues at coordinate 16,492 of CAYVGE010000025.1, forward strand.
CCTCCTCGGACGACAGGCGCTGCCTGCTGGACCCGCCGACCACGTGCTTGCCCCACGCGCGGGTCTCGGTGCGGCCGTTGATGACTGAGAGCACGATGCCATCTCCCTGCTCATCGAGCATCGCAAGGGAGAACGATAGCTTGCCGCCCATGTCCGGGAAGGCGTCGTAGTGCACCATCGCCACACGGTTCGTGCACAGCGCGAGGTCCTGCTCGATGCCGCTGACGCGGGCCCGCAGGTCGACGATGGCCGCGTCGAGCACATCGAGGTCGTCGTCGTGGTTGCGCAGCGCGAGCAGCAGCTCGGTGCCGGCGGCGCCCTTGACCCCACGCAGCGTCGCCCGGATGCGCCGCTGCACCAGGATCGCCGCGACGGCCGCGACGAGTGCCAGCACCGCGATCGCCGCAACGGTCCCCAGCAGCGCCGTGTCCATCGCCCCGCTCACCATGATCGTGCAATCCTCGCACACCCCCACCCGCTCCACCGCCTCACGTCGGACGGCAGGCCGACGGTTGTCAACGATGGTTGACAAAGGCCGGGTGTCAACGTAGGTTGACGACATGGACCTGACGACCACGGCACACGCCGCAGCCGACGTCGACCCGGCCACCGGCCTGCGCGCCATCGCCGCGCTGCGGCGGCTGATCGACGATCTGGAGCACCGCCAGGTGCAGCGCGCCAGGGCGGAGGGCTGGTCGTGGCAGCAGATCGGCGATGCGCTCGGCATCTCACGCCAGGCGGCACACAAGAAGCACGGGAGGTAGGCATGTTCGAACGGTTCACCACCGACGCCCGCGCGGTCGTCACCACCGCGGTCACCGAGGCCGAGCACCGCGGCGACCGCCACGTCGGCACCGAGCGCGTGCTGCTGGCGCTGACCTCCCGCAGCGGGCCGGACCCCGCCGTGCACCTGCTCACCAGGCTCGGGACCGACCTCGCCGCGCTGCGCGCCGACCTGGAGTGGCCCCTGGCGGCCGCCGCGTGACCTGGCTGGCCGAGGTCGCCGACGAGCCGTACGCCTACCTGACCACGACCGGCCGCACGACCGGCCGGCCCCACGAGATCGAGATCTGGTTCGCCACCGACGGCACGACGGCGTGGCTGCTGTCGGGCGGCCGCGACGACGCCGACTGGGTCCGCAACCTGCGCCGCGATCCCGCGGTGACGCTGCGCATCGCGGGCCACACCGTCGGGGCGACCGCCCGGGTCGTCGCGCCCGGCACCGATGAGGACGCGCACGCCCGCGAGGCGCTGTGGCGCAAGTACGCCGAAGGCGACGACCACCTGACGACCTGGCGCGACACGGCGCTGGCGGTGGCGGTCGACGTGGACGGCCGGGCGCGGTAGGCGGCGGTCACCGGCGACCACGAGGTCGCCGGTGACCGGGGCACAGCGAGTGCCTCCTGAGCCTGGCCGCGGCCGACGCGTCGGGTGTCGACCGCGTGATCGCACGCGCGGTGGAGCCGGCGCGAGTGTCGTGATCGCCCCGGCGGCACAGCTTTGGGGCTACGCGGGCACCTTCGCCGGTCCCGACGGGCACCTGTGGATGGTCGTCGCGCGGCTGCCGCCGAGCTGAGCACCCGTCAGTGCCGGTGGTCACCCGCCGTGTGCAGCACCGCGGCCAGCACGCCCGGGAGCGCGGTGAGGTCGTCGGGCGGGACGGTCGCCGCGGCGCCCTGCACCGCTCCGACGCCGACGAGCGCGGCGGCGGCCCGCGCCCCGTGCAGCCGTGCCACCAGGTCGTCGGGCGGGGCCACACCCTCGTCGACCACGAGCACCTGCGCGTGGAGGCCCGCGACGCGGGCCAACGCCTCGTCGGCGGTGCCGACAGCGGCCACGACCTCCCACTCGACGCCGGTCGCCGCACGCCGCAGCGCGAGCCGGCGCTCGTGCGTGGGGGCCCAGACGACCAGACGGACCGCGACGCACACCGCTACCACCCGTCCCCGCCGTCGCCGGCGCCGCCACAGCCGGCCTGCAGCGCGAGCCGGACCACGACCGGCTGCCAGCGGTGGGGCATGGGTGCGGACTCCGGGCTCGGGAGCCCGCAGCCTACCGAGCCGCCGGCGGCGCGCCACCGGTGGTCGGCCGCACGGGTCCGATCGTCAGCGGGCGCGGCGCCGGCGGCGGGATGCCGCGGCCCTCAGCGGCTGGCGCGCTGCAGCGCCAGCGCCCGCAGGCGCTCGTGCGTGTGCACGCCCTCCTGCTCCTCGACGCGCTGCCAGCTGCCGTCCTCGCCGTCGAGCTCCCAGGCCAGCTGGTCGTCAGCGAGCTCGATGTCGATGATCTCCTGCAGCCGGGCGCGGGCGTCCGGATCGGTGACCGGCAGCACGGCCTCGACCCGGCGGTCGAGGTTGCGCGGCATCAGGTCCGCCGATCCGACCAGGTAGTCGTAGCCGCGCTCGGGCGACCCGAAGCGGAAGATCCGCGAGTGCTCCAGGAAGTCGCCCACGATGGAGCGGACCCGGATCGTGTCGCTGAGGCCGGGCACCCCCGGCCGCAGGCTGCAGATGCTGCGCACGATGAGGTCGACAGGCGTGCCCGACTCGGACGCGTCGTAGAACGCATCGATGATGTCGGTGTCGACCAGGTTGTTGACCTTCGCCACGATGTGGCCGTCGTCCGCCTCGATCTCACGGCGGATCAGCTCGGTCAGCCGCGGTCGGAGCGAGCGTGGCGCGACGAGCAGCTTGGCGTAGTCGTCGTGACGGCTGTAGCCGGTCAGCGAGTTGAACAGCTGCGACAGGTCGCGGCAGACCTCCTCGTCGCACGTCAGGACGCCGATGTCCTCGTACATCCTCGCCGTGCTCGGGTTGTAGTTGCCGGTGCCGATGTGGGCGTAGCGGCGCAGCACCCCGTCCTCCTCGCGCACCACCAACGCGATCTTGGAGTGCGTCTTGAGCCCGATCAGCCCGTAGGCCACATGGACACCGGCGTCCTCCAGGCGCCGGGCCCGCTGGATGTTGGCCTCCTCGTCGAACCGCGCCTTGAGCTCGACCATCGCCACGGCCTGCTTCTCGGTCTCGGCCGCCCGCATCAGCGCCTCGACGATCGGGCTCTCCTGCTCGGTCGTGCGGTAGATCGAGAGCTTGATCGCCAGCACCTTCGGGTCCTTCGAGGCGTCGACGATGAAGCGACCGACCGAGGCGTCGAAGCTGTCGTAGGGGTGCTGCACGAAGATGTCACCGCGCCGGATCTCCGAGAAGATGGCGGCCGGTGCCGAGTCCAGCGCGGACAGCCGTGCGGGCACCCGCGGCTCCCACGCGGGATCGCGCAGGTCGTCGCCGCCGCTGGAGTACAGCTCCCACATCGACGACAGGTCCAGCGGCGCGTCGACCACCGTGACCGCGGCGGCTCCGAGGTCGAGCTCCCGCAGAAGGCGGTCGGCCAGCCGGTCGGGCATCGACGGGTGGACCTCCAGGCGCACCGCGTTGCCGAAGCGCCGTTCGAGCAGGTGGTCCTCGATCGTCTCGAGCAGGTCCTCCGCCTCGTCCTCGCGGATGGCCAGATCGGCGTTGCGCGTCACCCGGAACAGGTGACACTCGCGCACCTCCATGCCCGGGAACAGCGTGTCGAGCTTGTTCGCGATGACCAGTTCGACCGGCACGTAGCGGTCGCCCGATGGCAGCTCCACGAAGCGGTCCAGCAGCGACGGCACCTTGACCCTGGCGAGCTGCCGGCGGTTGCGGTCGGGGTCGTTGAGCACCACGGCGAGGTTCAGCGACAGGCTCGAGATGTGCGGGAAGGGGTGGCCCGGGTCGATCGCCAGCGGCGTGAGCACGGGGAAGATCAGGTCGTCGAAGTGCCGCGTGACGTGGGCGAGCTCCTCCTCGTCGAGGTCCTCCCAGTCGCACACGGTCAGGCCGGCCGCCGCCAGGCCGGGGGCGATCTCGTCGTTGTACAGGGCCGCCTGGCGGTCGGCGAGCTCCTGCGCGGTGCTGCGGACGGCCGCCAGCTGCTCCGCCGGCGGGATCTGGTCCGGCGAGACCGTCTCGGCTCCGGTCTTGGCCTGCTCGAGCAGGCTGCCGACCCGCTTCTGGAAGAACTCGTCGTTGTTGGTGGCGAAGATGGCGACGAACTTGGCGCGTTCGAGCAGCGGGCGCCGCTTGTCGGCGGCGATGTCCAGGACGCGGGCGTTGAACGCCATGGTCGACAGCTCGCGGTTGAGGTAGCGGGCGCTGCCGAGGCCCACGGCCGCGCCGGGCGGGGTGTCGGTCACAACGGTTCTCCTGTGCGTGCGTGCACAGCGCACGGACGACGCCATACCATCACGTCATGGCTTCCCGATTCCGCGATCGACTAGGCGGGCGGATCGCACAATTTCGCCTCGCCTTCACCCAGACCCGTGCCGTCGACGACCGGCTCGTGCCCTACATGCTGGCGGCCGCGCTGGCCGGGCTGGCGGTTCCCCTGCTCCTGCTGACCTGGCTGGGCGCGCCGGTGGTCGGCGTGATCAGCGGCCTGGCGACCGCGGCCGCGGCCGCGGTCGCGGTCCTGGGGATCCGTGGGCAGCGCGCCGCCATCGCGCGCATCGAGGGTCAGCCCGGGGCGGCGCTCGCGGTCCTGCAGCAGCTCCGCGGCACGTGGAAGATCACGCCGGCCGTGGCGTTCAGTGGCAAGCAGGACCTGGTGCACCGCGTGATCGGCCGGCCCGGGGTGATCCTGGTCGGCGAGGGGCGGCGGGCCCGCGTCCGCGCCCTGCTGAAGCAGGAGGGACGCAAGACGGCCCGCATCGCGGGCGACACGCCCGTCCACGAGGTCAGTGTCGGCCCCGGCGACGGCCAGGTCGAGCTGTCCAGCCTGCGCCTGCACGTCATGAAGCTGCCACGGGCGATCAAGACCAAGGAGATCGGGCCGCTGGAGCGCCGGCTCCAGGCCATCGGTGGCAGCGACCTGCCCATCCCCAAAGGCCCGATGCCCAACGTGCGCCGCCCCCGCTGACGGGCGTGTGGGCAGCGCCGGCGGCCCGAGGGCGTCGAGCGCGCGGCCACGACTGATCGCCCGACGACCCCCGGCTGCACCTCCGGCCAGGGTGCGCGCGCCGGTCGGCCGACCTCGTGCGTACGGGTCCGGCCCGCCCGGGGCCGGACCGGCACCGCCGGGCCGGCGCTACTGCCGCGCTGAACTGGTGGGCGAGGGGGGACTTGAACCCCCACCTCCTAAACGGAGACAGGAACCTGAATCCTGCGCGTCTGCCAATTCCGCCACTCGCCCGTGGACGATCAGCGCAGCAGCGCGCGGAGTGTAGCATCCATTCCGGCACGTTGCGGCCACGGCGGCCGCCCGCCTCCCGAACTTCGCGGAGCCCGAGACCCACGAAGCAGGCGCGGACCGGCTCCGCCAGACCGGAAGCAGAGCGAACGGATGAGTGTTCTGAAAGATTTCGAACGACGCCTCGAAGGCGCGGTCGAAGGGTTCTTCGCCAGGGCGTTCCGGTCCGGCCTGCAGCCGGTGGAGCTCGCCAAGGCCGTCCAGCGCTACGCGGGCAACTACCAGAACGTCGGCGTCGACGGGGTGTTCGTCCCGAACGTCTACCGCTTCGAGCTGAACCCGGCCGACCACGAGCGCTTCCGCGAGTTCGGCGAGTCGCTGGCCAACGAGCTCAGCGACGTCCTCGTGCGCACCGCGGCGGAGCGCGGCTGGCAGCTGCGCGGCCCGGCGCGCATCGAGCTCGCCGTCAACGACCAGGTCCCCGTCGGCACCTACGAGCTGCGGGGCAAGGTCGAGGCGCAGGCGGGCCACCAGTCCGCGGGTCGCGGCACCGGCGGGGGCGTGCCGAGCGGCGCGCGCGCGTCGCTGGAGCTCGTCGACCAGGCGGGCCAGCGCGTCCCCCTGGCGCGCCAGGCCGTCATCGGGCGCATGCCCGGCTGCGACGTGCAGCTCGACGACCCGTCCGTCTCGCGCCGGCACGCCCGGATCAGCCAGGCGACCAACGGGTGGCTCATCGAGGACCTCGGCTCGACCAACGGCATCATGGTCAACGGGGCGAGCGTGGACCGCGAGTACCTGTCCGGTGGCGAGGACATCGAGCTCGGCAACGTCAGGATGCGCTTCATCGCGGGCAGCTGACCCATGCCGCCGATCATCCTCTGGCTGCTGCAGGGCTTCTTCCTGCTGCTGCTCTACATCTTCGTGTGGCGCGCGGTGCGTGCCGTGGTGCGTGACCTGCGCGCCGGACCGTCGTCGGCGCCGCCGCGACCCGCGCGGGCCCGGCGGTCGGCGCCCGAGCCCACGCCGGGCAGCAGCACCCCCCGCCGCGCGGTCCCCAGCCAGCTGGTGGTGCACTTCCCCAACGGTCGGCCCCGGGTGATCGAGTTGGCCGATCAGACCGTGCTCTTCGGCCGATCGCCGTCGAGTACAGTGCGGCTCGAGGACCCCTACGTGAGCGACGACCACGCGCGCATCTACAAGTCCGACAGCGGCTGGATGGTCGCGGACCTCAAGTCCACGAACGGAACGTTCCTCAATCGGGTCAAGGTCACGGCGCCGGCGCAGATCGCCGCCGGAGACCAACTCGGGATCGGCAAGACGATCGTCGAGGTCAGGAAGTGACGCTGCGCAGGGACGCGCTGCAGGTGCGCGCATTCGGTGCGACGCACACCGGCCGGGTGCGCGCGGGCAACGAGGACAGCTTCCTCGTCGCCGACCGCATCTTCGCCGTCGCCGACGGCATGGGCGGCCACCAGGCCGGCGAGATCGCCTCGGACGCCGCGCTCGAGCCGCTGCGGGCGCTGGACCTGTCGGACGTGACCGACCCCACCGCCATCGGTGAGCTGTTGGCCGAGGCCGTCCGCGATGCCAACACCCTGGTGGTCGATCGTGCGTCGGCGGACCCCGAGCTCGAGGGGATGGGGACCACCCTGACCGCCGTCGCCGTGCGCGACGGCCAGCTGCACGTCGCGCACGTCGGCGACAGCCGCGCGTACCTGCTGCGCGACGACGAGGCCATGAGCCAGCTGACCACCGACCACACGTTGGTCGAGCGGCTGGTGCAGGAGGGCCGGCTGTCGCGCGACGAGGCAGCGACCCACCCCCAGCGCAACGTCATCACCCGGGCGATCGGCCACGAGGCGACGGTCGAGGTCGAGGTGCTGCCGCCCATCACGCTGCGTGATGGTGACCAGGTGCTGCTGTGCTCCGACGGCCTGTCGGGCCCCGTGCCCGACGCCCGGATCTCCGAGACGCTCGCCCGGACCGTCGATGGCGACGAGGCGGTGCGCGCGCTGCTCGCCGAGGCCAACGCCGCGGGCGGACCCGACAACATCACCGTGGTGCTGGTGCGGGTCGGTGACCGGTGGAGCACCGCGACCGCCACCACGGCGGCCGCGGCCGGATCCACGACCCAGCAGCTGTCGACGCCCGAGGGTGGTCCGTCGGCCGCGGATGCAGCCGGGTCGCCGTCGACCGCCGCCGGCGCGGACGGCGATGGCGACGGCACCGCCGCCGGTGCGGAGGCGTCGTCCTCCCAGGTGGCCATCGACACCAGCGCGCCGCCGTCCGACGAGCCGTGGGCCGAGAAGATGGGCCGTGTTGGCGCCCCGCAGGGCGCCGACCGGCCCGTCGAGGACGGCCGGCGCTCCACCTGGGTGCGCGTGCTGATCGCCGTGGTCGCGGTGCTCGCAGTGCTGGCCGTCGTGGCCGGCGGCGCCGCCTTCCTGTTGTCGCGCTCGTACTTCGTCGGCGAGCACGAGGGCACGCTGGCCATCTACCGGGGCCTGCCGCAGGAGATCGCCGGGATGAGCATCTCTCGGGTGCTCGAGGACGAGGTGACCGCGACGCCGGTGGACGAGTTCCCGGCGTTCCGGCAGCAGACGATCCGCGAGGGCCTGACGGCGCAGAGCCTGGACGACGCGCGGCGCATCGTCACCGACCTGCAGGGGCAGCTGGAGGCCAACCAGGCACCGTCGCAGGGTGTCGGTGAGCCGTTGAGCGAACCTACCCTGGGTCCGTGAACGCCTCCGCAGCCAAGCTCGAAGCCCGACGACGCGCGAACACCGAGTTGGGCCTCCTGGTCCTGGCACTGGTCGTGTGCCTGGTGGCCTACGCCCTCGTCGGCCTGGCCCGCGAGCCCAAGCTCCCCGCCGGCCTGGCCGGCTACGGCGGGGTGCTCGCCGCCATCGCCGTCGGCACCCACCTGTTCCTGCGGCGCATCGTCCCCGGCGCCGACCCGCTGCTGTTTCCGTTGGCGTTCGTGCTCAACGGCATCGGCCTGGTCATGATCCGGCGCATCGACTACGCCCTGGCGGGCAGCGACGCGTCCGAGCTCGCGCCGTCGCAGACCGTGTGGACCATGGTCGGCGTCGGGCTGCTGATCGCCACCCTGCTCGCGGTGCGCGACGAGGAGGTCCTGGACCGCTACCGCTACAGCATCGGCATCGCCGCCATCGTCCTGCTGTTGATGCCGCTGCTTCCGGTCATCGGCGCCAACATCAACGGCGCGAACCTGTGGATCAGGGTCGCCGGCTTCTCGATCCAGCCGGGCGAGTTCGCCAAGATCGGCCTCGCCGTCTTCTTCGCGAGCTACCTGGCCGAGAACCGTCAGCTGCTGACGGTGGCCACCAACCGGCTCGGCCCGCTGATGGTCCCGCCGGCCCGCGCCTTCGGGCCGGTGCTCGCCGTGTGGGGGCTGAGCCTGGCCGTGCTGGTCTTCGAGCGCGACCTGGGCCTGTCGCTGCTGCTGTTCGGCCTGTTCATCAGCATGCTGTACGTCGCGACCGCGCGGATCGCCTACGTGATCGGCGGCCTGGGGCTGTTCGCCGCCGGCGGCTACATCGCCTACCTGGTGTTCGGCCACGTGCAGGACCGCATCGGCATCTGGCTGGACCTGTGGAACAGCGAGGCGTTCGGCGCCGGGCAGCTGCAGCAGTCGCTGTTCGCGCTGGGCACCGGCGGTGTGGCGGGCGTCGGTCTCGGCCAGGGTCACCCCGACTACATCCCGATCGTGTCGACCGACTTCATCTTCAGCGCGATCGGCGAGGAGGCGGGCCTGCTGGGCACGACCGCGCTGCTGCTGTGCTACCTGCTGTTCATCGGCCGGGGGTTCCGCATCGCACTGCGCTGCCACCAGGAGTTCGGGCAGCTGCTGGCGCTGGGTCTGACCACCCTCTACGCGCTGCAGGTCTTCATCATCGTCGGCGGTGTGACCCGTCTGATCCCGCTGACGGGCCTGACGCTGCCATTCGTGTCCTACGGCGGGTCGTCGCTGCTGGCCAACTACGTGCTGGTGGCGCTGCTGATCCGCATCTCGACCGGCGAGGTCAACACGCGCCCGGCACCGCTGCGGCGGGTCTCGCGCCGCGCGGCCGGCCGCGCGAACGACGAGGCGGGCGCCACCCTGCGCGTCCCGCGACCCGATGCCGGCGGGCGCGGCGCATGAACGCCGCCGCCCACCACCTGGAGCGCACGTCGTGACCGCGAGCATCCGCCGCGTCGCCCTCATGATGGTCGCGCTGTTCGGCGCGCTGTTCATCAACCTCAACTACCTGCAGGTCGTCCGCGCCGACGACCTCGCCTCCAACGACGGCAACGCGCGTCGACTGGTGGATGAGTACGAGTCGGAGCGCGGCCGCATCCTGATCGGGCAGGGGTCGGGCGAGCGGCCGATCGCCGAGTCGACCGAGACCGACGGCGAGCTGAAGTTCCTGCGCGAGTACGACCCGGGGTCGCTGTTCGCGCACGTCACCGGCTACTCGTCGCCGATCTTCGGCCGGTCGGAGATCGAGCAGGCGTTCAACGAGGAGCTGACGGGCAACGCGCCCGAGGCGTTCGCCCGCAACATCGCCGACCTGCTGGCCGGCCGACAGCGGGCCGGCGACGCGGTCCACAGCACGGTCCGCGAGACCGTGCAGCAGGCGGCGCGCGACGGACTCGGCGACCGCGAGGGGGCGGTGGTCGCCATCGAGCCGACCACCGGCGCGATCCTGGCGCTGTGGTCGTCACCGTCCTACGACCCCAACCGGCTCGCCAGCCACCAGCCGCAGGAGGTCCGCCAGGCGTGGGACGAGCTGAACGGCGACCCCGCCAGGCCGCTGCTCAACCGGGCGGTCCGCGAGACCTATCCGCCCGGCTCGACGTTCAAGCTCGTCACGGCGTCGGCCGCGCTCGAAGCGGGCGTCAGCCCCGACCAGTCGTTCCCGGACCCGGCGGCGCTCGACCTGCCCCAGACGACCGCGACGATCAGCAACTTCGGCGGGTCACTGTGCAACGGTGGCTCGCCGCTGACGCTGACGCAGGCGCTGACCGTCAGCTGCAACACGACCTTCGCCCAGCTGGGGCTCGACCTCGGCGCCGGGGCGCTGGCCGAGCAGGCGTCGCGCTTCGGCTTCAACGCTGAGTGGGAGTTCCAGCTGCCGGCGCTGGCGGTCAGTTCGGTCCCCGACGAGATGGACCCGCCGGCGACCGCCCAGAGCGCGATCGGCCAGCGCGACGTGCGCGCGACGCCCCTGCAGATGGCGATGGT
>CAYVGE010000026.1:0-1420 GCA_964450395.1 uncultured Actinomycetota bacterium
TACTGGGCCACCGACCTCATCGACCCACCGGTCACACTGGCCTCCGACGGCACCGTGGCGGTGCCGACCGTGGCCGGCGTCGACGCGACGATCGACCACGGCTTCCTGACGGCGGCGCTGCAGGCCGGCGAGTCGGTGACGGCGTGACGGCGGGCCACGCGGCGGACGTACCGCCCGGGCTCGCCGCCTTCCTCGACCGCACCGACGCGATGGTCGACGAGCTGCGCCACCTGGTCGAGCACGAGTCCCCCACGGGCGACGTCGACCGCCTCGATGCGCTCGCCGAGGTCCTCACCGACCAGTGGACGCAGACCGGCGCCACGATCACCGCACATCCCGTCGAGGGCGTGGGCCAGCACCTCGAGGTGCGCTGGCCGGGCCCGGCGGGGACCCCCCAGGATGTGCCGCCGGTCCTGCTGGTGGGTCACTACGACACCGTCCACGACGTCGGCACCCTGCAGCGCAACCCCTGGCGCATCGACGACGAGGGGCGCGCCTGGGGTCCCGGCAGCCAGGACATGAAGTCCGGGCTGGTGATCGCGCGCCATGCGCTGGCCCACCTGCAGGCCACCGGCACCTCCGTCGCCCGGCCCGTCCGCGCCCTGCTGACGGCCGACGAGGAGGTCGGCAGCCTCACGTCGGCCGCGTTGATCCGGGCGCACGCCCGCGACGCGGCGGCGGCGCTCGTGTTCGAGGCCAGCACCTCGGCGGGCGCGCTGAAGACGCAGCGCAAGGGGGTCGGGCTGTGGCGCGTCACGGCGACCGGGCGCGCCGCCCACGCCGGCCAGCACTTCTTCGACGGCCGCAACGCGATCGTCGCGCTGGCGCGGCTGCTGCCACGGGTCGCCGAGCTGAGCGACCGTGACCACGGCACGACCGTCAACGTCGGGACCGTGCGGGGCGGCACCCGGGCCAACGTCGTCGCCGCCCACGCCGAGGCCGTCGTCGACGTCCGGTTCACCGAGCCGGCCGAGGCCGAGCGGGTCGCCACCGCGCTGGCGGCGCTGCAGGACGACGGCGGGGTCACCATCGCGGTCGACGGTGACGTCAACCGGCCCGCCATGCAGCGCACCGCGGCGACCGCCGAGCTGTTCTCGCGGGCACGGGCCTGCGCCGCGCAGCTGGGCCTGTCGCTCGACGAGGCCGCGGCGGGCGGGGCGAGCGACGGCAACCTGACCGCCGACGAGGGCACGCCCACGCTCGACGGGCTCGGCGGCATCGGCGAGGGCCTGCACACCGACGAGGAGTGGGTGCGCGTCGACTCGCTGCCGCGCCGGGCGGCACTGCTGGCCGCGCTCCTCGCCTGAGGATCGCCGGACGGGCGCGCCCCCACACGACTGGGTCGACTTCGGGCGCCATGCGTGGCGAACTCGACCCACAACCCGCGCCCCCACACGACTGGGTCGACTTCGGGCGCCAT